>NZ_JAHQRJ010000001.1:3600000-3900000 GCF_019052805.1 Noviherbaspirillum sp. L7-7A
CGTCGCGCAGGCTGGACTTGACCAGCTCCTCGGTGGCGTCGGCGGCATGCTGCATGCGCCAGATGGCGGTGCCGGACAGCACCAGCAACATGGCCAGCACACAGGTAAAACCAATGGCGAGACGTGATCCGATTTTCAGATTTTTCATAAGAAGCACAGCAGATGGAATTGGGCTCCCGCCGGCGGCGGGACTAACCACGAGTATCGACCAGCATGCTTGTTTCTGTAAATAAATTAATTGACTCTAGTCAATTTTTTGCAAAATGTGGCGGCCGGACCAACGTCCAACCCGGCTGCCACGTGATCGGTTGCAATATTCGCCATGAGCGGACGCGCTATATTCGCTATTCTTCATCGACAGGCAAACCAGATGGCCTTACGCTTTTTATCCGGTGGCGGCACGATGGGTCGGATGATGCGCGACCATGACTGGGACAATTCGCCCCTGGGCAGGCCGCAAACCTGGCCGATGCCGCTGCGTACCATCGTCGGCGTGATGCTGTCGGCGAATCAGCCGATGTTCGCCGTCTGGGGACCGGAACGTTCACTGCTCTACAACGACGGCTATGCCGGGATCCTGGGCAACCATCATCCTGCCGCGCTCGGGCGGCGCTTCTTCGATGTCTGGCACGAACTGGTCAACGAGGTGGGGCCGATCATGGACCGGGCCTATGCCGGCGAGCCGACTTCCATGAATGACCTGATGCTGATCATGCAGCGCCATGGTTATCCGGAAGAAACCCATTTTTCCTTCTTCTACGCGCCGCTGCGCGACGAGACCGGCAATGTGGGCGGCGTATTCTGCAGCTGCACCGAGATCACTGCCCAGGTATTCGCCGAGCGCAGCCGGCTGGCCGAGCTGGACCGCTTCCAGGTGCTGTTCAACCTGTCGCCCAGCTTCGTGGCGGTGCTGCGCGGGCCGGAGCATGTGTATGAACTGGTCAATCCGAGCTACCTGCAGCTGATCGGCCATCGCGATCCGATCGGGCGCACGGTGCGCGAGGTGCTGCCCGAAATCGGGGCGCAGGGCTATTTCGACCTGCTGGACCATGTCTATCGCAGCGGCCTGCCGTATGCCGCCAGCGCAGTTGATGTTTTCCTGATGCGCACGCCCGGCGCCGGACCGGAACTGCGGGTGCTGGACCTGCTGTTCCAGCCCATGCGCAATCCTGCCGGCGAAGTGATCGGCATCCTGATCAACGGCACCGACGTCACCGAGATGCATCTGGCCCAGGAACAGCTGCGCGAAAGCGAGATGCGCAACCGCCAGATCCTGGATGGCGCCATCGACTACGCCATCATCGCCACCGACCTCGAAGGCCGGGTCAGGCGCTGGAACCAGGGCGCTTGCAGGCTGTTTGGCTGGTCCGAGGCCGACATGCTCGGACAGACGCTGGAGCGCATCCTGGATCCGGAAGACCAGGCCGCCGGGCGGCTGGCGCATGACCGGGAAACGGCGCTTGCCGGCGGTACTGCAAGCGACGAGCGCTGGCACCGGCGCAGGTCGGACGAGCTGTTCTGGGGCAGCACCGAAACCACTGCTTTGCGCGACGAGTCGGGCGTCGTTACCGGCTTCGTCAAGGTGCTGCGCGACCGGACGGAGGAACATCTTGCGGCGCGCGCGCTGGCCGTCTCCAACGACCAGCTGCAGCGCGCCCAGACCGCCGGCGGCGTCGGCGTCTTCACCGTGGACCTGGAAACCGGGCGCATCAGGGCGACGCCGGAATTCTGCCGCATCTTCGGGCTGGCGCCGGCGGAGTGGCTGCCGGCGGGCAGCATCGAGTCGCTGGCGTTCCCCGAGGACCAGCATCTGATGTCCAACCGCGCCAGCCGCGAAACCGGCACCGCCGCGGTCCGCACCCAGTACCGGATCCGCCGCGCCGACGACGGCAGCGTGCGCTGGATCGCCCGCAGCGCCGAATTCCAGTTCGACGCGACCGGCCGGCCGGTCAGCATGGATGGCGTGGTGCAGGATGTCACCGAGCGCCATGCCGCCGAAGTCCAGCTGCGCAACAGCGAGGAACGCTTCCGCACCTTTGCCCAGGCCTTGCCCAATCATGTCTGGAGCGCCCGTCCCAATGGCGAGCTGGACTGGTTCAACGACCAGGTGCTGGCCTATACCGGCTGCAGCCACGACACGCTGGCCGGCGAGGGCTGGCTGTCGGTCATCCATCCCGACGACATCGACGCGGCCGGCGCGGCCTGGCAGCATGCCTTGCGGACCGAGTCGCTCTACGAGATCGAGTTCCGCATCCGCCGCCGCGACGGCGCCTGGCGCTGGTTCCTGGCGCGGGCCCTGCCGATGCGCGACGCCGACGGCGTGCTGACCCACTGGCTGGGCACCAACACCGACATGGAAGACCAGCGCGCCGCCAGGGAAATCCTGATGAGCACCAATGCCGCGCTGGAGCAGCGGGTGCAGGCGCAGACGCTGGAACGGGAACGGATCTGGAATCTATCGCAGGACCTGCTGGTGGTGGTGGGCGCGGATGGCCACTTCCGCAACGTCAATCCGGCCTGGACCCGCATCCTCGGCTTCCGGCCGGAAGAAGTGATCGGCAAGCATGTCGACGCACTGATCTATCCGCCCGACCGTGACGCCACGCTGGCCGCGCTGGCAGTGGCTTCCCGGGAAAACCTGAACCAGTTTGAAAACCGCTATCTGCACAAGGACGGCAGCTTCCGCTGGTTTTCCTGGTCGGCCTCGCATGACGACAATGGCGTGGTGTATGCCACCGGCCGCCACATCACCGCCGAGAAGGAAGCCGCGGCCGCGCTGGCCCGCACCGAGGAGGCGCTGCGCCATGCGCAGAAGATGGATGCGGTTGGCCAGCTCACCGGCGGCATCGCGCATGACTTCAATAATCTGCTGCAGGGCATCACCGGCTCGCTGGAGATGCTGAAGCTGCGCATCGACGCCGGGCGCTATGACAGCGTCGACCGCTTCGTCACCGGCGCCATCAATTCGGCCAGCCGCGCCGCGGCGCTGACGCATCGCCTGCTGGCCTTCTCGCGGCGCCAGCCGCTGGACCCGAAGGCAGTCAAGGTCAATCCGCTGGTGGCGTCGATGGAAGACCTGCTGCGGCGTACCCTGGGCGAGCGCATCCAGATCGAACTGGTGCTGGCCGGCGGTTTGTGGCCCACGCTGTGCGATCCCAACCAGCTGGAAAACGCCATTCTCAACCTGTGCATCAATGCCCGCGACGCCATGCCCGACGGCGGCAAGCTGACCGTGGAAACCTGCAATGCCCATCTCGACGACGTGTACGCGGCCGGCGTGCGCGGCCTGGCGCCGGGCCAGTATGCCTGCATCTGCGTGACCGACACCGGCACCGGCATGCCGCCCGACGTGGTGGAACGCGCGTTCGAGCCCTTCTTCACTACCAAGCCGCTGGGGCAGGGCACCGGACTGGGCCTGTCGATGATCTATGGCTTTGCGCAGCAGTCCGAGGGCCATGTGCGCATCTACAGCGAAGTCGGGCGCGGCACCACGGTCAAGCTCTACCTGCCGCGCTTTCGCGGCACGCTGCCGGGCGAGGATGACGCGCCGCATCTCAACGATGCCCATCTGTCGGCCGAAAGCGAGATCGTGCTGGTGGTGGAAGATGAAAAGGTGGTGCGCTCGCTGATCGTGGACGTGCTGCATGAACTCGGCTACCGGGCCCTGGAAGCCGAGGACGGTCCCGGCGGCCTGGCGCTGCTGCAGTCGCGCCGCAAGATCGACCTGCTGGTCACCGACATCGGCCTGCCCGGCCTGAACGGCCGGCAGCTGGCCGACGCCGCCCGCCTGCTGCGCCCGGACCTGAAGGTGCTGTTCATGACCGGCTATGCGGAAAACGCCGCCTTCGCCAATGGCTTCCTCGAGCACGGCATGGAAATGATCACCAAGCCGTTCGCGATGGAGCGGCTGGCCAGCAAGCTGCGCGAGATGGTGGAGCGGCGCTAGAGTAGGGCTGCTAACCCAGCGCCGCCTGGCCCAGGCATATCAGCACCAGCACGGCATACGGGAAGGCGACGGTAGGCCGCAGCATGTTCTTCCCATACTCGGCGAGCAGGCCGGCCGTGCCGGGGCGGGATGCCAGCCATTCGCTATGCAGCTGGCAGGACGCGGCAGACGGTGTGGCGTCTTCCCGCAGCAATTGCTCGACACGCAGGATGCGCTCGCCGAGGCGCGCCTGGAAGGTGCGGAAAATGGCTTCCTGCAGCCAGAGAACCAGCAGCAGCGCAGCGCCGGCGGGCACGCTCAATGACAGCGCCGGGCTGGCGGCCAGCAGGGCGACGCCTGCCAGCTTGATCAGCAGGCTGTTCCTTTCGTGCTGTTCATGGTTGTGCTGCAGGGCGGTCCATTCCTGGGTCAGGGCGGAGGCTTCGGTCCGATGCATCGTTTCCTTTATTGTTTTATCCCGGGGGCCGGTCATGCGTGATGCGGCCGCTCCTTGCGTGCAGTTGAAAATAGCACGTCCTTGTAAGATCCGGGCCGTAACGGGTCAATGGCGTTGATGGTGTGATGCCTGTCAGGCTTAATGCAGGGCAAGCGTAGGGAAGCGGCGAAGCGCATGGCGGCAATGCGTGGAGCGGAAACGGTGCAGCTTCGTAAGGTGCAATACCCGAAGGGCATTGCACGGTGGTTGCATTCCGGGACCGTCATGTCGGTCGCCTTGGCTGATCGACCCATCGTGCAATGCCCCTGGGGGGTATTGCACCCTACGAACGCCGTGCCTTGTTCGCTTCGGGCATTGCCCGCACGGCGCACTCAGCGGCACAAGCTGCCACCATCGCTGCCGTACGGCGCAACAATCGCTATCGACCGTCGCCGCTGTCCTTCACACGCAGCGCCCGCTGCGGCTGCGGCTGCGGCCCGGCTCCAGGCGTCGACCGCTGCGGCTGAGGCGATGACGGCCGGACGGCTGCCCTGCCACGAAGTACCTTCTGCGACGGTTCGACCCGGAAGCCGAGCTTCTGCCGTTTCGCCAGTGCCTTGTTCGCCATGCCGTTGCGCTCTACCGGTTGCCGTTACAGCACGTAGCGCGACAGGTCTTCATTGACCGCCAGCTCGCCCAGCCTGGTGTCGACATAGGCGGCATCGATCACCAGCGTCTTTTCCTGGGTGTCGCTGGCGGAGTAGGACATTTCCTCCAGCAGCTTTTCCATCACCGTGTACAACCGGCGGGCGCCGATGTTCTCGGTCTTTTCATTGACCGAATACGCGATCTCGGCCAGGCGGCGGATGCCGTCCTCGCGGAACTCGATCGCCACGCCCTCGGTGCCCAGCAGCGCTTCATACTGGCGCGTCAGGCAGGCATCGGTGCCGGTCAGGATGCGCTGGAAATCCTCGATGGACAGCGAGTCCAGTTCCACCCGGATCGGGAAACGGCCCTGCAGCTCGGGGATCAGGTCCGACGGCCGCGACAGATGGAAGGCGCCGGACGCGATGAACAGGATGTGGTCGGTCTTGACCATGCCGTACTTGGTGTTGACGGTGGTGCCTTCGACCAGCGGCAGCAGGTCGCGCTGCACGCCGGCCCGCGAGACATCGGCGCCGCCGGTTTCCGAGCGCGAGGCGATCTTGTCGATCTCGTCCAGGAACACGATGCCGTTCTGCTCGACATTGGCAATCGCCTTCTGCTTCAGCTCGTCCTCGTTGACCAGCTTGCCGGCCTCTTCCTCGGTCAGCAGCTTCATCGCGTCGGCGATCTTCATCTTGCGCGACTTCTTGCGGTTGCTGCCCAGGCCGGAGAACATCGACTTGATCTGCTCCGTCATTTCCTCCATGCCCGGCGGCGCCATGATTTCCATCTGCGGCGCCGCCTCGGCCACCTCGACCTCGATTTCACGGTCGTTCAGCGAGCCCTCGCGCAGACGCTTGCGGAAGGTCTGGCGGGTGTTGCTGTCGCTGCTCGATTCTGCACCGTTGTTGAAGCCGAAGTCGCGCGCAGGCGGCAGCAGGATGTCCAGCACCCGGTCTTCCGCCGCTTCCTCGGCACGGGTCATCATCTTGCGCTTCTCGCTCTCGCGGGTCTGCTTGATGCCGATGTCGATCAGGTCTCGGATGATGGTGTCGACATCTCGGCCGACATAGCCCACCTCGGTGAACTTGGTGGCTTCCACCTTGATGAAGGGCGCGTCGGCCAGCTTGGCCAGGCGGCGGGCGATTTCTGTCTTGCCCACGCCGGTCGGGCCGATCATCAGGATGTTCTTGGGCGTGATTTCATGGCGCAGCGGATCCGGCACCTGTTGCCGGCGCCAGCGGTTGCGCAGCGCAATGGCGACCGCGCGCTTGGCGCGGCTCTGGCCCACCACGTGTTTGTCGAGTTCGGAAACGATTTCCGGCGGAGTCATGTTCATTGTTGTATCCCGTTTGCAGTGCTGGTGGCGTGGGGCGGGCGCGGAGGCCGCCTTATTCCAGGGTTTCGACGATGTGCGAGAGATTGGTGTAGATGCACAGCTCGCCGGCGATGGTCAGCGAGCGCTTGACGATCTCTTCTGGCGACAGGTCGGTGTTTTCCTGCAGCGCCTTGGCGGCCGACTGCGCATAGACGCCGCCCGAGCCGATCGCGCCGATGCCGTCGGTGGGCTCCAGCACGTCGCCGTTGCCGGTGATGATCAGCGTGCTTTCGCGGTCGGCCACCAGCAGCATCGCTTCCAGCCGCCGCAGCATGCGGTCGGTGCGCCAGTCCTTGGCCAGTTCGACCGAGGCGCGCATCAGGTTGCCCTGGTGCTTGTCGAGCTTGGCTTCGAAGCGCTCCAGCAGCGTGAAGGCGTCGGCGGTGCCGCCGGCGAATCCGGCCAGCACCTTGCCCTGGTGCAGCCTGCGCACCTTGCGCGCGGTCCCCTTGACGACGACATTGCCCAGCGTGACCTGGCCGTCGCCGCCCAGCGCAACCACGTTGCCGCGGCGCACGGAAAGGATGGTGGTGCCGTGAAATTGTTCCATGCTTGCCTCTGAAATGAATGACCGGGCGCGTTGCAACCCGTGGCGGCGCCCGGTCCGAATCAGAAGAATGGGGCCGCCGGGAACAATTACAAGGCTGGCACCACCGCCTGCATCAGTGCTTGCGCGGCGACACGCGGACGATGTCGGTCAGGCCGATCATCGAGAACAGCGCCAGCACCAGCCGGCTGACATGGTGCATTTCGATGGTGCGGCCATTGCGGGCCAGCGGCGCCAGTCCCATCATCAGCTGCCCCGCGGCGCTGAAATCGACCCGGTCCAGGCGCGCGCAGTCGAGCACCAGCGGATCATGCAGGTCGGCATGCTGGGCAATCGCGGCCAGCAGCGGCTCGGTGCGGCCGTCCACTGCGGCGGGCATCATGAAAGCGCTGCCGCCGGGCTGCTCGGCCGCATCTTCCCGCGCGGCGCTGCTGCCATGCACCGGCGGCACGAACGGCGGCGGCGAGACTTCGAAGGTGATGCAGTAGTCGATGCTGGTTTCCTCGAACTCGTGCTCGCGGTTCTGCAGGCGCAGGATTTCCAGCAGCAGCAGCCAGGGCGCCTCGGTTTCGTCGCGACGGCCGACTTCCAGGATGGCACGGATGCGCGCGGTCAGCTCATTGGCGCCGATCACGGACACATCATGCTGCTGCAGCTTCTTCAGCGTGCGCAGCAGCAGGCCGCAGCCGACCGGCGCGACTTCGGTCACGCGGCCGAATTCGAGCCGCAACGCCTGATGCTGTTCAGCAATTTTGAGCACCTTTTCCACCAGCTTGACGATGCTGGCGTCGAGCTTGCCGGCAAAGGCCACCGATGGCAGCGCCAGGCGGGTGGATGCCGGCGGCAGCGTCTTGCGCCAGGCCGGCGGCGAGGTCTCGAAGCGGCGGGCATAGTCGATCGACAGATGCTCGAACTCGGTCTGCCGGCCCGTGGCCTGGTACAGGTCGAACAGCATCAGCCAGGCATCGACACCGGCCTCGGGCTCGGCCACCGCCATGCGCAGCATCTGCTCGGCGACTTCGTCCTGCTCGTTGGCAAACAGGATCGCCGCTTCCTCCAGGATGGGCGCGGCTTCGGAGGCATTGACTTCCAGCCCCAGGCCGCGCACTTCCGCACCGAGCAGCATGTCGGTGGAGTTGGCGAGGTCGGGCAGGGTGTTCTGCGAGGCTTCCGGCGGCGCCGTCTGGCTGTTGGTGGTGAGCAGGTGGGAAGGAACGAACTCGGACGACATCTCGGATTCGATGGCGTCGATCTTTTTGGCGGTATCGGAAGCGCGATGGCTGCGCTGGCGCTGCTGCTCGGTATCGGGCGGCGCGGGCGCGGCCGGCGTGCGGGAGCGCGGCGCGTCCTTGTCGCCGGGCGCCGGTGGCGCATCCTTTTTGCCGAATAGACCGAAGAGTCCCACGTTGTCCTGCCGCCTTTGCTGAACTGTGCCGAAGAGGGAGCGCCGCGGTGAAGGGTGCCGTGGCAGCCACGGCTTGCCGCACGCAAGTCCGGCAAGGATACCACGCAGCCATGCCGGGCTTGCAAGCGGCCGGGAAGCCTGGCCGCGGCGCCGCCTAGAACGCCGTGCGCACGCCGACGATCAGGTTGCGGCCCGGCAGCGGCGCCTGGTCCTTCAGCACCGAGGTGGACAGGCGGATGTCCTGGTTCAGCAGGTTGCGGGCCAGCAGGAACCAGGTCACGTCGTAGCGGCCCAGGTTCTGGGTATAGGACAGGTTCGCATCCAGCTGGGTATAGCCGGGCGTGACGCTGGTCTCGAAGCTGGCCAGGCGGTCCTGGCGCAGCGCCCGCAGCAGCGAGGCGCCGCCGCGCCACGGGCCCTGCCGGTAATTGACATCGATGCCGAAGCGGCTTGCCGGCTGCAGCGGCAGATTGCCGGCATTTTCCAGCCGGCCGCGGGAGGTGTCGGCAAACAGCCGGCCGGACCAGCCTGCGCCGCGCTGGTTGTAGCCGATCTCCGCTTCGGCGCCGCGGATCGTCGCATCGCCCTGGCGGAAGATGCGCTCGTTGAGCTCGTCGCCCGGATTGCCGGCGTCATCGAGCTGGCGTCCGGTGATGTCGCCATAGACGAAGTTCCTGACGCGGTTGTAGAACAGATTGGTTTTCCAGCGCACCAGGCCCTCGGTCTTCTGCAGGCTCAGTTCCAGGTTGCGCGAGGTTTCCTTCCTGAAGGACGAACTGCCGATGTCATAGGTGCGGGTCGCCTCATGCGGTCCGCTGGAATACAACTCCTCGGTGGACGGCGCGCGCTGCGCCAGCGAGCCGGTCAGGCCCAGGCCGTAGCCAGGCTGGAATGCCCACAGTCCGCCCAGCGACCAGGAGCCGAGGTCGAAACTGCGTTCGCGCTGGCCGTCAGGCGTGCGCTTGACCGATTCCAGCCGGCCGCCGACGCTGACCTTCAGCGGCCCGAAGTCGCGTTCCTCGACCAGAAAGCCCGCCATCGAGCGCGACCGGGTGGCCGGCACGGTCGCGCCGCTGCCATCGGCCGCCAGCGCCGAGAAGCGCTCGTTGTCGGCCTGCAGGCCGAAGGTGCCGCGCCAGCCGGCAATGCGCTGATGGGTCAGTTCCAGCCGTGTTTCGAATGCCCGGTTCCTGAAATTGGTCTGCGGCACATTGTCGGCATTGAGTTCGTCATGCTGGTAATCGGTGTAGCCCAGGCGCAGCCGCGCGCTTTCGAAGCCGGCAAACGGGTTTTTGACCAGGCTGTCGATGTCGTAGCGGGTCTGGTCGAGGTCGATGCGCGCGCCTTCCCCGGTCGGTATGCCGTAGCGCTTGTTGAGGGTGGCCACCGAGGCGCCGACATAGCCCCAGGACTGCACGGTCGACAGGCCGACGCCGAGGCTGTTCTGGCGCGAGAAGGAATTGGGCAGGCGGCCGGAGGCGGACGAGGGGTCATTGCGCACCTGGTAGTCCGGAATCCGGTAGTCGTCGGCATTGCGCACATTGCCATCCACATGCAGGCCGATCGCGCCGGCGGCGCCGTCGAGCGACAGCGACAGGCTTTTCGCCCGGTCGACGCTGCCGTAGCGTACCTCGGCCTCGCCGGTGGGCGCCGGCGCCAGCGTGGTCGGGATGCGGTCGTTGATCACATTGACCAGGCCGCCGATCGCGCCCGAGCCGTACAGCAGCGAGGCCGGGCCGCGCAGGATCTCGACCTGGCGAGCGGTGGCGCTGTCGGCGGCGACCGCATGGTCGTTCGACAGCGTGGACACATCCGATATCGACATGCCGTTCTGCAGCATCTTCACCCGGGCGCCTTCCAGCCCGCGGATGATGGGGCGCGAGGCGCCGGCGCCGAAGGCGGAACTGGACACGCCCAGTTCATGCGACAGGGTCTCGCCCAGCGAGCCGGCCTGGCGGTTGCGCAGTTCATCGCCCGAGACGACGCGCGCCGGCGTCAGGATCTGGGCGTTTTCATCGCCGGCCAGCGGGCTGGTGGTGACGGTGACTTCGGGCAGCGCATCGGCGGCATGCAGGGAAGGGGCGTGAGCGGCGCAGGCGAGAAACACGGCGCGCGCCAGCGTGGAGCGTTGGAATGGCATGGAATTTCCTGAAACGGGATCAAACGGGAATGCGGGCCTGTTCGCAGCTAGGGAGAAAGCGGCAGCGGCCCGGCATGGTCAACAGGTTTGGGCAGTTCAGGAAAGCGGCGGCGCGCGGGAAGAGAAATGGCAGTGGAAGGGCTGCTGCCAGGAGGCATAGGCGCTCCACAACGCCAGCACGGCAACGCCGGGCAGCAGCGGCGCCGTGTAGGGCGGCGTCGACAGCGCGGCGGGCAGCGTGGCATCGTCGAATGCCGCGCAGGAGTGGGTCGGATCGACGGTCGGGCTCTGGCGCCCGCTGTCAGCGAGGCCCGCCTTGACGACCTGGGCCGGCCCGGCAAGCTGCCAGCCGGCATGGGCAATGCGGTGTCCCAGTCCCAGCCACTGCGCCGCCAGCAGGCAGCACAGCATCAGCAGCGCCAGGGCGCTGCGGCTGGTAACGGGGACACGGGCGGGTTTCAATCGCCGTACAGCTTCTGTTTCAGTTCGCGGCGCTGCTGCGCTTCCAGCGACAGCGTGGCGGTCGGGCGGGCCAGGAGACGCGGGATGCCGATCGGCTCGCCGGTTTCCTCGCACCAGCCGTAGTCGCCGGCGTCGATGGCGGCAATCGACTGCTGCACCTTCTTCAGCAGCTTGCGCTCGCGGTCGCGGGTGCGCAGTTCCAGCGCATGCTCTTCCTCGATGGTCGCGCGGTCCGCCGGATCGGGCACCAGCACGGTTTCGCGCAGATGCTCCGTGGTTTCGCCGGCATTCTTGAGCAGGTCCTTTTCAAGCTGTTGCAGACGGGCGCGGAAAAACGCCAGCTGCGCGGCATTCATGTAATCCTTCTCGCCCATTTTCAGAATTTCTTCTTCGGTGAGGAGAGGCGCGTCAGCGACGGTTGGTTTGGTTGTCTTGGTTGCCACTTCGGTAACTTTCGAAACTACGGTTTAGTCAATGTATCCGTTAAACGGACAAACGTTTTGTTGCTGCTCAGTAGTATGCCGGAATGCGGAATGCTGTCAAAGAGGAAATGCCGGCAGATGTCGTTTTGTTGGGCAGTCATCCTGCATGAGTACCGGATTGCAGACTTCACTGTCCACCACGCTGACTGCCCTTATACGCCTTTCTGCGCGGCGCCGTGGCGGGGTTTAAAAAAACCGCAACAGTTTATACCAAACACTGTTCCAGTCCTTGAAGAAAAACATCCTGCGGCAGGTTCACGCCGATGAACACCATCTTGCTGCCACGCTCCTCGTCATCCAGCCAGGGCGCGCCTATATCCGAGCCCATGGTCTGGTGCACGCCCTGGAACACTACCTTGCGGTCCGCGCCCTGCATGTAAAGAATGCCCTTGTAGCGCAGCATGCGCGGCCCGAACACCTGGATCAGCCCGCCCAGGAAGTTGTCCAGCCGGGCGGTGTCGAACGGGCGCTGGCTGCGGAACACGAAGGCGGCGATGTCGTCGGTGTGGTTGTGATGATCGTGATGGTTGCAGTGTTCGCCATGCTCATGATCGTGGCCGTGTCCATGGTCGTGCCCGCAGTGCTCGTCATGCACATGCTCCGCCTCGGCCAGGAAGTCGGGATCGATGTCGAGCTTGTCGTTGAGGTTGAAGCCGCGCAGGTCCAGAAGGCCCGAGATCGGCAGGCCGTCCAGGCTGTTGCTGGTGATCGGGGCGCGCGGGTTGATGCGCTTCAGGCGCGCCGTCAGCTGCGCCACTTCCTCCGGGCTGCACAGGTCGGTCTTGGACAGCAGGATGCGGTCGGCGAAACCGACCTGGCGCTGCGCCTCCTCGCGGTCGTCGAGCTGCTGCATGCCATGTTTTGCGTCGACGATGGTGATCACCGCGTCGAGCATGTAATGCAGGCTGACTTCCTCGTCCATGAAGAAGGTCTGCGCCACCGGGCCGGGATTGGCCAGGCCCGTGGTCTCGATCACCACATGGTCGAACTGCAGTTCGCCGGCATTGCGCCTGATGGCCAGCGTGGACAGCGCGCCGATCAGGTCGCCGCGCACCGTGCAGCAGATGCAGCCGTTGTTCATCTCCACGATCTGCTCGTTGCTGTCCTGGACCAGGATCTCGTTGTCGATGTTCTCGGCGCCGAACTCGTTCTCGATCACGGCGATGCGGTGCCCGTGCGGCTCCTTCAGCAGCCGGTTCAGCAGCGTGGTTTTGCCGGCGCCCAGAAAGCCGGTCAGGATGGTGGTCGGAATCATGGCTTGCGCTCCTTGGTGTCAGGCGTCGCGCTTCTTGGCGCGCGGATGCGCGGCATCATACACCTGCGCCAGGCGCATGAAGTCGAGCGAGGTATAGACCTGGGTCGAGGAAATCGAGGCATGGCCCAGCATTTCCTGCACCGCCCGCAGGTCGCCCGAGGACTGCAGCAGATGCGAGGCGAAGGAATGGCGCATCACATGCGGGTGGACGTTGGACGGGATGCCCAGCGCCAGCGCATGCGCGCTGATGCGGCTGTGGACCATGCGCGGCGTCATGCGCTTGCCGCGCACCGACAGGAACAGCGCATGGCGCGCCAGGCCGGAATCGGGCCGCAGCAATTCCCCGCGCGCCGGCAGCCAGGCGCGCAGCGCCTCCAGCGCGGCTCGTCCAACGGGCACGGTGCGCTTCTTGCCGCCCTTGCCGGTGACATGCACCTCGCCGGAGGCATCGTCCACCCAGCCGGCCGACTCGTGGCCTTCCTCGCGCACATAGGCCACGTCCAGCGACACCAGTTCCGACACCCGCAGGCCGCTGGAATAGAGCAGCTCGAACATGGCGCGGTTGCACAGCTCGTTCGGCGCCTGCGGGTCGCTGCCCGGCCGCGGCTGCGACACCAGTTGCACCGCATGGTCGGCCGACAGCGCCTTGGGCAGCGCCTTGCCGCGCCGGGGCGGACGAATGCCATCGACCGGGTTCGATGCCAGCGGCAGCTGTTCCGACAGCCAGTTGTAGAAGCCGCGCCAGGCCGAGAGCCGGCGCGCGATCGAGCGCGGATGCAGACCGCTGCCATGCAGCTGCGAAGCGAATTTGCGGATATGGAAATGCGACAGCGCTTCCAGCGCCGGCGCCTCGGCCGGCGGCGGAAAGGCGGCCACGATCAGGCGCTCCAGTTCGGCCAGTTCATGGCGGTAGCCGGTGACCGTGTAGGGCGACAGCCGGCGCTGGGTTTCCAGGTTCTGCAGGTAGCCGGCGTAGTGGGCCTGTCGCTGCTGCGCGCTCATGGTCTTATCCCAGCAGGCTGCCCAGCGCGGCGCTGGCGGTGCCGGCGAAGCGGACCAGGAAGTCGGTCGACATGGTTTCGGAAAAACGCTGCGCATCCGGCGAACCTAGCACCAAAAGGCCAAAGCTCTGCTGCGCACCCGGCGCGCGCAACGGCAGCATGGCGATCGATTTCACGGCTGCTGGCTCGTCCAGCCAGGACGCCGCCTCGAAGTCGTTGTTGGGGCCGCAGAACGGCGCATCCAGGCCATTGGCGAAGATCCGGATGTCGTCCGACGCCGGCGCGGCAAACCAGGCCTGCGCATGCGGCGCGGCCACGCTCCACAGCCGCAGCGTGGCCTGCGGCACATCGAAGCGCTGGCGCAGGCCATCGACCAGGATGCGCGGCAGTTCGGTGTCGTGTCGGCTGGCCAAGAGGCTGCAGGTCCACTGATGGAATTTCCCGGCGATCTGGTCGTTCTCATGGCCGTTGCGCATCAGCGCGGCCAGCTTCATCTCCAGCGCCTTGTGCTTCTCGCGCAGCACTTCCATCTGCCGCTCCTGCAGCGAGATGGCGCGGCCGGAAAAACCGCTGGTCAGTTTGACGGCAGCGAGCAGCTCGCTGTGCTCTTCGAAGAAATCCGGATGGCTGGCAAGGTAGGCGGCAACGGCGGTGGATTCGAGGGACATGAGTTTCGGTGTCGGTGACGATGGATCGGAAGCGCGATGGAAACGTTGATTGCTGATTGCTGATTGCTGATTCAGAGTTCGATTTCGCCGTCGAACACGGTCACGGCCGGGCCGGTCAGCAGCACCGGCGCATTGCCGCCGGCCCAGGCGATGGACAGGTCGCCGCCGCGGGTCGCGACCTTCACCGGCGTATCCAGCAGGCCGCGCCGGATGCCTGCCACCACCGCCGCGCAGGCGCCGGTGCCGCAGGCCAGCGTCTCGCCGGCGCCGCGCTCGAACACCCGCAGCCGGATCGCATGGCGGCCAAGAACCTGCATGAAGCCGGCATTGACCCGTTTCGGAAAGCGCGGATGCTGCTCGATCGCCGGGCCCTGGCTGGCCACCGGCGCGGTCTCGCTGTCTTCCACCACCTGCACCGCATGCGGATTGCCCATCGAGACGGCGGAAACCCATACCGTGGCGCCATCAATGTCGAGCGGCCACAGCGTGTCGTGGCCCTGCGGCCGGCCTTCCAGGCCTGCGGCATCGAACGGCACCCGGGCAGGGTCCAGGATGGGCGCGCCCATGTCGACCGTGATGCCGCCATCGGCTTCCAGGCGCGGCTCGATCACGCCCGACAGGGTTTCGACCCGGATGGCGCGCTTGTCGGTCAGGCCTTTTTCGGTCACATAGCGCACGAAGGCGCGGGCGCCATTGCCGCACTGCTCAACCTCGCCGCCGTCGCTGTTATAGATCCGGTAACGAAAATCCACGCCGGCAGACTGCGGCCGCTCCACCACCAGCATCTGGTCGGCGCCGACGCCGAAACGGCGGTCGGCCAGGCGGCGCCACTGCGCGGGCGTGAAATCGATCTGCTGGTGGATGGCGTCGATGACCACGAAGTCATTGCCGGCGCCGTGCATCTTGGTGAATTTGAGTTTCATGGCTGTGGTTGTTGGCCGTCGGCCGGTTCGCCTGCCGCGACAGGCAGCGGGGACGGGGCATCATACACGCCGGCAGCGCCAGGCGGGCGGGTCTTGAAGCGCTTGTGCGCCCAAAAATATTCCTCGGGTGCCTCGCGCACCCGGTCCTCGATGAAGGCATTCATGCGGCGCGTGGCGGCGGCCAGGTCCTCGCCCGGATAGTCTTCCCAGGCCGGGTAGAAACGCACCCGCCAGCCGCGGTAGCCGGGCAGGTAGGTCGCCACCACCGGGATGACCCTGGCGCCGGTGGCGGCGGCGATGCGGGCCGGCGCGGTGAGGGTGGCGGCCGGCATGTCGAAGAAGGGCACGAACAGCGCGTCGCGCTCGCCGAAGTCCATGTCGGGCAGCATGAAGTAGGGAATGCGCCGCTTCATCGCGCGCAGGATGGGCTTGATGCCATCCTCGCGGGAAAACAGCTCGGCCGGATGGAAGCGGTTGCGGCCGCGGCGCAGCGCGGCGTCGAACACCGGGTCGCGCTGCTGGGTATACATCGAGCAGCCCGAGATATCCAGCGCCACCGCCACGCCGGCCACGTCCAGGCAGACGAAATGCGGACACAGCAGGATCACCGGGCCGGCGGCAATGTCGTCCAGCGGCAGGCCGGGCTCGACCCGTATCAGCCGGCGCAGCCGCGCCTGGCTGCCCCACCACAGCACGCCGCGTTCCAGCACGCTGCGGGCATAGTCCTGGAAATGGCGGCGCGCCAGGCGCAGCCGGGCCTCGTCATCCAGCTCGGGCAGGCACAGCCGCAGATTGGTCAGCGTGATGCGGCGACGGTCGCCCATTACCATGAACAGCACGCTGCCCACCATCTCGCCGAAGCGGCCCAGCGCCGGCAGCGGCAGCCAGTGCAGCAGCCACATCAATCCAAGCAGCAGCCTCATCATGCGCCAGCCGCCGCCGGGGTTGGCGCCGCCACGCCGGGCGGCGTCTTGTAGCGGTTGTAGCTCCAGAAGTACTGGTCGGGACAGAGCGCGATCAGCTTTTCCATCGCGGCATTGATGCTGCGCGCCTGTTCCTCCGGCGTGCCCGCCAGGTCTTCGTCGAAGCGCACGAAGCGCAGTTCGAAGCCGCGGCCATGGTCCAGCCGCTCGGCATAGGCCAGGATGATGGGCGCGCCGCTCATCTGGCGCAGCTTGGCCGGCAGCGTCATGGTGTAGGCCGGCTTGCCGTAGAAGCCGGCCCAGGCGCCTTCGCCCTGCTGCGGGACCTGGTCGGGCAGCAGGCCGATCGCCTGGCCGCCCTTCAGCGCCTTCATCAGCATGCGCACGCCCGAGAGATTGGCCGGCGCCAGCCGCATGGACGGCCGCGCGCGGGCCTGCTCCAGCAGGGGTTTCAGGGCCGCCTTGCGCGGCGGCCGGTACAGCACCGTCAGCGGTATGTGCTCCGACACCGCCTGCGCCAGGATCTCGAAGCAGCCCAGGTGCGGCGTCAGGAAGATCAGGCCGCGCCCTTCGGCCAGCGCCGCGCGCGGCAGCGCCAGGCTCTCGATATGGGCGACCGGCAGCACCCGGCGCGCCGGCGCCAGCCAGACGAAAGGCAGCTCCATCACGCTCTTGCCCGCCGCGGCAATGGCGCGCCGGCGCAGGTGGCCGTAGCCGGCGCGCGCCAGATTGTCGTTGAGGCGGCGGCGGTAGGAAGGCGAGGCGGCATACACCATCCAGCCCAGCGCCGCGCCCGACAGATGCAGCAGCGGCAGGGGCAGGTGCGACAGCAGACGAAATAAGTTGACAAGCATTAAAGAAGGCGTCAGGTTTTTGCGCGAATTTTTCAAGACGCGTAAAATAGCACGAAGTTTTATCCGCCGAGTTAACAGACAACTTGCGAGGCGGCCTACAAATCTCGCTAAAGCGTCGCAGGCTCATCGATAGGCCGCGACTTTACGACTATCACCATTCAAGGAGCCTGCATGGCACACGAATACCTCTTCACTTCCGAATCCGTCTCCGAAGGCCATCCCGACAAGGTGGCCGACCAGATTTCCGACGCCATCCTCGACGCCATCTTCGAGCAGGACCCGAAGGCCCGCGTGGCCGCCGAAACCCTGTGCAACACCGGCCTGGTTGTGCTGGCCGGCGAAATCACTACCCATGCCAACGTCGACTACATCGGCGTGGCGCGCGACACCATCAAGCGCATCGGCTACGACAATGCCGACTACGGCATCGACTACAAGAGCTGCGCGGTGATGGTCTGTTACGACAAGCAGTCGCCCGACATCGCCCAGGGCGTGGACCGCGCCGCCGACCTCGACCAGGGCGCCGGCGACCAGGGCCTGATGTTCGGCTACGCCTGCAATGAAACCCCGGAACTGATGCCGGCCGCGATCCACTATGCCCACCGCATCGTCGAGCGCCAGTCGCAGCTGCGTAAGGACGGCCGCCTGCCATGGCTGCGCCCGGACGCCAAGTCGCAGGTCACGCTGAAGTACGTGGATGGCCGCCCGGTCGGCATCGACACCATCGTGCTGTCGACCCAGCATGCGCCCGAGATGGAGCATAAGCAGATCGAGGAAGCGGTGATCGAGATGATCATCAAGCCGGTGGTGCCGGCGGAATGGCTCAACGGCACCCGCTACCTGGTCAACCCGACCGGCCGCTTCGTCATCGGCGGCCCGCAGGGCGACTGCGGTCTGACCGGCCGCAAGATCATCGTCGACACCTACGGCGGCGCAGCGCCCCACGGCGGCGGCGCCTTCTCCGGCAAGGACCCGTCCAAGGTCGACCGCTCGGCTGCCTATGCCGGCCGCTACGTGGCCAAGAACATCGTCGCCGCGGGCCTGGCCGAGCGCTGCCAGATCCAGATCTCCTACGCCATCGGCGTGGCAAGGCCGACCTCGGTGATGGTCACCACCTTCGGCACCGGCAAGATCAGCGATGAAAAAATCGCCGACCTGGTGCGCGAGCATTTCGACCTGCGCCCGCGCGGCATCGTGCAGATGCTGGACCTGCTGCGCCCGATCTACAGCAAGACCGCCGCCTACGGCCATTTCGGCCGCGAGGAACCGGAGTTTTCCTGGGAGCGCACCGACAAGGCGGAAGCCTTGCGCGCCAACGCCGGTTAAGCGTGCGCGCCGCTGCCGCGCTGTTCCTTGCAGGTTGGTTCGGTGCCGCAGCAACGGCGGCACAGGCAGCGCCGCCGCCAGCGCCATCTGCGCATTGCGCACAACTGAGCCAGGTGTTGCCTGGCATTAAGGCGGCAGATTGCCAGGCACAGCAGCTCGTTCCCGGCAGTGGCCGCTCGGTCAGGGGCCTGCCGCTGCTGGTGCGGCGGGTGCCGGCATCCGCCGGCGACAAGGTCAGGCCGCCCCGGATCCTGCTCCTGGGCGGCATCCACGGCGACGAGCCGACCTCGTCGGCCATCATCCTGCGCTGGATGCGCCATCTCGGCACGCCGGCGGCGCGCCAGTTCAGCTGGAGCATTGCGCCGCTGGTGAACCCGGACGGCATGCTGACCAAAAAACAGACCCGCACCAACGCCCGCGGCGTCGACCTCAACCGCAATTTCCCCACCCATGAATGGCAGCGCGAAACCGAGCGCTACTGGGTCAAGACCACCGGCCGCGACCCGCGCCGCTTCCCCGGCAAGACCCCGCTGTCCGAGCCCGAGAGCCGCTGGCTGGACGAGGAAATCCGCCGCTTCCAGCCCGACCTGATCGTCTCGGTGCACGCCCCCTTCGGCCTGCTCGACTTCGACGGCCCCGCCGCATCCCCGCCCACCCGCTTCGGCCGCCTGCGCTACGACCCGATCGGCGTATATCCAGGATCGCTTGGCAATTACGGCGGAGCACAGCGCAAGGTGCCCGTCGTGACGATCGAGCTGCCGCATGCGCAGCAGATGCCGAACGACGCCGAGGTGGAGAAGATCTGGCGCGACATGCTGGCCTGGGCGGGAAGGAACGTGATCAGCGGGAAGCTGGCGGCGAATTGAAGGCAACCTTCTGCTGGGTTTCAATTACACATGGATTGTGAGTTCTTGAGGGGATCAACCATGAATGCCTTTGTCACAAGCATCAGTAATTTTTTTTCGCGGACCGTGGCGGACACCAAGTTCGAATTAAATGATCTCAAACCGGCAGCAGCGGGAAAGACCGCAATGCCGCCTGTAGCGCAACGTGCGCAGCAAACCAGATCAGTCGGTTTCTTAATCCGCTCGTTATTTCAACGCAAATGTGGTTCATCCGCGCAGCCACAAGTGTGCAGATCCTCCAGGACGGCGTCCAATACAGCAAGCAAGTCGAGCGCTTCCCGATCCAGTGGCCTGACGTCACCAGCTGCGAAGAAATCCAGCTTCGCTACCAGCTCACCCAGGGTGTTGTCCAGTGCGTTGAACAAGGCATTGGACGCCAGCACAAGCCAAAATTCGAAAGAAGTCATCAGGGCCTTGCAGACCTTGCATCAACTGGACAACGCCTCTCCTGGCGAGTTGGACAAGCTCCTGCGTTCAAAGCTGACAGAAGCGAGTCTTACTAAAGGCAGGCCAAACGCGCTAACAGCCGGTTTATTCATTGCCAATCTCGTGGAAAGTAGTCCCTCCAAAAATTGGAAGGAAAACGAGTCTACGGATAGCGCGATGTTGCAATACCATGCCGATTTGGTGAGGCGCTTTGAGGACCAGTTCGGAAAGATCTTCCCGCATCGTTAACGGGAGGAGCGCTGGCGCCTGTGCTTCACGCTTGCAAACTTGAGTTCTCGCGAATGCACTCGGGACGTTGGAATTCGTCAGCGGCTTTCCACGCATGTTACGAGGACTCGCATCAGCTTCTGACGCCACAAAAGCCACGAAGGCCACGAAGATCTGCATCTGTCCACCGCTGACATCCTCCGCCTTTTCCGTTAAAATCCCCGATTCGTCAAGGAGCGTTGCGACAGAACCCTGCACCAGCCCGTTCTGCCAGGCTTGGCGAATCAACAATGCAACCGCGCTCACGTGACTTTTTTCTCGATTTTCTACAGAAAGGAGGCGTGATGAGCGCCCTGCCACAATCTTCCCAAGCCCAGGCTGTATCCCAGTCCAATTTCACCGACTACGTCGTTGCCGACCTGTCCCTGGCCGCATGGGGCCACAAGGAAATCCGCATCGCGGAAACCGAGATGCCCGGCCTGATGGCCATTCGCGAGGAATACGCCGCTGCCCAGCCACTGAAAGGCGCACGGATCACCGGCTCGATCCACATGACCATCCAGACCGCCGTGCTGATCCAGACACTCGAAGCGCTGGGCGCCAAGGTCCGCTGGGCATCCTGCAATATCTACTCCACCCAGGACCACGCCGCCGCCGCGATCGCCGACGCCGGCACCCCGGTGTTCGCCTTCAAGGGCGAGTCGCTGGACGACTACTGGGAATTCACCCACCGCATCTTCGAATGGCCCGACACCGCCGAAGGCGCGCAGTATTCCAACATGATCCTGGACGACGGCGGCGACGCCACGCTGCTGCTGCACCTCGGCACCCGCGCGGAAAAGGATGCGTCGGTGCTGGACAACCCGGGCTCGGAAGAAGAGGTCTGCCTGTTCAACTCCATCAGGAAGCGCCTGGCGTCCCAGCCCGGCTGGTACTCCACCCGCCTGGCCCAGATCAAGGGCGTGACCGAGGAAACCACCACCGGCGTGCACCGCCTGTACCAGATGCACCGCGACCTGAAGCTGGCTTTCCCGGCGATCAATGTCAATGACTCCGTCACCAAGTCGAAGTTCGACAACCTGTACGGCTGCCGCGAATCGCTGGTGGACGGCATCAAGCGCGCCACCGACGTGATGATCGCCGGCAAGGTAGCAGTAGTGGCCGGCTACGGCGACGTGGGCAAGGGCTCGGCGCAGGCGCTGCGCGCGCTGTCGGCCCAGGTTTGGGTGACTGAAGTCGACCCGATCTGCGCCCTGCAGGCCGCGATGGAAGGCTACCGCGTCGTCACCATGGACTATGCCGCCGAGTATGCCGACATCTTCGTCACAGCCACCGGCAACTACCATGTGATCACCCATGAGCACATGAAGAAGATGAAAGACCAGGCCATCGTCTGCAACATCGGCCACTTCGACAATGAAATCGAAGTCGCCGCGCTGCGCCAGTACACTTGGGAAAACATCAAGCCGCAGGTCGACCATGTAATCTTCCCGGACGGCAAGCGCATCATCCTGCTGGCGGAAGGTCGCCTGGTGAACCTGGGTTGCGGCACCGGCCATCCGTCCTACGTGATGAGCTCGTCGTTTGCGAACCAGACCATTGCCCAGATCGAACTGTTCGTCAACACCGACAAGTATCCGGTGGGCGTCTATACCCTGCCCAAGCATCTGGACGAGAAGGTGGCGCGCCTGCAGCTGAAGAAGCTCAATGCGCAGCTGACCGAACTGACCAAGGAACAGGCCGATTACATCGGCGTTTCCAAGGAAGGCCCGTTCAAGCCGGAACACTATCGCTACTAAGCGTTGAACCCGAGGGCGGCGCAAGCCGCCCTTTTTTGTCTGTTCAAGCCGATTGACCCACCATGGAGTGACCATGCGCCTGCTGCTTGCCTGGCTGATCAACACCGTTTCCCTGTTCGCCGTGCCCTACCTGCTGCGCACGGTGTATGTGCAGGACATCGGCACCGCCCTGATCGCCGCCTTGCTGCTGGGCCTGGTCAACACGCTGATCCGTCCCATCCTGGTGCTGCTGACGCTGCCCGTCACGTTGCTGACACTGGGCCTGTTCATCTTCATCATCAACGGGCTGATGTTCTGGGCGGTGGCCAACCTGGTCAGCGGCTTTGCCGTCGCCGGCTTCTGGTCCGCAGTGGGCGGCGCGCTGATCTACAGCGTGATTTCATGGGGCCTGTCGGCCTTACTGTTGAGAAAATAATGTCCGAGAACACTTACAGCATAGAGCTGTTCCCGCCCAAGACGCCGGAAGGCGCGCAAAAGCTGCGCGCCACCCGTGCCGAGCTGGCGCAACTGAAGCCACGCTACTTTTCCGTGACCTTCGGTGCCGGCGGTTCCACCCAGTCCGGCACCCGCGACACCGTGCTGGAAATCGCCAGCGAAGGCCATGAAGCCGCACCGCACCTGTCCTGCATCGGCCGCAACCGCGACGAGCTGCGCGCGATGCTGGCCGAGTACCAGGCCAACGGCATCAAACGCGTGGTGGCATTGCGTGGCGACCTGCCCAGCGGCTACGGCATGCTGGACGCCTCATCCGGCGAATTCGCCTATGCCAGCCAGCTGATCGAGTTCATCCGCAAGGAAACCGGCGACTGGTTTCATATCGAGACCGCTGCCTATCCGGAAGTGCATCCCCAGGCAAGATCGGCCCAGGACGACCTGCGCTACTTCGCCGGCAAGATCCAGGCCGGTGCCGACAGCGCGATCACCCAATATTTCTATAACCCCGACGCCTATTTCCGCTTCGTCGAGGATGCCGCAAAGCTGGGCGTGACCGCGCCCATCGTGCCCGGCATCATGCCGATCATGAATTACACGCAGCTAATGCGCTTCTCCGACATGTGCGGCGCGGAGATTCCGCGCTGGATACGGCTGAAATTGGCGGGGTTTGGCGACGATACGGTGTCGCTGAAGGCGTTCGGGCTGGATGTGGTGACGCAACTGTGCGAAAAGCTGCTGGCGGGCGGGGCGCCGGGGTTGCATTTCTATACGCTGAATCAGGCGGGGGCGACTAGGGAGATTTGGGGGAGGTTGGGGTTGAGTGCATGAGTGTCGAACTACTGCTAACTCAGCAGTTTTCGGGCAACTACGCTGACCCGGGCAGTACCTGCCTATAGGGATAGTGAATGCAATAACGTCAGAGCGATTCAAACAAGGTATGCCAAGATTAATGCAAGGCTCTTTGCTATTCGATAGAGGAAGATAGCACTTATGGCATCCAAGACATAAAGCGCGTAGTCCTTACGAACCTTTTTTTTGAGACTGGTGACTGACCTCGCTGTAAGACCACATCAGCGAGGAAATTATGCTCTATGGGCTGCCACCGAATCTGTGCTGCTTTGTTGTGCCGGGATTAGGAAAGACCCCTAAGGCAGGGTTGAAAAATACAACAGGTGTGTCGGCACAAAAGGAACCCAAAGTTGGGCAGGAAAGCAAAGCAGGCGGATCAGTATTGACGGGATCAACGCAGCTCCCTTCTGCTGAGCCGCGACTCTGCACTCAGCCATGGTCGGCTATTTGTTCCAAGCTTTTGTTGGAATACGTGATTATTCCAATTGCAGCCCAAATCTGCCCAAAATTTCTGAAAAAACAGATTAATGATACGGTCCACTCTGCTATTGAAATAATCGATCAGTTGAAATATGGAGAGATGAAGAACTCCTCTGGCCATTTAAAGGTGGCTTACCTCCATAATTTGATAGAAGACTTGAATCTTTACACTTCAGATCCCTTGAGAAAAGACACCACTGAGTCTTTTGTTAAAGAGTTTTTGAATAAAAAATTTGGTGCTGTGCCAAATGAAGAATTCGACGAAGAAAAATTAATAAGCAAAATCCAAGCTATAGACAATTTTAATAATGAAATTATTAAAATGAAGGCCGCCGTGGAGTCCCAGGAAAACACAGAAGAAGGGTGGTTCTTTGAGTCCCTGTTTCAGCCTCTTAAGGAGCTGAAAACAGAAGCCCAAAATTCTATATATTGCAACGACTCATTGAATCAACCAAAAGACTCTGGGCAGGAAAGAAAAGAACGTCAGAATCAAGCCACGTTTGCGCAGATTTTCAGAGGTGAGGTACAGTATTGTGACGATGATTAAAGAGCCAGTTATCCACTGCTTTCATAAATCGCCTAACTAACGGCAAATGAGGTCAATTCGGTGTGGCGCAAAGTCACACCGGCAGTTGCACCGTTTTTCATAAATTTCGATTTATTTGGTGAATGATAGTTGCTTCTAATTATTGAACAACCTAAGTTTGCCAAGCAAATTTATCTTTTGAAATTTTCTTAAAACCACTCCTATTTTAAATAACAGGATAAAATTCCGAGTATTAAGTCATTTATGAGTAATTCGGTTTTCAAGAGAATGAGTCGGGCTCAAGAAAGGCCTGCGTCGAATTCAGTAAAGACCAACTGCATGGTTATATCGTATTCATCCGAATTGAAGCATTGTTTTCCTGCGTCATAGGAGATACCAATCGCCCGCACCCCGGGCGTCGCCGCCAGCGTCCGATCGTAATACCCCCCGCCATACCCCAAGCGATAACCCGCTTCATTAAACCCAACGCAAGGCAGCAGCAGCAACGCCGGCTCAACCGGGCAATCGCGCCCCACCGGCGCCATCACCCCATGCGCATCCTTCACCAGCGCCTCCCCCGGCCGCCACGCATAAAACACCAGCGGCGCATCCCGCGCCACGACCACCGGTAACGCCAGCGTCACGCCCCGCGCCACCAACTCCGGGTACACCGGCGTCAGATCCGGCTCCCCCGCATGCGGCCAGTACACGCCAATCGACTTCACCGGATGCGCATCCAGCCACTCCAGCAGATGCCTGCGAATCGCCGCATCCCGCCATGCCTTTTCCTCCGGCGGCATGGCCTTTCTCGCCGCCAGCAATTCCTTCCTCAAGCGTTGCTTTTCGTTCATGTTGTAAGTAGTGTCCAGATGCAATTCCGGCGGCCAGCCGGGCGGGGGAGCGTGCTATTCTAGCCGCTCCCCAAAACGAGCAAGAATAAGGCAGCAATCTGATGTTTCCGATGAAATGGACCGCCGGGCTGGTGCTTGCCTGCGCGGTGTTCGGCACCCATGGCGCGCAGGCCCAGCAGCGCCAGCAAGCACAGCAGCAACGCCAGCAGCCACCACAGCCACAGCAGTTCGCCAGCGACGATGACATGTTCGCCGCGCTGCGCGAGGCGGCGCGGCGGGACGACGGGGCGAAGGCGTTCGAGCTGTCGTCGCGGCTGTCCAATTATGCGATTCCTTCCTATATCGAGTATTACCGCCTCAAGCCGCAGGTGAGAAACCTGCCGAATGCGGAAATCCGCGACTTCCTGAAGCGCCATGAAGGCAGCGCCATCGCCGACCGGCTGCGCAACGACTGGCTGCTGGAACTGGGCCGGGCGCGCGACTGGGCCACCTTCGACGAGCAGTATCCGCAGTTCGTGTTGGATGACGATACCCAGGTCAAGTGCTATGCGCTGATGTCGCGCATCGAGCGCGGCCACAATGTGGCGGCGGATGCCCGCGCGCTGCTGGTGTCGCCGCGGGATTATGGCGAGGCCTGCCCGGCGCTGGTGATGCGGCTGGCGGAAACCCGGCAGTTCAATGACGACGATGTCTGGGACCAGGTGCGGCTGGCGGCGGAATTCAATTTCCCCAACCTGATGCGCAAGCTCGCGCTGGCCACCGACGCGCCGGAAGGCCTGATCGCGCAGGCCTACGACAAGCCGGCATCCATCATCGCCAGAAGCGCCAGCGGCAGCCGTGCGCAGCATGAAGCCTTCCTGATCGCGGTCGGCCGGGTGGCGCGCAACAACCTGGAACAGGCCGGCGCCGAAGTGCTGGGCGCCTCGTCCTATCTGTCGCCGCGCGAGCTGGCCACCGGCTGGGCAATGGTGGCGATGCAGGCGGCGCAGAAGCTGCAGCCGGATGCGGTGGAATACTGGAAGAAAACCACCGGCGCGGCAATGTCGCTGGACGGCTACCAGTGGCGGGTGCGCAGTGCGCTGCGGGCAGGGAACTGGGCCATGGTCAGGAGCGGCATCGAAGCCATGCCGGCGGCGTTGAAGGACGACAGCCCCTGGGTCTACTGGCTGGGCCGCGCCTGCAAGGCGCAGGGGCAGCGGGAACAGGCCGATGCGCTGTTCAAGTCGATTGCCGCGGTCAATGGTTTCTACGGGCAGCTGGCACTGGAAGAGCTGGGCCAGAAGATCGCCATCCCGCCGCGCGCCGCCGCGCCCAGCGAGGAAGACATGGCGGCCATGTCGGCCAACCAGGGTTTCCGCCGCGCCTTCCGCTTCTTCGACATGAACATGCGTTTCGAAGGTTATCGCGAATGGAACTGGCAGCTGCGCAAGATGACCGAGCGCCAGCTGCTGGCCGCGGCCGAGTTTGCCCGTCGCAACAATGTGCTGGACCGCATGGTCAATACCTCCGACCGCACGAAGACCGAGTTTGACTTTACGCAGCGCTTTCCCTCGCCGCACCATGACATCATGCACCCTGCCACCCGCGACCTCGGCCTGGACAAGGCGTGGGTGTATGGCCTGATCCGGCAGGAATCGCGCTTCATCCAGACCGCGCGCTCGCATGTGGGCGCGTCCGGCCTGATGCAGCTGATGCCGGCCACGGCCAAGGAAGTGGCGCGCAGGATAGGCATGGCGGACTTCAGCCAGGCCCGCATCAACGAGATCGGCACCAACATCATGCTGGGCACGAACTACCTGTCCATGGTGCTGCAGTCGCTGGATGGCTCGCAGCCGCTGGCCACCGCCGCCTACAACGCTGGTCCGGGGCGGCCCAAGGCCTGGCGCTCGACGCTGACGCGGCCGGTGGAAGGCGCCATTTTCGCGGAGACCATCCCGTTCGCCGAAACCCGCGGCTATGTGAAGAACGTGATGTCGAACGCCACCTACTACGCGGCGCTGTTCGAGAATGCGCCGCAGTCGCTCAAGGCACGCATGGGCACCATTGCGCCGAAAGGCTATTCAGGCAGCGAAAACGGAGAACCCTTCTGATGGACATTCTGCGCGGACCCTATTGCAGCAACGTGCTGGTGCTGGGCGGCACCGGCTTCATCGGCAGCCGGCTGGTGGCGCAACTGGCCGCGCAGGGGCGCTGCGTCACGCTGCCAACCCGGCGGCTGGTGCATGCGCGCGAACTGATCACGCTGCCCAATGTGGAAGCGGTCGAGGCGGACGTGCATGACGAGGCCACGCTGGCGCGGCTGATGCAGGGCGTGGACGCGGTGATCAACCTGGTGGGCGTGCTGCATTCCCGGCGCGGGCCGGGCGGCTCAGAATATGGCCCCGACTTCGCCCGCGCCCATGTGGAGTTGCCGCGCAAGGTGGTGGCCGCCTGCGGCCGCGCCGGCGTGCGCCGCTATCTGCACATGAGCGCGCTGGGTGCGGCGGTCAACGGCCCGTCGATGTATCTGCGCTCCAAGGCGGCCGGCGAGACCGCGGCGCTGTCCGACCCGCGCATGGCGGTGACGATCTTCCGGCCATCGGTCGTGTTCGGCGAGGGCGACCAGTTCCTGAACATGTTCGCCCGGCTGCAGGCCCTGTTGCCGGTGATGGCGCTGGGCGGCGCTGACGCCCGTTTCCAGCCGGTGTATGTGGAAGACGTGGTGCAGGCCTTCGTCAATGCACTGGAAGACCGTGGCACCTTCGGCCAGGTGATCGAGCTGGTGGGACCCAAGGTCTACACCTTGCGCCAGCTGGTGCGGCTGGCCGGCCGCTACAGCGGCCATCAGCGGCCGGTAATCGGTTTGCCGCCGGCGCTGGCGCGGCTGCAGGCCTGGTTTCTGGAGCATGCGCCCGGCGGCCCGATCATGAGCCGCGACAATCTCGATTCGATGCGGGTCGACAATGTCGCCTCGCCCGGCACCACGCCGATGGCCACCGCGCCGGAAGACGTGGCGCCGTTCTACCTCGGCCCCCAGCCTTCGCCCACGGGCTACGACCATGTCCGGCGCCGTGGCTAGACGTGAGGGCGGCTGGCGGTAGCGCGGTCGCCTGCCTGCCATTGCGCCTTTCCCTATTCCCTGTTTCCCGGAATCCCCATGCAATCCACCATCCTCGACCCCACGCTGTCCGAAACCCTGGCCAGTGCTGAAAGCAACAGCTACAAGCTGGTGATCGCCAACAAGAACTACTCCTCCTGGTCGATGCGGCCGTGGGTGGTGATGACCGCCTTCGGCATTCCGTTCCAGGAAATCCGCATTCCGCTGGGGCAGCCGGAAACCGGCAACAAGATCGCGATGTATTCCACCTCCGGCCGCCTGCCGGTGCTGGTGACGCGGGAAACCTCGATCTGGGATTCGCTGGCCATCTGCGAATACCTGGCCGAGCAGTTCCAGGAAAAGAACATGTGGCCGCAGGACATGGTGGCGCGGGCGCTGGCGCGCAGCATCTGCGCCGAGATGCATTCCGGCTTCACGGGTCTGCGCAGTGCGATGCCCATGCATATCCGCGGCCGCTTTCCGGGCCATGGCCGCACGCCGGAAGCGCAGGGCGACATCGGCCGCATCTGCGAAATCTGGGAAACCTGCCTGGCCAATTTCGGCCATTACCAGTTCCTGTTCGGCGACTTCTCGATCGCCGACGCCTACTATGCGCCGGTGGTGACCCGCCTGCAGACCTATGGCGTCTTCCTCGCGCCGGCGCTGCAGGCCTATGCCGACCGGGTGCTGGCGCATCCGGCCGTGGCGCAATGGGTGCGCGAAGCCGAAGCCGAGACCGAGGTGATCGAGCGCTACGAACCCTGGCCCGACGACGCCGACGATGAATAACAGGCAGTGTGCATGAAAACCTTTGTCGTTGGCGGCGCGGTGCGCGACCGCCTGCTCGGATTGCCGGTACAGGACCGTGACCATGTGGTGATCGGCGCCACGCCCGAACAAATGCTGGCCCAGGGCTTTCGCCCGGTCGGCAAGGATTTTCCGGTGTTCCTGCATCCGCGCACCAGCGAGGAATATGCGCTGGCCCGCACCGAGCGCAAGACCGCGCCGGGCTACAAGGGCTTTCATTTCCATGCCGCGCCCGATGTGACGCTGGAAGAAGACCTGGTGCGCCGCGACCTGACCATCAATGCGATTGCCCAAACCGAGGACGGCACCCTGATCGATCCGTTCGGCGGCCAGCGCGACCTGGCTGCCCGCGTGTTTCGCCATGTGTCGGACGCCTTTGCCGAAGACCCGGTGCGCATCCTGCGCCTGGCGCGCTTCGCGGCCCGCTTTGCCGACTTCACGGTCGCGCCGGAAACCGGGGCGCTGATGCAGTCCATGGTGGCTGCCGGCGAGGTCGATGCGCTGGTGCCGGAACGGGTCTGGCAGGAACTGTCGCGCGGCCTGATGGAGCAACACCCTTCGCGCATGTTCGAGGTATTGCGGCAGTGCGGCGCGCTGGCCCGCCTGCTGCCCGAGCTGGATAGCCTGTGGAATGTGCCGCAGGTCCAGGCCACGCACCAGGCACGCGGCAGCGTCGGCATGCATGCGATGCGCGCGCTGGACATGGCGGCGCGGCTGGGGCGGCCGCTGCCGGTACGCTTTGCCGTGCCGATGCTGGACCTGGGCAGGGGCGCGCAGACGCCATCCGATGGCGCCCGCGAACATGCCGATGCGGCTAGGAGCGTGGCGCTGGCCGACGGCATCTGTCACCGGCTGAAGATCCCGAACGACTGCCGCGACCTGGCATTGATGTCCGCACGCGAGCAGGACACGGTGGCACAGGCGCTCGCACTGCGTGCCAATACCGTGGTCCGGCTGCTGGAGCGCTGCGACGCCTTCCGCAAGCCGCAGCGCTTCATCGACATGCTGGATGTGGCGGAATGCGTGCAGCGCGCCAGGGCTGGCAATGAAAGCCAGCCTTTCACGGAAAAATCCAGGCTGGAAGCTGCCTTGCATGCAGCGCGGGGAGTGGATGCTGGTGCGATAGCCGCATCAATCAGGGAACGCCATCCCGATCAACCGGCACAGATTCCTGGAGCGATACATGCGGCCAGAATTGCTGCAGTTGCAATATGCTTCCAGGAAACAACAGAGCCGCAAGATTTCCTGTGAGTAATTTGGCTTCTGCGTTATTCTTGCTTCCAATCTATTTCTTACCAAGAATCTCCCTCTGTAAGCCTTGAGTACCATCAAGCAAGCGTGTTTTAGAAACAGGATTCCAGCATTTTTCGCACAGTTGTCCTAAAATTGGTTGTGCGTTGCAGCATGCTGTGACTCCTGGAGCAATCATGAAACTATTAAGCAATGCCTTGTCCCGTTTGACCGAGCGCGAGCCTGAAGAGGGCCCGGAGAAGTTTCCGGTACGCGTGAAAGCCCTGGCCGAGCGTGACCGCCGTCGTCTGCTGATGCATTTCCTCGGTCTCAACGAATCGGATCGCCTGCTGCGCTTTGGCACCGTGCTTCCCGATGAGCTTGTCACCCGCTACGTGCAGATGCTCAATTTTTCGCGTGACACGGTGTTTGGCGTCTATGACAGCCGTTTCAAGCTGATGGGCGTGGGCCACCTGGCGTTCGCGCCGCGCGAGGCGCTGCCGGCGGTGCGCGACGCCACCACCAAGGAGCGGGTCGCCGAATTCGGCGTGTCGGTGTCGGCCGAGGCGCGTGGCATGGGCATCGGCAGCAAGCTGTTCCAGCGCGCCGCGATCCATTGCCGCAATGCCGATGTCGATACGCTCTACATGCACTGCCTGTCGTCGAACCGGGTGATGATGCACATTGCCAAGAAATCAGGCATGGATATCGAGCGCTCCTACGGTGAGGCGGATGCCTACCTGAAACTAGCGCCAGCCAGCCCGGCCACCGTGATGCAGGAAGCGGTGGAAGAGCAGGTGGCGATGCTGGATTACACCCTGAAAGCCAATGCCCGCATGGCCACCAAATGGCTGGCCAATCTGTCGCGGGATCATTGAAGCGCCGCGATTTCTGATTTTTTCTCCGTAACGCCGGCATGTCGCTCTAATGCGCTTGCCGGCGTTGCTGTATGCAACGCTGGATCATGTGGCGCCGTCCAAATCGTCCTGGGCGCTGCGCCTGCAGCTCGTCGCCATGCTTTTTGCCCCGACATATCACCGCACCTCTTTGCTCCGGTTTCTCCCTGGCCAGCCAGGCCGGACGCGCTTCAGCCACGACTGACTGTCCCTAACGGCCAGATGAACCGATAGGGCGCCGCACACACCCACTTGATGTTGCGTCCGGGCGCTCCTGATATCCAGGCACGCGTCTATCGAACTGCAATATCGGTCAACCATGGAGAACGAAATGAAGAATGACTTCAAAAGCGACGTCCCGAAAGCGGCGATTGAACTCGGGCCTGATGATTTGCAGGCAATTTCCGGCGGCATTTCAGACGAGACCAAAAAAATCCTCGACAATCTCAAGAACGAGATGCTGCGCAAGGCGGCCAGAGCCGCTCGTGAAGGGCGCTCGGACGCGGCGGATGCCTACTCCGATGCCTTGGAGAGTATCGCCAGACAGGAAGATGGCGAGTCATGACGTCCTGACGAATGCCTGGCAACCGGTCTCCGGTGGATTTCTCCGACTTGCCTGATGGGTAGGGCGACGGGGCCGGCGCCAATATCCCCGGCTGACAAATCGCAAACCGCCACTGGCAGGCATCCCTATCATGCCTCCCAGCAGTTCTTTTCAACACGCCACGTTGGATTTAATACGCCATCCATGCCAGACTGTCGGGCTTGCCGGCATGGCTGCTCAATGGCTGGCTGCCGCGTACGGAACACGCGCCTGTTGATCAAAAACGCCTTGCTGTAGTTCGATTAACGCCCCAAATGGGCGATATGTTAATGTTGCTCTAAAATGGTCGCTCTGATGGTCCGCCCACAAGGTGGGTTGTCGGCCGCGAGACGTCGCACCCCAAAGACACAATTTTTGGCTTGGAGACAGAATGAATGCACCCCTTCCTGCGGATCGGCAATCGCCGGCCGCCGATATTTCCCTGGATGACAAATACACGCTGGAACGCGGCCGGGCCTTTATCACTGGCACCCAGGCGCTGATCCGGCTGCCGATGCAGCAGCGCATTCGCGATGCGCGGGCCGGCCTCAACACCGCCGGCTTCATTACCGGCTACCGCGGCTCGCCCCTGGGCAGCGTGGATCAGACCGCGATGAAGGCGAAGAAGTACCTGGAAGCCCAGCATGTGCGCTTTCATCCCGGCGTGAATGAAGACCTGGCCGCCACCAGCATCTGGGGCACCCAGCAGGTCAACCTGTTCGAGGGCGCCCTGTATGACGGGGTGTTCGGCATGTGGTACGGCAAGGGGCCGGGCGTGGACCGCTGCGGCGACGTCTTCAAGCATGCCAACATGGCCGGCACCAGCCGCCACGGCGGCGTGCTGGTGCTGGTCGGCGACGACCATGCGGCCAAATCCTCCACCACTGCGCACCAGAGCGAGCACATCCTGAAGGCCTGCGGCATACCGGTGCTGTATCCGTCCTCGGTGCAGGAATACCTGGACTACGGCCTGCATGGCTGGGCGATGAGCCGCTACACCGGGCTGTGGGTGTCGATGAAGTGCGTGACCGACATCGTCGAGTCGGGCGCCGCGGTGGACCTGGACCCGGACCGGGTGCAGATCGTGCTGCCGGAAGACTTCGACTTGCCGCCCGGCGGCCTGAACATCCGCTGGCCGGATGCCGTGCTGGAGCAGGAAGCGCGGATGAACAATTACAAATGGTATGCGGCCCTGGCCTATGCCCGGGTGAACAAGCTTAACCGCATCATCTGGGATAGCCCGCGGGCGAAGATCGGCATCATCACCGCCGGCAAGTCCTATCTCGACACCCGCCAGGCGCTGGCCGACCTCGGCATCGACGAGCAGGTGGCGCGCGACATCGGCATCCGGCTTTTCAAGGTCGGCATGACCTGGCCGCTGGAAGCCGAAGGCGTACGCGAATTCGCGCAGGGGCTGGAGGAAATCCTGGTGGTCGAGGAAAAGCGCCAGATCCTGGAATATGCGCTGAAGGAGGAGTTGTACAACTGGCGCGACGATGTGCGTCCGCGGGTGGTCGGCAAGTTCGACGACACCGGCGAATGGAGCAGCAACCATCACGAAGGCCACGGCAACTGGCTGCTGCCGGCAACTTACGAATTGAATCCGGCGCAGATTGCCAGGGCGATTGCCAGCCGGGTGTCGCGCTATTTCGCCGGCCATCCGATCGAGGCCAAGGTCAGGGAACGCATCGCCTTCCTGGAAGCGAAGGAAGCGGTGCTGAAGGTGAGCGCGCCCGATCCGTCCAAGGACCGCATACCGCATTTCTGCTCGGGCTGTCCGCATAACACTTCGACCAAGGTGCCGGAAGGCAGCCGCGCGCTGGCCGGCATCGGCTGCCATTACATGGCGCTGTGGATGGACCGCGAGACCGCCACCTTCACCCACATGGGCGCGGAGGGCGCCACCTGGATCGGCGCGGCGCCCTTCACCAGCGAAAAGCATGTGTTCGCCAACCTGGGCGACGGCACCTATTTCCACTCGGGCCTCTTGGCGATCCGGGCGGCGGTGGCCGGCAAGGTCAACATCACCTACAAGATCCTGTACAACGACGCCGTGGCCATGACCGGCGGCCAGAATGTGGACGGCCCGCTCGACCCGGCGATGATCTCGCGCCAGATCGCGGCCGAAGGCGTCTCGCCCATCATCGTGGTGACCGACGACCCGGAAAAATACCCGGCCGCGATCGACTGGGCGCCGGGCGTGACGATACGGCATCGCAGCGAGCTCGACGCGGTGCAGCGCGAACTGCGCGACAAGCCGGGCGTGTCGGCGATGATCTATGACCAGACCTGCGCCTCGGAAAAGCGCCGGCGCCGCAAGCGCAACGAGTATCCGGACCCGGCCAAGCGGGTGGTGATCAACGAGGCGGTCTGCGAGGGCTGCGGCGACTGCAGCGTGCAGTCCAACTGCCTGTCGGTCGAGCCGCTGGAAACCGAGTTCGGCCGCAAGCGCCAGATCAACCAGTCGTCCTGCAACAAGGATTATTCCTGCGTCAACGGCTTCTGCCCGAGCTTCGTGACGGTGGAAGGCGGCAAGCTGAAGAAGCCGAAGAAGGCGGTTGCCGAACCGGCCAAGGCGGCAGCACCGGCGCAGGATAGCCTGCCATACCCGACGCTGCCGGAGACGCGCGAGCCTTATGGCGTCCTGGTGACCGGCATTGGCGGCACCGGCGTGGTGACCGTCGGCCAGATCCTGGCGATGGCCGCGCATGTGGAGGGCAAGGGCTGCTCCGTGCTGGACATGAGCGGCCTGGCGCAGAAGGGCGGGCCGGTGCTGTCGCATGTGCGCCTGGCCGATAATCCCGACCAGTTGTTCTCGACCCGGGTGGGTACCGGCGCGGCGGACCTGGTGATCGGCTGCGATGAAATCGTCACTGCCGGCCGCGACGCGCTGTCGCGCATGGGCGAGGGCAGGACGCATGCGGTGATCAACGCCACCGGCACGCCGACTGCCGCCTTCGTGCGCAATCCCGACTGGCAGTTCCCGGAGGCAGGCGCGCAGCAGGACATCCAGCGCGCCTGCGGCGCCGGTCGCGCCGAGTTCGTCGACGCCGGCCGCATCGCCACCGCGCTGATGGGCGACTCGATCGCCACCAACCTGTTCATGCTGGGTTATGCCTGGCAAAAGGGCTGGGTGCCGCTGGCGGAGGCCTCGATTCTGAAGGCGATCGCGTTGAACGGCGTGTCGGTAGACTTCAATACCCAGGCCTTTGTCTGGGGCCGCACTGCCGCGCATGACCTGGCGTCGGTGGAAAAGCTGGCGCGTGCCAGCGCCCCGGCGCAGGTGATCGAGTTCAAGCGCTCACCTGCGCTGGACGACGTGATCGCCCGCCGCGTCGCCTTCCTGACCGGTTACCAGGATGCCGCCTATGCCCGCCAGTACAGCGACTTCGTTGGGCAGGTGCGGCAGGCCGAGAGCGCGGTGGTGGAAGCCGGCAAACCCCTGCGGCTGACCGAGACGGTGGCGCGCTACTACTTCAAGCTGATGGCCTACAAGGACGAGTATGAAGTGGCACGGCTACATGCCGACCCGGCATTCGCCGCCAAGATCGCCGGCATGTTCGAGGGCGACTACAAGGTGAAATTCCACATGGCGCCGCCGCTGCTGGCCAAGCGCGACCACCAGGGCCACCTGGTCAAGCGTGAATTCGGCCCGTGGATGATGAGCGCCTTCCGGCTGCTGTCCAGGCTGCGCGGCCTGCGCGGCAGCGCGCTGGACGTGTTCGGCTACACCGCCGAGCGCCGCACGGAGCGGGCGCTGATTGCGCATTACCGCGACACGCTGGCCTCGCTGTTGCCACGCTTGTCTGCCGCGAACCTGCCGCAGGTGATTGCGCTGGCGGCGATTCCGGAGGATATCCGGGGTTATGGTCATGTGAAGGAGCGGCATCTGAAGGCGGCGCGGGAGAAGGAAGCGGCGCTGCTGGCTGAGCTGAAGGCAGCACCGCAGGCGGCTGGGGTGTTGCACGCGGCCTGACGGGGAAGGCGGTAGGCGTGCGCGGCCTGGGGTGCGATGGCCTGTGTCGGTTCAATGGGGCGGCGGGTAGTGGGCAGTGTAGTTGCAGTTGCAGTTGCTCGCAGCGCCAGTTGCCGCTGCTTTTGAAGTGCCTGTTGCAGTTGCAGTTGCAGTTGTTGTTGTTGTTGTTGCAGTGAAATCCCGTTGAGCGCGCCGTGGCAGCGGTGCCCGGAGCGGATAAGGTGCGGCGTCTGTCTGAGCGCAGCGCAGCGAGTTTAGCCGCGCCCCGCTCCGGGTACCGCTGCCACGGGCACCCCGCGCAGCGGGGCGCGATCGTCGGGGCCATCTTTTTTGCTTACTTTTTTGGCGGAGCAAAAAAAGTGACCCGGCCGCCGGGACGGACTCCCGGCTTGTCTCCACGGCAGTGCAACCGCCTTGCGTCACCCGGCAAGGCACGGGCAGCACTGTCGTCGTTGCTTTTGACTTTGGTCGATACACTGCAAACGTCAAAAGCAACTGCTGCTTCGCAGTGACGTCCTTACGCCTGATAAAACAACACGAATACACTGCCGTCATGACCAAGCCGGGTGTTCGCCCCGGCAGGCGACCTACTTCTTTTGCTTCGCCAAAAGAAGTAGGCAAGAAAAGGCGACCCGGTGATCGCGCCCCGCTGCGCGGGGTTCCCGTGCCGGCGACGCCTGAAGCGGGGCGCGGCTAAACTCGCTACGCTGCGCTTCGCTCAGACAGACGCCGCACCTTATCCGCTTCAGGCATCGCCGCCACGGCGCGCTCAACGGGACTTCACTGCAACAACAACTGCAACTGCAACAACAACTGCAACTGCAACTGCAACTGCAACTGCAACTGCAACTGCAACTGCAACTGCAACTGCAACTGCAACTGCAACTGCAACTGCAACTGCAACTGCAACTGCAACTGCAACTGCAACTGCAACTGCAACTGCAACTGCAACGTCGCGGAACGCATTTCCCAAATCGCATTTCACCCGACCATCGATGTCGCAGGCCTCACTCTTGGTTTCCCGGTCCACGGTGCAATTCACTTCGGGGATTGCACCCTACGGATCTGTGGATTTTGGTCGCCATGTCGCCTCAGCGCCCCGCAGCCTGCGGTTGCGCCGGCAACCCCGCCAACCCCGCCAACCCCGCCAGCCCCCGCTAGCGCTGGCTCCTGATCTCGCCGAACTTGTCGAACCGCCTGGTATAGGAGAGATCCAGCCCGGCTACCTGGCCGCCGCGCAGCACCACAGCCCAGCTGCGGCTGAGCTGGTAGGTCAGCTTCAGCACGCTGGCCGCGCCGGCCAGGCTCTGCTCATAGCCAATGGCCAGCCGCTCGCTGATGTTCTTGCCCAGACTGACCACCTGCTCGCTCCCCATGCCATAAGCGCTCTTGCCGAAGGACAGTTCATCCAGGCCGATGCGCTTGGCTACCTTGTCTCCGCCCAGCTTGTTGAGCAGGCCGGTGGCCGCGCTGCGGGCCGCGGTCTGCGCATTGGTGCCGGCGCCGCCGCTGCCGCCGTGGCCAAATACCAGCCAGGACAGCTTTTCCTCGTCCGCCACATTCGGCTCCGATACCAGCTGCACCCGCGGCTGCTGCACCGTGCCGGTCACCTGCACGCCGGCGGCGACTTCCTGGCGGCGGCGCATGGCCAGGATGTTGATGTTGGGATTGGTCAGCGGGCCGGTAAAGTTGAGCAGGCCGCGCTCGATGTCCAACACCGCGCCAAAGGCTTCGTACTTGCCCTCGGGGATGCGGATGGTGCCATAGGCCGCCAGCGGCTGGCTGGGGCCGGTGCGCACCGACAGCGCGCCGTCCAGCCGCAGGTCGGCGCCGGAACCCTTGAAGCGGAAGTTCTCGCCCAGGTCCACCTGCACGTCGACCACCGGCGAGAACGGGCTGGACGGCTTTTCCGCCGGGCTGGCGCGGCTGCCTTGGGTGCTGGGTTTGGCGCCGTTGCGGTAGACCACCACGTCCTCATCCAGCTTGGGCGCGCTCTTCTCCGGCAGGTTGAACAGCGCGCGATCGACCCTGAACTTGCCGGTGGCCTGGAGCTGCCGGCCGACGTTTTCCAGCTTGGCCTGGCCCGACAGCGTGAGCTGCGCCGACGGGTCGGCCAGCAGCTGCAGCTTCTCGGCCACCACGGTGGCGGTGATGTCGGTACTGGCCTGGTCCAGCGGGATGCGGCCGGTGGCGCGCAGCACGCCGTCGCCGCCGCGAAACACCACTTCGCGCAGTTCGGCGACATTGTTGGCCAGGACAATTTTCGCCACGCCATCGCGCAGGCGCACGCCCTGGTCGTACAGGGTCAGCGCCAGCTGGCTGCCATTGATTTCGCCCGACAGCACCGGCGCGCCCAGCGTGCCGCCGGCATTGACGTTGGCCGCCAGCTTGCCGTCCAGCGCGATGCGCGGCCCGGTCAGTGCGCCCAGCGTGGACAGTTGCGGGAAAGCGGCATTGAGGCGCATCGACAGCGGCGAGTCCGGACCGACGGTCAGGCGCGCGCCGTCCGGCTGCAGGCCGATCTGGCCCTGCGCGCCGGCATTGCCGAAGCGCCCAGTGTCGAGCGCGGCATTGATGCGCAGCGCGGCGCCGGCGAAGTCGCCGCGCAGTTTCAGCTGGCGCAGGCCCAGCGCGGTGTTGCGCGCCGCCGCCGGCAGTTGCAGGTCGCCGCTCCTGCGCTCGACCTGCAGGAAGCCGGAAGCGCTGTCGGCCAGCGTGAAGTTCCAGGCCGCGTCCAGCACCAGGTCGGTCTTGACCGGCGGTTCGCTGCCTGTCACCTGCTTCCACAGCGTGAGCAGATGGCCCATGTCGAGCGCGCTGATCGTGCCCTGCGAGCGCAGCGGGCCGTCGCTGCGGAAGTCCAGGCTGTCCAGGCTGACGAGGGCCTTCTCGATGTCGATGCGGGTCGCGCCCAGCGTCACCTGGCCGGGACTGGCGCGCAGCGCCAGCGGCTGCTTCATCGAGATGCGCGGCACGCCACGGTTTTCCAGGGTGCGTACCGTGCCTTCCCAGCCCAGCCCGGCCTTTTCCTGGCGCAGCGCGCCATTGGCCGCCAGCGTCACGGCGGCGGCGCTGCCGTTGACGCGGCCGTCGGCCTGCAGGCGGATCGCATGGGTGGCATAGGTGCCGTCGATGTCGCCGTCCAGGCGGTCGAGCTGCACCGCGCCGGCGCGCACGCCCTGGCCATTCAGCGCCAGCTTGACCCTGGCATCCGGATCCTCGCCGGGCACGCCGCGCATGTCGGCGCGGCCGGTGAGCTGGGCCAGCCGGTATTGGCCGAAGGCCAGTTGCCTGGCCTGCAGATCGGCCTGCACGGTGGGCCGCTGCAGCGTGCCGGCCAGGGTGCCCTGCGCATTGAGCAGGCCGGCCAGGCCAAAGCCCAGCCGCTCCAGCGCCGGCGCATCGATCGCGAACGCAAGCTGCTTGCCGGGCGCGCCGAAGCCGCCCTTGGCGCTGACCCGGTTGCCCGCCACCAGCAGCTGCACGTCGGCCGCCGGCAGCTGCTTGCCGGCCAGCTGCAGGGTGCCGCCGCCGCTCATGGGCAGCTTGTCGTAGCTGCTGTCTTGGATGTCGAAGCGCAGGTTGGCCAGCAGTTCCGGCTGCAGCCTTCCTTCGGCGGTGAAGCGCATGTTGATGTCGGCCTGCGGGATGCGCGCCGGCTTTTTCGTCGCGGCGCCCCTGGCCGGCGGCGGCTGCACGGCGGCCAGGAAAGCGGCCGGATCGAACCTGGACAGCGTGCCCTGCACGGCATAGGCGGCGGCTTCGTCGCGACCCAGGGTGCCGCTGGCTTCCAGCCGCGCCGCGCCGGCGCCGAGACGGGCGCTGCGCAACGCCACCTGTTGCGGCGTGATGCTGGCGTCGGCATGGACCAGGAAGGGCGCGCCTTCCAGTTCCAGGTTCACCTGCTGGTTCTCGCCGGCCAAGGCTACCTTCAGCGGGCCGTTGAGCCGGGTCGGCCGCACCGCGCGGTGCAGCGCATGCAGGTCGAGGTTCTGCGCCTGCAGCGTGAATTCCCCGTTGCCGCCGGCGCGCAGTTCGCCGCCGCCAACCAGACGCGCGCCGCCGGGCAGCGCCGCTTCCAGCCCGGTGAGCTGCTGCGCCTCGGCGGTCAGGCTGGCATCGGCCTTCAATGACGCCAGCGGCAGCAGTTGCTGATCAATCGGGCCGGGCTTCGCATTGGTGATCGTGATCGGGCCGGCGACCCGCAGTTGCGACAGGTCGGGCGTGGCCGCGCCAGCCACGCCTGATGTGGCGACCGGCGCGATGTCGGCATCGATGCGCAGGTCGGCCTGCGGCGCGGTCTCGCTGAACAGGCGCAGGTCCAGATGCTCGACCGCGACCCTGGCGCGGCTGAAGGGAATCGGCGCAAACGGCGTTGCCTCGATGCGTGCCTCGCCGCGCAGCGCGCCGCCGCCGCTGGCCTTCAACGCCACGGCCGGTGCTTGCAGCGTGCCGTCCAGCGTGGTGTCGAGTCGGTAGTCATGCTTTTGCCAGGCGCCGTCGAGGCTGGCGCTGCCGTTGAGTGGAAACGGCGCGTCGCCGGCCAAGTCCAGCGCCGCCCGCGCCGCGCCCCAGGGCGTGCCCAGCTTTTCCAGCGTCAGGCTGTGATGCACCCGGTCGGAGCCGGCGCGCAGCAGTAGGTCGGTGAGCGTGGTGGTGGCCTCGCCCTGGTGGATGGCCACCTCGCCGATGGCAAGCTTTTGCAGATCGATTTCCAGCGGCAGATGGATCCTGGCCGGCAGCCTGGCCGGCTCGGACGGTTCCTTCGACGGACGGACCGTGACGTCGACCTTGCCCAGCTCCAGCGCGGCGATGGTCAGCTTGCGCGGCGACAGCTGCCAGCGGCCATGCACCCGGTCGACCGTGACCGTGGTGGTCTGGTTGCCCCAGCGGACATCGCGCAGGTCCAGGCCGTGCGCCAGGCTGCCGCCGACGATCTCGCCCGACAGTGCGCCGGCCAGCGCGCGCGTTGCCAGCTTCCAGCTGTTGCGCGCGCCCCAGTCGGTAAACACCAGGCTGACCGCGGCGCCGGCCAGCAGCAGGACCAGCAGGAGCAGGCCGATTGCCAGCCGCGCCGGCCAGCGGCGCCTGCGTGCCGGCTTGTTGCCCGGCTTGCTGTCCGGGGCCTTGCTGCCCGCTCCTGCGGCGGGCGCGGCCGTCTGGCCGTCGATCTCGGGCGTCGCCATCAGAACGCCACGCCCAGGGAGAGATGGGGCTGGAAGCTGCGGTTGCGTATGCCGTAGCCGACATCCACATTCACCGGGCCGACCGGGCTGCGGTAGCGCGCGCCCACGCCCACGCCCTGGAACAGTTCCCTGTCGCCCCAGCTGTCAGTGGCGCTGCCAACGTCGTAGAACACGGCGCCGCCCCAGGTGGCATTGAACCAGCGCTGGTATTCCACGCCGGCCACCGCCAGGTAGCGGGTCGGATAGACGGTGCTGCCCTCGACATTGCCGATGCTCTGGAAGTCATAGCCGCGCACCGACTCGGTGCCGCCGGCGCGAAACAAGAGCGAGGCCGGCACCGCGGCATTGCCGCCCTTGGAAATGACGGCGCCGAGTTCGCCGCGCACCAGCACCAGGTCGCGCTGGCCAACCGGCCAGTAGCGGCGCAGCTTGCCGTAGGCGCGGAAGAAGGTCTGGTCGGTCAGCAGGCCCTTGAGCGCCACGCCCAGCTCCACCGAGGCGATATAGCCCTTGCGCGGAAACAGCGGGTCGTCGACCTGGCGGCGGGTGCGCGCAAAGCCCGCCACCAGCGCCTGGTGGCTGCCTTCGGGCGTGATCACGTTGGCCGGCAGGTCGGCGCCGTCGATCCGGGTCAGCTGGTCGCGGTAGTACTGGACCGTGTAGGCATAGTCGTCGGTGTCGGTGCTGCGGGCGCGGCGCACGCCGGCGCGGCGGCTGCGCAGGTCCACGCCTTCCAGCGTGGTGCGCTCGATCGAGGCATTGACGCTATTGACCCAGGCGCCGCCGTCGGGCGGCATGGCAAGGTCGAGCTTGCCGCTCTGGCGTTTCTGTTCCACCCGGGCCTGGCCATCGAATACCCAGGCACGTCCGAACACATTGTTGTGGCTGTAGCGGCCCTCGACACGGGCGCCGGTGTCGGTGGCGTAACCCACCCCGGAGCGGATGCGCTGGGTCGGGTATTCGGTGACCTTCACATCCACCGGCGCCAGCGTGGGGTCGGCGGCGTCGCGCGCCACATCCACCACGATGTTGCTGAAATAGGGCGTGCGCTGCACCGCGCGCTGCAGGGACAGCAGCCGGCCGGCGTCGTACTCCTCGCCGGGTTTCAGGGGATTGACGTTGCGGATGATGCTTTCCGGATAGCGCTCGGTGCCGCTGATGCGCAGACCGCCCAGCGTAAACAGCGGGCCGCTCTGGTAGTCGACGGCCAGTTCGGCTTCATTGCGGTCGGCATCGATGGCGGCATTCGAGCTGGCGATGCTGGCGGCCGGGTAGCGCCGTTCCTGCAACAGCCGCAGGCCGGCTTCCTTGGCATTGGCCCAGTCTTCCTGGCGGAACGGCGCGCCGGCTTTCAGCGGCCACTCGTCCACCACCCGCGCCACCTGCTGCGGCGCCTGCTGGCTGGCCGGGCCGCTGACCCTTACGTCTGCTTTGGTCACGCTGGTGCGCGGCCCGGCCTCGACATTGATGCGCACCACCGGCGGTTCGACGCTGTTATCGATCTTCACGGTCGACACCGGCGAGAAATAGCCTTCGGTAGCGGCCAGCTCGCCCACCTGCTCGGACGCGGTTTCCACCATGAACCTGAGCTGGTCGGCATTGATGTCCTCGCGCTCGCGGTAGCGCATCAGGTCCAGGTGCTGGGTCAGCAGTTCGCGCAGGACTTTCGGCGCTTCCAGTTCGACCTTGTAGGCAGCGCTGGCCGGCGCGGCGGCCAGCAGCAGCGCCAGACAGCCGGACCACAGGACAAGGGGTTTCAAAAACAGGCCATGCCGGTGCGGCGGGTTGAGCTTCTTCAATCAGTCCTCTTGGCGATGCAGTCCGGCCGTGACGGCCTGGGGCGGTGGGATCGCGCGGCGCAAGGCCGGCAAACTATATGGTGTCAGGCGGCAGTGGCGGGTTCAATCGGATGCGCACGCAATGCCAGGCGGTAATCATGCCTGATTACAGCAGAGAAGGAGAAGAAGGGTTTTGCTTGCAATCAGCGGATGGGGCGAAGGCGGTGCCGGCAGGAAATTCCGGTGCTGTAATGACTCGTCCTGCGAGGCGTTTGATGGGACTGGGTCACAGCCGGGTCACAGCGAGGTCACAACCCGGTGAAACTTCATTGCGGCTCAGATCAGTTGTAGAGCAGCGGCAGATGCCTGCCATCGCTTTCCACCACCAGGCCTTCGCGGGTCTTTGCCACCAGCACGCGGCCGTGGTCGGGCACCTCAACCACCGCCTTGCCGGAATCGGACAGGGCCATCGCAAGATGCAGGTGGCCATGCAGCAAGTGATAACCAGCGTTGTCCTGAATGATCAGAATGTCGGGCGTCATGTCGTGGTGCTCCTTGTGGAAGAACGGACTGGGGCGGCAGAGACTGGTGCGGCGAACGAACAGCATAGACAATTTTATTGACTTCGCAATGCCAGTTCGACCACGGAACGCCGCCGTTCCCCATGCCGGCGGCGTGCCTCATTGCTGCGGTGCCAAGGCTTGCCCGGGCCGGCGGTGCAGGGCATCCACCGGCAGCAGCAGGAACAGTTCGGCGCAGTGGTAATCGGGGTCCCAGGCCGGTTCGCCGCCTATCCAGGCACCGCCGCGCAGATAGGCTTCCAGCATCGGCGGCACGCTGGGCGCATGGCCGGGCTCGCATTTGTGCAGCACGAATGGCTGGCGCGGCGCCACCCGGTATTCCAGCGGCGCAAGGTGGGTCTGCGCCAGGCGCTGGTACAGGGCGGTGGCGTTGTAGCCGCCGTCGGCCAGGCTGAGCGATACGCTGCCGGCCAGATACTGGCAGCCGTCGCGCTTCATCAGAGCGCTTTGGGCCTGACTGGCTTAGGCGAGACCGAGGCAAATTGGCTCCGGAACAAGGCGTGGCGATGAGTCGTAGCGGGGCTACGGCGAAGAGCCGCAACGCAGTGCCGGGGGCAATTTGGCCGGTATCGACAAGCCAGTCAGGCCCAAAGCGCTCTATTGCCCGCAGGCCGGCCCACAGCATCATCAGCACGCCACTGCCGTGATAGTCGGGGTCGACGCAGGCGCGGCCGGCTTCCATCATGCAGCTGCGCAAGTGCTGCAGACGGTCGAGGTCGAACCGTTGCTCCGCAGGCAGGCTGCCGCAGCGCGCCGCCGCGCGCGGGCCGAGCACGCGGTAGCTGCCCACCACCTTCAGGGTGCGGCGGTCGCGCGCGATCAGGTGGTCGCAGTACGGGTCGAGCGCATCCTCGTCCAGGCTGTGCTGCGCGGAAGGCAGGTCCATGCCCATCGCATGCGCCAGCGCCTTGCAGCGCAGGCGCTGCACTTCGCGGATATCCTCCGGCGTGGAAGCGACCGACAGGGCAATCCGGGAAAAGCGGGCATCGGGACGGGTGGCGGTGGCGGACAAGCGCATGGCTGGTGATCGGCTGTTTTGACCAGCGCATCCTAGCCAGGGTTTGCTACGCCGGCATGACAGCGCGGCTTCAGCAGGATGACATCCGACGGAAGAAGATTCCATGGCCAGTTTTGCCACGGCATGGGCTTCACGGCTGGCAATTGCCCTGCAATGCATCGCCATCTTGTAATGAAATGTAAGTTCCGTACGGCAATTTTCAGCTGTTCACGGTCTGTCCTTAGGCGCAGCATGGCGCCAAGGCCGTCATGCCTTGTTGCAAGCTGTTACGTCGGCATTTATTTCCCTTGATTAAGATTGGCGCCGTCTTCCTCCTTTCTGCCTCACATGCTGCCTTCTCCTGTTTCTTCCGCTCCGGCCGGCGCCGGTCTCTACCGCAATCTCTGGCACTATGCCGCCGGCGCCCGCCTGAAGGTGGTGCTGGTTGGCCTGATGCTGACCGGCGCGGCGCTGCTCGAACTGGTCTCGCCCTGGCTGGCCGCGCAGGCCATCAATGCATTGCAACAGAACCAGAGCGGCGCGCTGCTGCATGCCGGCGGCTATGTCGGCGCCATCCTGGCCGCATCGCTGCTGGCCTGGGCGCTGCACGGGCCGGGCCGGGTTGGCGAGCGCACGGTTGCGCTGCGCATCCGCCAGCAGTTCACCGACGCGCTGTATGCCAAGCTGATGCGCCTGCCGATGTCCTGGCACGACCGCCATCATTCGGGCGACGTGCAGCAGCGCATCGGCCAGTCCAGCATGGCGCTGTACAACTTCGCTCAAAGCCAGTTCACCTACCTGAAGAGCGGCGTGCATTTCATCGGCGCGGCGGTGGCGCTGGTGCTGTTCTCGCCCTTGCTCGGTTCACTGGCGCTGCTCGGCTATATCGGCGTGGGCTACCTGATGCACCGATTCGACGGCGCGCTGATGCGCCTGGCGGCGGCCGAGAATGCGGCCGAGCGTCGTTACCAGTCGAAGATGCTGGACTTCCTGGGCAATGTCTCCACCGTGTTTTCGCTGCGCATGCAGCAGGGTTCGCGCCAGATGGTGAACCAGCGCCTGGCCGACGTGTTCGTGCCGCTGAAGAAGAGCATCGTGCTGGTGGAAGCCAAGTGGTGCGCGGCAGACCTGCTGTCGCTGGTGCTGACCTGGGGCCTGGTGGTGGCGGCCGCCTGGCCGAGCGAGCACAGCGGCGGCGTGGTGCTGCTGGGTAGCGTGTTCCTGGTGCACCAGTATGCGCAGCAGGCGCGCGGCGTGGTGCTGTCGGCTGCGGACAAGTTCCAGTCCTTCGCCCGCACCCGCACCGACGTCGCCAGCGCCGACGCCATCCTGAACGCGGCCGACATGCCGGCCGCCGGCGAGCCGGTGCATGCCGGCTGGCATAAGCTGGCGGTCAAGGGCCTGTGCTACGAGCATCCGGCGGTCAACGACAGTGCCGCCCAGGCGCCGGCCGGCCTGCATCATGTATCGCTGACAATAGCCCGCGGCGACCGTGTTGCGCTGATCGGCCACAGCGGTTCCGGCAAGAGCACGCTGATGCGGGTGCTGGCCGGCCACTATGCGCCGACCCAGCAGCATTTCGATGTCGACGGCCAGGCTTACGGCCGCACCCGCCATCTGTCCAGCATCGCCACCCTGATACCGCAGGAAGCAGATGTGTTCGAGGCCAGCGTGCGGGAAAACATTTCCCTGTCCGGCGCCCACAGCGACGCCGAAATCGCCCGGGTAGTGCATGCCAGCGGCTTCGACGCGGTGATGGCCGACATGGCCATGGGCCTGGAGACGCCGATCACCGAGCGCGGCTTCAACCTGTCCGGCGGCCAGCGCCAGCGGCTGTGCCTGGCGCGCGGCCTGCTCGCCGCCTCCTCGTCCTCGCTGATCATGCTCGACGAGCCGACCAGCGCGCTCGACCCGGTCACCGAGGAAACCGTGCTGGGCCGGATATCGAAAGCCTTCCCGGACGCCTGCGTGATGGCCTCGGTGCACCGCATGAGCCTCCTGCACCACTTCAACAAGGTAGTGCTGATGAACGGCGGCAGGGTGCAGGACGTGGGTACGGTGGAGGAGTTGCTGGCGCGGCAGCCGTCGTTCCGGGCCATGCTCAGGCAGCCGGGCGCGGCTGACCTGCAGGCGGCCTGATCAGGCCGGGCCGGAATGGGATTTAATCGAGATTGATGCGCAGGAACAGCATCACGCTGCGGTCGGAGCCCAGGCCGTCGCGCGCCCGTGGCAGGTAGGTCATCAGCAGCTTGGGCCCGTTGTCGCCGCCGAACGAGGCCAGCGGCAGCGCAACCCGGTAAGGTCCGGTGCGGCTCAGCGCGCCCGATTTTTCCAGGTCCTGCCGCCAGCTCGATTTCAGATTCAGCGACAGGCCGCCGGTGGACGCCGCCTCCCGTTGCTCGCGGCGTGCCAGTTCCCAGTTTTCCCCGAGCAGCCTTTCATTCCACGCATGGGCAACCGGCAGCAGGGAGAGCAGGAAGAAAGCAATTGCGAACTGGACTTTGAGCATGACAATCTCTCCCTGTGCGACATTCGAATGCTTGGAAAAGTATTGTAAAAATCTTATTGGAATTTGCTTAGCGTTTCGACAAGAGTTTTGCCGATTTCTTGTGCACCGCATCAGTTGCTGACACGGCAGCCAGCCAGCAGGTCCATATCGGTGCGGTAATGCCGGTCGCTTGTGGCCATCATGCCCAGCAGGGTGTGGTACACGTTGTCATGGCTGAACGGCTGGTCCAGCTGGCGCGTCAGGCAGCGCCCGTCCATGCCCATGCGCCGCTGGTAGCCGTCCGACATCCACAGCAGCAGGGGAATGCGCTTTTGCTCCTGCGGCGCTGCCGCATACGGCGCGCCGTGCAGGAAGACGCCCTGTTCGCCCAGCGACTCGCCGTGGTCGGACAGATACAGCAGCGCGCTGTCTAAGCGGTCCGAGCGGCTTTCCAGCAGCGCGATCTGGGCCGCCAGGAAGCGGTCGGTATAGACAATGGTGTTGTCGTAGGCATTGCGGATTTCCTCGACGCTGCAGTCGGTCAGCTCCTGGCGCCGGCAGGCCGGGCTGAAGCGCTGCGCCGCGGCCGGATAGCGCCGGAAGTAATCCGGCCCGTGGCTGCCCATCTGGTGGAAGCCGAAGAGGCTGTCGCGGTCGACCTGCGCCAGCGCCTGTTCCAGGCCCGCCAGCATGGCTTCGTCCAGGCAGGATGCGGCATCGCACAGTGCAGGTGGGGCGCCAGGTCCAGGCCGCTGCGCGGGATAGGTGACCGTCGGCAGCCGGGCGCTGATGACAGAGCTGCCCGCATTATTGGCGCGCCAGGCAACCCGCACGCCGGCCGCGGCCAGCTGCTCCAGCGCGTTCGGCACGGCGCGCGCACCGGCCACGGTGAAGCGGTCCCGGCCCAGCGGCGAAAACATGCAGGGCAGCGACACCGCGGTGGTCGTGCCGCATGAGGTGACATTGGAAAAGTAATACACGCCCGGCATGGCCGAGAGCAGCGGATTGGTTGGCCGCGCATAGCCGCCGAGCTGGAAGCTGGCATGGCGCGCGGTTTCGCCCACCACAAGCAACACCACCAGCGGGCGGCTGCCGCGGGAAGAAGGCAGGCGCTGCGGCGCGTCGGCCGGCGCCGCCTGCCTGGCCTGCCCGTCCGGACGCCACGATGCCAGGTCGGAAGCGACATAGCGCGCCGCGCCCTGCAGCGCCGCCGCCGGCACCAGAAGATACGGCGCATGGGAGCGCAGCAGCACATTAAAGCGCGCGGCGAATGCCGACATCAGCAAGGCCGCCAGCGCCAGGGCGGCGCCGCAGAACAGCAGCCGGTGCCGCAGATGCTGGCGCAGCGGCAGCGGCGCGATCCGGCTGGAACCCACCACGAACATCGGCAGCACGCCCAGCAGCAGCGCATACAGCAGCAGGCGCGGTCCCAGCAGCGCGCCGGCCTCGCCGCGGGTGGCATGCGCCAGGCTGCGCACCATGTCGGCGTCCACGGCCAGGCCGTAGCTGTCGGCGGTGTAGGCCGCCATGGCGCCCAGCGGGAACAGCACACCGCTTGCCACATGCATCAGCCGCCGGCCCGGCAGCAGCAGCAAGGCCAGCGAAAAGCCCGACAGCAGCAGCAGGAACAGGGCGACCAGAAACGGCAGGTCGCCGGCATTGCCGCGCCAGCACAGGGCTACCGCCTCGCGCCAGAAGCGCTGGTTCAACAGCGCCAGGTACATCGCCGACACCAGCAGCGCGTACCAGACCGGCGAGGCGAAATGCAGCCGGCACGGCGCCCTGGCGACCCGCACCGGCTTCATCGGCAAGGCGCCTCATGCGCGGGCCGGACTGGCGCGCTGCAAGGCCTCACGCCGGGCAGCTCCCGTAGGCGTAATAGCCGGCCGAGGTGCGGCGCACGCTGGTATAGGCGGCGGTGGAGTAATAGCCGAGGTACTGGTTGGAGTTGGTCGCATACACGTTGCCGTTGTAGGCATAGGCGCGGCCGTAGTAGACATGCCAGTAGTTGCTGTCGTACCAGGAGGCGCAGGCATAGGGTGCGGCGGCGTTGCCGCTGACGACGCGGTCGATCATGGTCTTGACCGCCACCATCTGGCCGCCGCTCTTGGCCGGAAAGTTCACATCGTCATAGCCCCACCAGTCCCAGCAGCCGTTCGGATTGGCATAGGTGGCGGCCGCCTGCGGATACAGCACGATCATGTTGTTGCTGTCGGCCCAGCGGTTGTAGCCGGCGTTGCCATAGAACTGCGAGCCGACGGTGGCGGCATTCTGCTTGCAGCCATGGAAGGCCACATGCAGCTTGCAGGGCTGACCTGTGGCGCAGCTGGCCGGCACATAGGCCCAGCCGTCATTGGCCATGCCGTGGCTGGTCGGGTCGCCGTTGCCCCAGTAGGCGCGCTGGTCGAAGTTGACGAAGCTGCCGGACAGCGTGCCGGTATTTTTGGCGTTGAGGCTGCCGTGTATCCATTTCAGGATCTCGCCGGCGGCGTCGAAATTGCAGTTGTTCACATAGGGCGTGCCGTTGTAGCTGCAGGCATTGCCGCTGCTGTCGGTCGGCACCGCATGCTCGGCCGCCAGCGTGTTCTTGTAGGTGATGCTGGCGCTGCCGACATAGTTGCCATACATCGAGCGCAGGTCGTTCATCACCGGCTGGCGCACGGTGGAATCGATGGTGCCGGAGAACAGGTAGACCCTGGACGCGGCCAGATTGGCGGTCGGGTCGATGTAGCCATTGCCCGACCAGGTGTTGATGGTCGAGATCAGGTAAGGCAGGTTGCGCGAGCCGGTATCGGCCATGCAGGGGCCGGTGGCGATATTGACATTGCCCTGCGAGCAGTAGACCGGCCCGCCGGCGATCACGCCCGCGCCCTTCCTGATCGTCTTCGAATACGCCACATGCATCTGGGCCGCCATGTAGCCGCCCGAGGACAGCCCCGAGACCGACACATTGTCGAAGCTGACGTTGTACCTGGGAAGCGTGACGACCACGGCAAGGGCGTGGCTGCAAAGGACAAGGCCGCCGGCGGCCAGAACGGCGCCGACGGCGTGATTGCGCATGAAGGGCATGGTGTCTCCGGTATCGTTGTTATTGCATGGCGGGCCGCCATGTCCGGCCGAAGATAAACCGGAAACGCCGCCGCGGCGATGGCATCCTTGCTGTTTCTTGAATATCCGCAAATCCGCGCCTGCCGGACGTTAGAATGACGAACGCCCAACCATCCTGCCTCCAGGGGAGCATGCCTTCATGACCATACTGCTGATCGGCCTCGTCATTTTCCTGGGTGTGCATTCCACCCGCATCGTCGCCGACGGCTGGCGCGGCGCGCAGATTGCGCGCATCGGCCCCGGCCCGTGGAAGCTGGGCTATACGGTGCTGTCCCTGATCGGCTTCTATCTGCTGCTATGGGGTTATGGCGTGGCCCGGCAGACGCCGGTCGTGCTGTGGAATCCGCCGGTCGCCATGCGCCATATCGCCGGCCTGCTGATGCTGCTCGCCTTCGTGCTGCTGGCGGCGACCTACGTGCCGCGCAATGGCATCAAGGCCAGGCTGCATCATCCGATGGTGCTGTCCGTCAAGCTCTGGGCCCTTGCCCATCTGCTGGCCAACGGCACGCTGGCCGATGTGCTGCTGTTCGGCAGCTTCCTGGCCTGGGCCGTATTGTCCTTCCGCGCCGCGCGCCAGCGCGACCGCGCAGCCGGCACCCGCTATCCCGCCGGCAGCCTTGCGGCCACGCTGGCCACGATAGCAGTGGGCGGCGTGGCCTGGGCGGCGTTTGCCTTCCGGCTGCACGAGTGGCTGATCGGCGTGCGGCCGTTTTCCTAGCTTTTCCTAGCCTCCCTGCTGGCCGCCCTTCGAGCCGGGTTTGGACTTGCCATCTTCCGGCAGGTCGGCGAGAAAGGAATTGTCATTGGCGTCCGACTGTATCGCGTCAGGCGGCAGGTCGCCGATCAGTTCATCCGGCGTCTGCGCCGGCTGGCCGGCGTCCTGGCCCTGCTGCTGTTTCTGCGTATCGTTCATCATGGTCTCCAAGAGATAGTCTGTTCGATGAGGATTTTGCTGCAGGGATTAGACAGGGTTGATCAGAGCGGGTTCTGACGCGGGCCGGTTGGCGTCGCCGAAGTGGGACATGTCTGACACCGTCTTCAGGCTTTGGCCGACTGGATGCCTGGAGCGATTCCGCTAAGATGAATGCGTCTCCTCCATTCTTAACGGTATGGATTTACGCCCCGCCACGGCATTGCCCGGCGGGGCTTTTTTCATTCCGGCATTGCCGAAGGGAAGGCTTTGAGTATGGCCAAGACTGACGCATGCCGCACCCGGTTCTTCTACGGCTGCCCAATACAATCGAACCATGACTACAGCGGTTTTCAAAGCCATCATGACGCTTGCCAGCGACAAGAACCTGAATGACAAGGGCCTGTCCTCGACGGCGCAGCGCATGCTGGCGCTACGCGACGTGGTGCTGGCGGAATGGGAAAAGCGTTTGCGCGCCACGGTCAGGGAAGCAGCCAGCCTGCCGCATCCCATCGTCATCAATACCTTTCCCACGCTCTACGACAATATCGCCGAAGCCATCAGTCCCGGCTATCCCAGGGACAATGCCGTCACCAGCAACACGGTGGCGTCCGAGCATGGGGGCGAGCGGGCGCGCCTGACCGACTACAGCCACCAGGCCGTGATCGCGGAATACCAGTTGCTCAGGTGGACCATACTCGACGTGCTGAACCAGCACGGCGTGCCGCTCGACGGCCGCGAATTCCATGACATCAATGCCTCGATCGATGCCTGCATGCAGGAGTCGGTCAATGCCTTTGCCCTGGCGCAGTCGGCGCTGCGCGAGCGCTTCATCATTACCGTCACGCATGACCTGAGAAATCCGCTGCAGGTGATCAGCTCTGCGGCCGAACTGCTGACGCATAGCCAGGATCCGGCCCGCATCGGCGTGCTGGCCAAGCGCATCGTCGACAACAGCCAGCGCATGGACCGCATGATCCAGGACCTGCTGGATGCGGCCGTGTTCCAGAGCGGCGAGCGCCTGAGGCTGCATCTTGACGGCTGCGACATTCTCGCCATCGTCAGGGAAGTCTGCGATCCGCTGGTGGAAGTGTATGGTCCGCGCTTCGATATCCTGGGCGGGCCGGTGGAGGGCTGGTGGGACCGGGATGCGATGAGGCGGGTGGTGGAAAACCTGGTTGGCAATGCATTGAAGTATGGCAGGCCCGACGCCCCGATCCGCATCGCCATCGACAGCCAGCATGAACGCATGCTGCTGACGGTGCATAACGAGGGCGAGCCGATCCCGGCTGAGCAGCTCGAAACGGTGTTCCAGGTGTTTCGCCGCGCAGAGGCGGCCAAGGACGGTGAAAAGCGCGGCTGGGGCATCGGCCTGCCGTATGTGCGCAGCGTGGCCGAGAGCCATGGCGGCAGCGTGCAGCTCGACAGCGGCACTGGCCGGGGCACGACGCTGGCGATCGATATCCCCATCGATGCGCGGCCCTACCAGAATGCGCCCACCCTGGGGGGCGGCTGAAAACAGCGTTGACGCAGTACAAGCCGGCACGGCAGCGCAATAGGCCACCTGCTGCTATGTCGTCAAGCTGACAGATCGCCATGAAGAGACGCTATATAGTTGCTTGTCCTGCCCTGGCCATGCAGATCTGCGGCCCGGGTTCACGACCATCCATGGAGCATGCATGCCGAATGGAGCGCCCGATCAGACCATGCCCGGCCTGCTGATGACGGATATTGCCGGCCTGGCCGAGCGAATCACTGCGCTGAGGGAGCGCATCGTCACGATGGTGCATGAGGGACTGCAGACCAGGGATCAGTCGGAACTGCTGTTCTCCCTGCTCAGGGCATTGAAAGCCGCCAAGGCGTCCGGCCCTTGCGACATGGAACGCCTGCCCTTGGCCGACGCCATGCACGGGCCAGTCCTGGTCATGGCAGGGGCCTGCCGCCGGTACGGCGCCGCCGGCGCCGATGGCGCATCGACAGCAACCGGCCCGCATGCCAGCAACGATGGACGATAGCGACCCGGACCGTCGCAGGGCCGGGGGCGGCGCTGCCAGACGCGGCACTGCCCAGCGCCGGCAATATGCCGCGCAGCGGGCCGTTCTTGCGCTTGACAGGGTAAGCCGCATCGCGTCGCAGGGCGACCCGGAACAGTGGGAGCGGGCACTGCGCTGGATGCGGCTGTGGATCGCATTCGCGGCGTCGCGCCAGGTCACGGCGACGGCGCATGCAGGCACGGGCAGCGTCCGGGCCGCCTGAGGCTGGCGCGTTCGATGTCGTCAGCTTCATCGCCGTGCCAGCCGTGCCCCGCGTGGCAATGCCGGGGTTCATGAGGCGAGCGGCCTGCAACGCTGGATAAACTGGCAACAGCCGCACTTCCTACATCTGCTCCGGCGTTCATCCGACTTCGCTTTCATGCCATCTGGATTAACGTAGGCATACCGCCTGCAGGACAGGTCCATCGTCAGAGCCCTCTGCGCCACTGATGAGCGGTCATGGCAGGCTTCACGTTCAACATGCAAGAGGCAGCGATGATGACCGTTCGCGTATCTCCGGTGGAAGTCCAGGTGGACGTCCTGGTCTACACATTCAATGACGTAACAGTGGCCGATGGTTTCGAGGCCTCGGCCCAGGCGGAGACCCGGACCGCCGCCACGCCGGAATTTCTCCGGCATAAATGCCTGGCCGTCGGATGCAGGCCTGTGGACTGCGATCATGAAGTCGGCAGGTTCTGAATGCCTGGCCCAGCGGTGCACGCCGGCCCGGGTGCACATCGGGGCATGCCTCGTCTGATGAAGCGGGAAGAACAGTACCGATGAAAATGATGGCCGCCGCGTATGGCGCGGCGGCCGCCGGCAGGGATCGGTTCAGATCCATGCCAGACCGACTGCCTTGGCTCAGCGGGAACCCGCTCCGCCGGAGCTGCCGCCCGAGCCTGCGCCACCCGAGCCGGAGCCGCCACCCGCCATGCCGGATGCGCCGCTGCTGCCGCCCGAGCCTCCTGAACCGCCTGCTCCCGACGCGCCGCCCGAACCGCTGCCGCCCGACGAGCCGCCGCTGCCCGAAGAACCGCTCATGCCGGATGCGCTGCTGCCGCCGCTGCTGCCGCCGGCGCTGTTCGCGCCCGATGCGCCCGTGCCGGACTGCGCAAAGGACGCGCCTGCCAGCATTGCCGCTGATGCCAGTACCGCCAGAGCGAGCTTTCTCATGATGTCTCGCCTTGAAGAATGAATCAGTCGTTAAACCATTCGTGCTCGACAAGCGCTCAGTGTAGTCGTTCCTTCGGCAATGAAAAGCAGGAGAGTGGCCGAATCCGGCGTAGGAAATCCATGGTGGACTTCCGGAACGACCGGATGCCATGGCGATACTGTCCAGCCTCATGGCACGGCTGCGGCATGCCACGGAATCTGTTTTCAGCCCTGTACGGCAAGGCGAAAACGCGGTTGCATGGTGTCGATGCGACAGGCTGCGGGAATGGCTGCAGCAGGCATGCCGCGCGGGCGCTGCAAATCGCAGCGTCCGAGGCGCATGCCCGGTGCGCCGCCCGCCATCTGCACTTCCTACAAGGGCTTGGGCATTGCGCCGACTAACGCGTGCCCGCCGTCTTCAGTAGATTGTCATCATCAGCGATCAGGTGGCAGGCTGTACCAGGTCATGGGTCAAGCGCGGCGAATCGCACCCGCGCTCCCAACCGCATGCAGCGCATGAACAAGCATCACATCCCTTGCTTCCGATTGAGAGCCCAGCGATACAAAGCGGGCTCGAAAGCGTCAACCGGATGCACGGCGATGAGTTCTGGCCAATGGAAAGGCATGGCCGGCGCAAGCGCAGTGACGAGCAGGGGTGCATTGCCTCCGCCAGGAACGGCACGGTATCGCCGCCGCAGCGGCCACGCTGGTTTAGCCTTGACCCGACACTGAAGAGATCAGCGGAACAGCAGCAATGAAGTACACCGGCTCATCCGCATCGTTCCACGGCATGCGGGCCATGCGCCTGGGCAGGTTGCCGCGCCATCCCGTTTGTGTCGCCCCGCCCGTGCTGGCGAGCAGCAGGCTTTCCACGCCGGCGTCGGTCGCAACGAAAGCCGGTCGCGCCCGGCGCCTTGCAATCTTCCGAAGAGAGGCTTGAAGCGCATGAATGCAAGACAGGAACATCAGCTCTTTCCTCCCATTGAGCCTTACCGCACCGGCATGCTGCCGGTCGATGAACTGCACTCGCTGTACTGGGAGGAAAGCGGCAACCCCGACGGTCTGCCGGTGATCTATCTGCACGGCGGGCCGGGCAGCGGCGCCTCGCCGCAGAAGCGGCAGTGGTTCAATCCGGCCCATTACCGCATCGTGCTGGTCGATCAGCGCGGCGCATTCCGCTCGACGCCGCTGGGAGAGTGCCGCGCCAACACCACCCAGCTATTGGTGCAGGACCTGGAAACGGTGCGCCGCATGCTCGGCATAGAGCGCTGGCTGGTCACCGGCGGTTCCTGGGGCTCGCTGCTGGCGCTGGCCTACGGGCAGGCCCATCCCGAGGCCTGCCTGGGCTTCGTGCTGCGCGGCGTGCTGCTGGGCAGCGTGGAGGAAATCGACTGGTACCTGCATGGCATGCGGCTGTTCTATCCACAAGCCCACGAACGGTTCAGCAACTGGATACCGGAAGCGGAACGCGGCGACCTGCTCGCCGCCTATGGAAAGCGGCTGTTCGCCGACGCGCCGGCGCTGCGCATGGAAATCGCCCGGCGCTGGTACCGCTACAGCGAGGACTGCGCGCTGTTGCGGCATGATCCGGTCGTCGTCGAGGAGGCATTGAAGCAGCACGGCGCGGTCTACAGCACCGCCCGGCTGCATGTGCATTACTTCCGGCATCGCATGTTCCTGGAGCAGGACCAGCTGATCGGCAACATGGAGCGCATCGCCCACCTGCCAGCCATGCTGGTGCAGGGCGGCCATGACGTGATCACGCCGCCGCAGGCGGCTTACCGGCTGCATCGGGCCTGGGCGGGTTCCGTGCTGCATGTCGTGCCGGACGCCGGCCATGCGCCATCCGAGGCCGGCATCCGGGTGCGGCTGGTACAGGCGCTGGAGCAATTCAGGCAGGAAGGAAAATTCAGCTGAAGTTTGCCGTGTCGAAAACAGGTTTTGAGTTTCGACAAGACGCAAAAGCGGCGCACCGGAAACTATAGTCCGGATATCCCGGACGAACAGGCATGAAGCCCGACCACCCCTTTTCCGCCGCCAGGCCGGCCAGCCCGAAAGGCATGCCAGGCAAGCCCGGCCAGCCCGGCCAGCCCGGACAGGGCAAGCTGCCGCCGCGCCGGGCCTGGCTGCTGTTTCTGATCGTCCTGTTCGGCAATTACTTGGTGATGCGGGTGTTCTTCCCCGACGCCGACGCGCCGGTGACGGTGCCCTACACGGTGTTCAAGGAAGAGGCCGCCAGGGGCAACGTCAAGTCCATCTACAGCCAGGGCGCCAGCATCGAGGGCCGTTTCGGCGCGCCCGTCACCTGGCCGCCGCAGGCCGGCGACGAGGCGGACAAGCGGCCGGACGCGCTGGTCGAGCCCAAGCCGCGCACCGCGTCGACCTTCACCACCACGCTGCCGGCCTTCGTCGATCCGGGCCTGGAGCAGTTCCTGATCAATAACAAGGTGGAGATCAGCGCGGTGCCGATCCAGAGCGGCAGCGCGCTGGGCACGCTGCTGTTCGGCTTCGGCCCGGCGCTGCTCCTGATCGGCTTCTATGTCTGGCTCTACCGGCGCGCCGCGCAGCAGGGCGGCGGCATCGGCGGCGGCCTGTTCGGCATCGGCAAGAGCAAGGCGCGCCGCTACGACCAGGAACAGGACGACCGGGTGACCTTCAATGATGTGGCCGGCATCGACGAAGCCGAAAACGAGCTGGTGGAAGTGGTCGACTTCCTGAAGGCGCCGGAGAAGTACACCCGGCTGGGCGGCGCCGCGCCCAAGGGCGTGCTGCTGGTGGGCGCGCCCGGCACCGGCAAGACCCTGCTGGCGCGGGCCGTCGCCGGCGAGGCCGGCGTGCCGTTCTTTTCGATGAGCGCGGCCGAGTTCGTGGAAATGATTGTCGGCGTCGGGGCGGCCAGGGTGCGCGACCTGTTCAAGCAGGCGCGCGAGCATGCGCCGGCCATCATCTTCATCGACGAGCTCGACTCGATCGGGCGCGCCCGCGGCCAGGTCGCCCTTGGCGGCTCCAGCGAGCAGGAACAGACGCTGAACCAGATCCTGACCGAAATGGACGGCTTTTCCAGCCGCGAGGGCATCATCGTGCTGGCCGCCACCAACCAGCCCGACGTGCTGGACAAGGCACTGCTGCGGCCCGGCCGCTTCGACCGCCGGGTGGTGGTCAACCTGCCCGACAAGCGCGGCCGCGAGGCGATCCTGTCGGTGCACACCCGCAAGGTGCCGCTGGCCGCGGACGTGGCGCTGCAGGAATTGGCCGCCGCCACGCCCGGCCTGTCGGGCGCGGACCTGCGCAACCTGGTCAACGAGGCGGCGCTCCTGGCCGCGCGGCGCGAGCAGAACGAGGTGCGGCACAAGGACTTCATCGATGCGCTGGAAAAGATCGTGCTGGGACCGGAGCGGCCCATCCTGCTGAGCCAGGCCGACCGCGAGCGCATCGCCTATCACGAGAGCGGCCATGCGATCCTGGGCCTGGTGGTGCCGGGCGCCGACCCGGTGCACCGGGTCACCATCGTGCCGCGCGGGCAGGCGCTGGGCGTGACCTACCAGCGGCCGCAGACCGACCGCTACAACTATCCCGAAGCCTATCTGCGCGCCCGCATCGTCGGCATGCTGGGCGGGCGGGTGGCCGAGGAAATCATCTACGCCAGCCGCACCACCGGCGCGGAAAACGATATCGAGCAGGCTACCGGGCTGGCGCGCAGCATGGTCACCCGCTGGGGCATGAGCGACAGGCTGGGCATGGTGCAGCTGGCGCCACGCCAGAATCCCTATCTCGGCGGCAGCGTCGGCTTCGGCGGCGAGAAGCCGTTCAGCGACGAGACCGCGCGCATCATCGACCTGGAAGTGCAGCGCATCATCGATGAAAGCCATGCGGAGGCGACGCGCCTGCTGATCCGGCATCGCAAGTCGCTGGATGCGCTGGTGCGCGCCCTGCTGGAACGCGAAACCCTGGACGAGATGGAAATCCTGGCGGTGACCGGGCTGGAACCGGCGCCGCCGCTGGAAGGCGCGCCGGTGCCGCATGCGGTCAGCCAGCATTCATCGCATGTTTAGCGATAGTTCAGGATCTCAAGAAGGGCGGTGCCGCAAGCCGCTATCGATCACATGCCAACTGCGGCGTTGCGGCTCGTCGTCGTCATTGCTGGGTGACTGTCTGGTAGTCGCCCCTTGAGCCCGGAAGGGGCACTCCCGGACCCTCCCGAAGATCCGCGACACCGGCGTGGGGTGCAATACCCCGCAGGGGCATTGCACCGTGGTTCGATGAGGGAGGATGACCGGCGTGGCGCTGCCGGCTTGCGACCAGCCGCACTGGTGCCCTGCAGGTATCGCAGCCTACGGAAGGTCAACTTTTGCTTGAAGCGCTGGCCCGCGCCAGGCGCATGCCAGCGCGCCTTACTCCACCGTGACCGACTTCGCCAGATTCCTTGGCTTGTCGACGTCGGTGCCCCTGGCCAGCGCGGTGTGGTAGGCCAGCAGCTGCAGCGGCACCACATGCAGAATGGGCGAGAGCAGGCCGTAATGCTCGGGCAGCCGGATCACGTGGATGCCTTCGCTGGACGTCATCTGCGAGTCGCCGTCGGCGAACACATACAGCTGGCCGCCGCGGGCCCGCACTTCCTGCATGTTGGACTTGAGCTTTTCGATCAGGGTGTCGTTCGGCGCCACCGTCACCACCGGCATTTCCTCGGTCACCAGCGCCAGCGGGCCGTGCTTGAGTTCGCCGGCCGGATAGGCTTCGGCGTGGATGTAGGAAATTTCCTTGAGCTTCAGCGCGCCTTCCAGCGCGATCGGATAATGCAGGCCGCGTCCGAGGAACAGCGCGTTTTCCTTGCGGGCGAAGGCTTCCGACCAGGCGATGATGTGCGGCTCCAGCGCCAGCACGCTCTGCAGCGCGTTGGGCAGGTGGCGCAGGTTCTTCAGGTGGAAGGCTTCGGCATCGGCGTCGAGCCGGCCGCGCAGCTTGGCCAGGGTAGCCGTCAGCAGGAACAGCGCGGTCAGCTGGGTGGTGAAGGCCTTGGTCGAGGCCACGCCGATCTCGGCGCCGGCACGGGTCAGGTAGGACAGCTCGGTCTCGCGCACCATGGCCGAGGTGCCGACATTGCAGATCGCCAGCGAATGCCTGTGGCCCAGCTCCTGCGCGTACTTCAGCGCAGCCAGGGTGTCGGCGGTTTCGCCGGACTGGGAAATCACCACCACCAGCGCCCTCGGATTGACCGCCGGCTTGCGATAGCGGTACTCGCTGGCGATTTCCACGCTGGTCGGCAAATTGGCCAGCGATTCGAGCCAGTACTTGGCGGTCATGCCCGAGTAGTAGCTGGTGCCGCAGGCCAGGATCAGCACGCTGTCGATGTCCTGGAACACCTGTTCGGCGCCGGCGCCGAACAGCTCGGGCGTGAAGCCCAGCACGCCTTCCAGCGTGTCGGAAATCGCGCGCGGCTGCTCGAAGATTTCCTTCTGCATGTAATGGCGGTAGGGGCCCAGCTCGATCGCGCCGGAATAGGCCTGCACCGTCTGCACCCGGCGCTCCACCGCCAGGTCCAGCTTGTCATAGATGCGCACGCTGTCCAGGCGCACGTCGACCACGTCGCCGTCTTCCAGGTAGACGATCTGGTCGGTGCTGCCAGCCAGCGCCATCGCGTCGGACGCCAGGAAATTCTCGCCATTGCCCATGCCCACGATCAGCGGGCAGCCGAGGCGGGCGCCCACGATGCGCTGCGGCTCGTCCTTGGCAAACACCGCAATGGCAAAGGCGCCATGCAGCTGCTTGACCACCCGCTGCACGGTGCCCAGCAGGTCGCCGTCGTAGTGATGGTTGATCAGGTGGGCGACCGCTTCGGTATCGGTCTGCGACTCGAAGACATAACCCAGCGCCTTCAGTTCGGTGCGGATTTCCTCGTAGTTCTCGATGATGCCGTTGTGTACCAGGCCGATGCGCTGCTCGCCGTTCTTGGTCGAGAAATGCGGATGGGCGTTGTTGGTGGCCGGCGCGCCGTGGGTTGCCCAGCGGGTATGCGCGATACCGGTGTTGCCTTCGAATTCGCTGGCGGCGACCTGCTCCTGCAGCTCAGCCACCCGCGCCACGCTGCGCGCGCGCTTCAAGCCCTGGTTGTTGACGGCCACGCCGCAGGAATCGTAGCCGCGGTATTCCAGGCGCCGCAGGCCTTCGAGGAGGATGGGAACAATATTGCGTTGCGCAACTGCGCCGACAATGCCGCACATGGTGTTTTTCCTATTTGGGTTGTTTGACGGGGCGTTTCCAGCCCTCAATCGTGGTCTGGCGGCTGCGCGAGACGGTCAGGCTGTTGGCCGGCGCATCCTTGGTCAGCGTGGTGCCGGCGCCAAGGGTAGCGCCACGGCCCACCGTCACCGGCGCCACCAGCTGGGTGTCGCTGCCGATGAAGGCATCGTCCTCGATCACGGTGCGCAGCTTGTTGGCGCCGTCGTAATTGCAGGTGATGGTGCCGGCGCCGATGTTGACCCGTGACCCGACCGTGGTATCGCCGACATAGGCCAGGTGATTGGCCTTGCTGCCGGCGGCGATCTGGCTGTTCTTGACTTCGACGAAGTTGCCGATATGGACGTCTTCCGCCAGCGTAGTGCCGGGGCGCAGGCGGGCATAGGGGCCGATCACCGATTTCGCACCGACGGCTGCCTCTTCAAGATGGCAGAACGGCTTGATGTTGACGCCGTCGCCGATCCGGACATTCTTCAGCACGCAGTTGGCGCCTATCGTCACGCCGTCGCCCAGCACGACATCGCCTTCGAACACGCAGCCCACATCGATGCTGACGTCGCGGCCGCAGACCAGGCTGCCGCGGATGTCGATGCGCGCCGGGTCGGCCAGGGTGACGCCCTGTTCCAGCAGCCGGTAGGCCAGGTTGCGCTGGTGGATGCGCTCCAGCTCAGCCAGTTGCACCTTGCTGTTCACGCCCAAGGTTTCCCAGACCGCGTCGGGCTGGGCCGACACCACCGGCACGCCGTCGGCAACGGCCCGGGCGACGATATCGGTCAGATAGTATTCGCCCTGCGCATTGTCGTTGGACAAGGTGGACAGCCAAGCACGCAGGCGGGCGGTAGGCGCCACCATGATGCCGGTATTGACTTCGGCAATAGTGCGCTCTTGCTCGTTTGCATCTTTTTGTTCAACGATACGCACGATTCTGTCGTTGTCGCGCACAATTCGCCCATAACCGGTCGGATCTGCCATGTTGACCGTCAGAATGGACAACTTGTCGGCGCCAGCCTGGTCCAACAGACGGCGCAGCGATTCCGATCTGGTCAGTGGCACGTCGCCATACAGGATCAGGGTGGGCACATCGTCGCGCAACTGCGGCAGCGCCTGCATGACCGCGTGGCCGGTGCCGAGCTGCGGCTCCTGGCGGGCAAATGCCAGATTGTCAGACTGCAACATCTGCGGCACCATATCGCCGCCGTGGCCATAGATCACGCAAATGGAAGTGGGGGAAAGCGTGCGGGCGGTATCGATAACGTGGGATAACAGTGCCTTGCCTGCCAGCGGATGCAGAACCTTGGGAAGCGCGGACTGCATCCGCTTTCCCATTCCTGCTGCGAGAATGACGATATTCATAAGTGATAGGTTGAAATGACGCAAAATTTTAGCATGGGGGGGTATGCGGCATGGCTCCGGCGGGCGGCGCTATTGTTTCTTGTCGCATTATTGTCTTCCTGCAACATGGCGAGGCTAGGATATAACAATGGGGAAACCATTTCCTATTTTTGGCTCAACGGCTATGTCGGTTTCGATGCCGATCAAAAACCCTGGGTAAAAAAGGAAATTGGCAATCTTTTCGCCTGGCATCGGCGCACCCAGTTGCCTGATTACATCGGATTGCTGACCCAGGCCCAAAAACGCATCGCCAAGCCGGTGACCGAAGCGGAGCTGGCGCGTGACTACGAAGACATGCGCCGCCGCGTGCTGACGGTCACCGACCGCGCTGCGCCATCGCTGGCGGACCTGGCGCTGGCATTGCGTCCCGAGCAGATTGCCCGCATCCAGGAAAAATTCGACAGCAACAACGAGACTTTCCGCAAGGAGCATCTGCGCGGCGACCTGGCCGACCGCCAGCGCCAGCGTTTCAAGCGCACCATGAAGCAGGCCGAACACTGGTTTGGCAATTTTTCCGGGGAACAGGAGCGCCAGATCCGCGCACTGTCCGATGCCCGGCCGCTCAACGATGAGCTGGTGCTGGCCGACCGCATCCAGCGGCAGGCGGAAATGATCAGGATGCTGCAGCGGATCGAAGCCGAAAAGCCGACCCGCGAGGCGGCGGCGGGCATGATCCGGCAATATGTGTCCGGCACCATGGACCACTATGGCCATCCGGAATACCAGGCGTATTTCGAAAAATACCGCGCTGCCCAGATGCGCATGGTGGCCGGCATCATCAATGTCACCACGGCCGCGCAGAAGGAGCACTTCACGCAGGCGCTGCAGGGCTGGATCGACGACTTCCAGACCCTGTCGCGGCTCGACCCGGCGCCGGCGCAGCGCTTCAACGTCAACTGACCCGGCGCCGGCCGCCACATGGCGGCCGGTGCCAGGCCTTCATCCTGTCAGGACAATTCTCGACCATGCCAATCCCATTCTTCACTGCGCTGTTGCTTGCCCTGTACGCCGGCCTGGCCGCGCACACCGCCTCGGCCGAGCCGGCGCCGCCCGCGCGCCAGGCCGAAGTCGCCGCGCGCGGCGCGCAGGTGATGCCGTTCGAACTGGCGGCCACCAGCCACATCTTCACCAAGAACCGCAACGGCGGCCTGCAGCAGGTGCTGGTCAGGAATCCGAAGGACAAGGAACAGTTGCGCCTGGTGCGCAGCCATCTGCAGGAAATCGCCGGGCGTTTCCAGGCTGGCGATTTTTCCGCGCCCGCCCGGATCCACGGCGAGGCCATGCCCGGCCTGGCGCAGCTGAAGCAGGCCAGGCCTGGCGAGATCACGCTCCATTACAAGGAAGTCCGCGATGGCGCCCAGATCCGCTACGCCACGTCGAATCCGGCGCTGGTGCCGGCCTTGCATCAATGGTTCGACGCCCAGCTGTCCGACCATGGCGCCGATGCGCGCGAAGGCCATGCGCATCACCACGGCCATCAGGCGCATCAGGCTCCCCGGCAGTAACGGCCCGGCCGGATTCAGCTTGCCGCCATGCCGGCGCGGCGCAGCAGCCATTTTTCCGCTTCCACGATGAGCATCAGCGCCACGCCGAACAGCAGGATCCGGCCCCAGGCGCCGGCTTGCAGCGGCGCGGTGCCGAATGCGGCCTGCATCGCCGGCAGGTAGGTCATCAATGCCTGCAGCACCGCCAGCGCCGCCACCGCCAGCAGCGCATAGCGGTTGCCGGTCAGGCCGCGCCAGCCGAGGATGGAAGCGCCCAGGTGGCGGCAGTTGAACAGATACGCGATCTCGCCGATCACCAGGGTATTGATGGCGGCGGTGCGGGCGGTTTCCAGCGTGGCGCCATGGTCCAGTTCCCACAGGTACAGGCCCATGCTGCCGGCCACCAGCAAGGCGCTGACCAGCACGATGCGCCAGGCCAGCCAGCGCGACAGCAGCGGCTCTGCCGGGCTGCGCGGCGGCCGCCGCATGATGTCGCCTTCAGCCTGCTCGAACACCAGTGCCAGCGACAGCGTGACTTCGGTGACCATGTTGATCCACAGGATCTGCACCGCCGTGACCGGCAGGGTGATGCCCAGCAGGATCGCCACGATCAGCATGCCGGCTTCGCCGCCATTGGTGGGCAGGGTGAAGGCAATCGCCTTGCGGATGTTGTCGTAGGCGGTGCGGCCTTCCTCCACCGCCGCCACGATGGAGGCGAAGTTGTCGTCGGCCAGCACGATCTCGGCCGCTTCCTTGGCCGCCTCGGTGCCCTTGCAGCCCATGGCCACGCCGACGTCGGCGCGCTTCAAGGCCGGCGCGTCGTTGACGCCGTCGCCGGTCATGGCCACGACGGCGCCGCCGGCCTGCAGCGCCTGCACCAGCCGCAGCTTGTGTTCCGGGCTGGCGCGGGCAAAGACATCGGCCTCAAGCACCGCCTGTCGCAACTGGGCATCGTCCAGCGCATCGATGCCGGCGCCGGTGAGCGTGCGTATCCGGCCGGCCAGCCCCAGTTCTTCGCCGATGGCGCTGGCGGTGGCGGCATGGTCGCCGGTGATCATGATGACGCGGATGCCGGCGGCGCGGCAAGCCGCCACCGCACGCACCGCTTCCTCGCGCGGCGGATCGGCGATGGCCACCACCGCCAGCAGCGTGAAGCCGCCGGCCCCGACATCGGCGAATGCGAGTTCGGTGCGGTGGTCGGGCTCGCGCCGCATCGCCACCGCCAGCAGCCGCATGCCCGACGCCGCCAGCCGTTCCATGCGTGCCGACCAGGCCGCGGCGTCGAGCGGCTCGTCCTGCAGGCTGCGTCGCTGCAGCGGGCAGAGCGCCAGCACCCGTTCCGGCGCGCCCTTCAGGAAGACGTAGCCATGTCCTGCATGATCGTGATGCAGCGTGGCCATGAAGCTGTGTTGCGACTCGAACGGAATGGCGTCGGTGCGCGGCAGGCCCTGTCGTTCGCGGACAGCATCCAGCCCCGCCTTCATTGCCAGCGTGAGCAGCGCGCCTTCGGTCGGATCGCCCGCCAGCTGCCATGCGCCGTCGCGGTTGACCAGGCTGGCGTCATTGCACAGCAGGGCGGCGCGCGCGATGCCGGCCAGTTCGGGATGCGCCGCGGCGCTGGCCTCGCGCCCGTCCAGCGCGAAGCCGCCGTGTGGCGCATAGCCCGCGCCCGACACCGTCAGATGCGCGCCTGCTGTCAGCACGGACTGTACCGTCATTTCATTTTTGGTCAGGGTGCCGGTCTTGTCGGTGCAGATCACGGTGACCGAGCCGAGCGCCTCGACCGCCGGCAGGCGTCGCACGATGGCGCGCCGCCGGGCCATGCGCTGCACGCCGATGGCCAGGGCAATCGTCATGATGGCCGGCAGGCCTTCCGGTATCGCCGCCACCGCCAGGCCGACCGCCGCCAGGAACATCTCGCGCGGCGCATAACCGCGCAGCAGCACGCCGAACAGCAGCACCACGGCGGCGCCAATCAGGATGGCCGCGGTCAGCCAGCGGCTGAAATGGGCAAGCTTCCTCAGCAGCGGCGTCGACAGCGTCGATACCTGTTCCAGCAGGGCGCCGATGCGGCCGATCTCGGTGGCGGCGCCGGTCGCCACCACCACGCCGGCGCCCTGGCCAGAGGTGACCAGCGTGCCGGAATACGCCATGCAATAGCGGTCGCCCAGTCCGGCATCGGCGCTGGCTGGCGCCACCTGCTTCTGCACCGGCATCGATTCGCCGGTCAGCACCGATTCATCCACCCGCAGGTTCTTCATGTCGACGAGCCGCAGGTCGGCCGGCACCTTGTCGCCCGAGGCCAGGAACACCATGTCGCCCGTCACCAGCGCTTCCGCAGGCACTTCCATTCGCTGGCCGCCGCGCATGACCTGGGCATGGGGCGAGAGCATGCCGCGGATCGCATCCAGCGCCCGCTCGGCCCGGCCTTCCTGCAGGAAGCCGACCAGCGCATTGATCAGCACCACGCCGACGATCACCGCCGTATCGACCCAGTGGCCAAGCCAGGCGGTCATGGCGGCCGAAGCCAGCAGCGCATAGATCAGCGCATTGTGAAACTGCAGCAGGAAGCGCCGCACCGGGCCGCGCCTGGGGGCTGGCGGCAGGGTGTTGGGGCCATGCCGTTCCAGGCGGCGCTGCGCTTCCTGCAATGCCAGGCCATCATGCTGGCTGTCCATCTGCCGCAGCACTTCCTCGGCCGGGCTGGCATGCCATGCCGCCGACGGCGGGGTGCCTGCCGCCAAGCCTGTCCCGTGCTCCATGGTTTCCATTTCGCCTTTACCTGTCCAGTGCGAAGTGCCGGCAACGGTTGCAGCATCGCCGTCCCTCGCCGGATATTCCTTGACTGAAATCAAGCTGGTCGGCAACGCCATGGATGCAGGTCGGAAAGTCCGGCTCCCCTGTAACCCGGCGGTATGCGCATGATCAATGGCCGTAGCGATAAGCACGCCTTTCCTTGATCGTTTGCCTGTCGGTAATGCAACCACGCAAGCCACTGCCGGTCACATTGTTTTGAACCTGACACAAGCGTGCCTATGACCAATGCACTATGGTTTCTCCTGGTAGGCATCCTGATGCTCACGCGCGGCCTGACATCGACCGCGCTGCAGCGTCTGCCATTCACGTCGGCGATCATCTATCTGGCCGTCGGCATCGTGCTCGGCCCCACCGTGCTGGGCCTGTTCTACTTCGATCCGATCAAGCAGTCGGCATTGCTGGAACTGATGACGGAGATCGCGGTGCTGATCTCGCTGTTTTCCGCCGGCGTGAAAATGCCGGTGCCGGTGAAGTGGCCGCGCTGGCGCGCGCCGGTGCGGCTGGCCTGGGTGTCGATGACGATCACGGTCGGCCTGATCGCCGCTTGCGCCTATTTCTTTCTCGGCCTGCCGCTGGGCGCCGGCATCCTGCTCGGCGGCGTGCTGGCGCCGACCGACCCGGTGCTCGCCACCGATGTCCAGACCCGCCATCCGGGCGACAAGGACACGCTGCGCTTCACCCTGACCTGCGAGGCCGGCATGAACGACGGCACCGCCTTCCCGTTCGTGATGCTGGGGCTGGGCATGCTGGGCCTGCATGAACTGGGCGACCATGGCCTGCGCTGGATCGCCGTCGACGTGATCTGGGCCACGCTGGGCGCGATTATCATCGGCACCCTGGGCGGCCTGCTGATTGCGCAGGTCGGCTGGCGGCTGCGCGGCATGGAGCAGAAGCATGACGTGCTGGACGACCTGGTCGGCCTGGGCCTGATTGCCGTGGTGTATGGCCTGTCGGTCTACCTCAATACCTGGGGTTTTCTGGCGGTCTTCTTCGCCGGCGTGGCGCTGCGCCACGGCGAACTGAAGCTGGCCGGCTCGGCCGGCGTGAAGAAGGAGCAGCTCGAAGGCGAGAATGCGGCATCCGGCGGCTCGGCGCCGGTCGGCGACGGACAGCCGCAGCCGCCGCACATCGTCAGCGTCGAGGCGCTGGTGTTCAAGGAGCACCTGGAGCGGCTGTCGGAACTGATGCTGGTGCTGCTCCTGGGCGGCATGATGGTCAGCCAGTACTGGAACTGGATGACGGTCGGCTTCGCGCTGTTCCTGTTCCTGGTGGCGCGGCCCCTGAGCGTATTCGTCGGCCTGCTCGGCACCGGCACCTCGACCCGCATACGCGCCATGTCGGGCTGGTTCGGCGTGCGCGGCATCGGCTCCATCTATTACCTGAGCTATGCCATCCAGCATGGCCTGCCCACCGAGCTGGCGCATGAGCTGATACAGCTGACGCTGGTGGTGATCACGCTGTCCATCGTATTCCACGGCACCAGCGTCAAGCCGCTGATGAACCGGCTGTGGCGCCGGCGTGGTGAAACGGGGGCGACATGACGGAATGCGCAAGCCCGGCGCAGATAGCCGCCACTGTCCTGAATCTTGTCGATGCATGCCGGTCAACAATGGATTGCGCCGACTGCGCGCCGCTGCTGCCCCACCAGGAGGCTATCGCCCATGAGCAAGGATGAACATTTTAAGCCCGCCTACCAGCCTGCCGGCGGATGGGGTTCGGTCAAGGCCGTGACCTCCATGCTGCTGAAGGAAGGGGCGGCCATCAACGGCAGCCGCATCCTGCTGCACCAGAACAAGCCCGATGGCTTCGCCTGCGTCAGCTGCGCCTGGGCCAAGCCGGCGCATCCGCATCCGTTCGAGTTCTGCTCCAACGGCGCCCAGGCCACCGCCTGGGAAATCACCAGCAAGCGGGTTCCGCCGGACTTCTTCCTGCGCCACACCGCGACCGAGCTGGAAGGCTGGAGCGACCATGCGCTGGAAGAGGAGGGCCGGCTGACGTCGCCGCTGCGCTGGGACGCGGCCACCGACAAATACCTGGAAGTATCGTGGCAGCAGGCCTTCGACGAGATCGGCGCCGAACTGAAGAAGCTGGCGCCGCAGTCGGCCGTGTTCTACACCTCCGGCCGGGCATCGCTGGAGACTTCCTACATGTACCAGCTGCTGGCCCGCATGTACGGCTGCAACAACCTGCCCGACAGCTCCAACATGTGCCATGAAAGCACCTCGGTGGCGCTGCCCGAAACCATCGGCGTGCCGATCGGCACCGTGGCGCTGGACGACTTCGAGCAGACCGACTGCGTCTTCTTCTTTGGCCAGAATGTCGGCACCAACAGCCCGCGCATGCTGCACCAGCTGCAGGAAGCTCGCAAGCGCGGCGTGCCGGTGATTACCTTCAATCCCCTGCGCGAGCGCGGCCTGGTCAGCTTCACCAACCCGCAGGACCCGGCCCAGATGCTGACCGCCGACGAGACCGGCATCAGCACCCAGTACCACCAGCTCAAGGCCGGCGGCGACAGCGCCGCGCTGATGGGCCTGTGCAAGTTCCTGGTCGAATGGGACGATGCGGCGCAGCAGGCGGGCAGGGCGCGGGTGCTGGACGAGCGCTTCCTGGCGCAGCACACCCATGGCCATGCCGAGTTCCTGGAGGCGGTGCGCGGCTGGCGCTGGGAAGACATCGAGCGCGAATCGGGCCTTGCCCGCAAGGCGCTCGAAATGGCGGCCGGCGCCTATGCCAATGCGCGCGCCGTGATCGGCATCTACGGCATGGGCCTGACCCAGCACAAGAAGGGCGTGCAGAACGTGCAGATGCTGTGCAACCTGCTGCTGTTGAAGGGCAATATCGGCAAGCCCGGCGCCGGCATCTGCCCGGTGCGCGGCCATTCGAATGTGCAGGGCCAGCGCACCGTGGGCATCACCGAAAAGCCGGAGCTGGCGCCGCTGGACAGGCTGGAGAAGCAGTACGGCTTCAGGGCGCCGCGCGAAAAGGGCCTGGCCACGGTGGAAGCCTGCGAGGGCATCCTGTCGGGCGAGGTAAAGGCCTTCGTCAGCCTGGGCGGCAACTTCGTGCGGGCCGCGCCGGAAACCGCCTTGCTGGAAGCGGCCTGGCGGCGGTTGCGGCTGTCGGTGCAGATCGCCACCAAGCTCAACCGCAGCCATGTGCTGCATGGCGAGGTGGCTTTCATCCTGCCCTGTCTTGGCCGCATCGAGATCGACCGCCAGGCCGGCGGCGAGCAGTCGGTGTCGATCGAGGACAGCACCGGCCACATGCACGGCTCGCGCGGCGTGGCCGAGCCGGCGGCCGACAGCCTGCTGTCGGAGCCGGCCATCGTGGCCGGCATCGCCCGCGCGCTGCTGCCGCCGAATCCGAAGCTGGACTGGGAAAAGTGGGTCGGCGACTACAGCCTGATCAGGGACGCGATCGCCGAGACCTATCCCGACATCTTCCATGGCTTCAACGAGCGCATGTGGCGGCCGGGCGGCTTTGCGCGGCCGATCGCTGCCAGGAAGCGCGAATGGAAAACCAAAACCGGCAAGGCCAACTTCATCGTGCCCGAAGCCCTGAATGAAAACCCCGACATGGCCGAGCCGGCCGATGTGCTGCGCCTGTTCACGCTGCGCTCGGACGGCCAGTTCAACACCACGGTGTATCACCATGACGACCGCTTCCGCGGCGTCTACGGCACCCGCATGGTGCTGCTGCTGAACCTTGCCGACATGGCGCGGCTGGGCCTGGCCGAAGGCGACCGCGTGACCGCTGCCACCCATGCCAGCGATGGCGTGGCGCGCAGCGTGGCCGGCCTGCGCATCACGCCCTACGACATCCCCCAGGGTTGCGCCGCCGGCTATTTCCCCGAATGCAATCCGCTGATTCCGCTCTGGCACCATGCCGAGGAAAGCATGGTGCCGGCGGCCAAGGCAATCTCGATCCGGCTCACCCGCATGGAGGCGCCATGAACGCCGCCGCCGACATGCAGGCGCTGGCAATGCCGGCTGCTTCCTGCGAGGTTGGCGCATGGCGGCATGGCCTGGCGGCGCAGGCCTTCGACACCGTGGTGGAAGAGGTGCCGGTGGCGCTGGTCTACAACGGCATTTCCCATGCGGTGCTGTTGGCCTCGCCCACCGACCTGGAGGACTTCGCGCTCGGCTTTTCCCTGTCCGAGGCGATACTGGCCAGCCGCGCCGAACTGTATGACCTGGAAGCGGTGGCGGGCGGGCAGGGCATCGAACTGCGCATGACCATCGCCGGCGCCGCCATGCATGCATTGAAGCTGCGCCGGCGCACGCTGGCGGGCCGCACCGGCTGCGGCCTGTGCGGCACCGAAAGCCTGGACCAGGTGCTGCGGCCGGTCACGCCGGTGGCCGCAGGCGGCGTGGCGCAGGCATCGGCCATCCATGCCGCGATGCGGGCGCTGACGGACAGCCAGGCGTTGCACCAGTCCACCGGCGCCGCGCATGCCGCCGGCTGGGCGCGCTGGGATGGCGAACTGCTGCTGACGCGCGAGGATGTCGGCCGCCACAATGCGCTGGACAAGCTGGTCGGCGCCATTGCGCATGACGGCCTGGACGCGCGGGAAGGCTTTGCCATCGTCACCAGCCGCGCCAGCGTCGAGATGGCGCAGAAGGCGGCCTGCGCCGGCATCGGCCTGCTGGCCGCGATCTCCGCGCCCACCGCGATGGCGGTGCGCCTGGCAGAGCAGTGCGGCCTGACGCTGGCCGGGTTCGTGCGGCAGGACAGGCAGCTGGTCTACAGCCATCCGCAGCGGGTGCTGCCCGGCTGATCAGGCCTTCGGCACGGCGCCCGCCGTGGCTTCATCGCCGCGCTTGTCGGCCCGCACCCCGGCCGCCGCGCCGGCGGCGATCAGGCCTTCGCCGGCCGCATGGGTGGCGGCATATTCGCTGTCCGGCACCAGCACGAGCTGCGCACCGCTGGCACGCACTTCCTCGGCCAGCCGGTCGATCGCCTCGATGCGGTCCGGGTCGGGATTCACATTGCGGATATAGATTGCCTTGATGCGCTGCGGATGGCGCAGCACCAGCGCCCGATAGATCTCCGGATCCTCCTGTCCGCTGTCGCCGATCAGCACGAAGGGCAACTGCGGATAGGTCTCGAAGACGCGCTCGATGCTGGACAGCTTGTGCTCCTGGTGCCGGCTGGCGCCGAACAGGCTTTTCACGCCCAGTTCCTTCAACATCAGCGGGCCGATCGGCAGGTTCTGGGAACGAAGGAAATCGACCAGCGGCGTGTAAAGGTGCCACGGGCTGCTCGATACATAGAACAGCGGATTGGCGTCATTGCCGCCCGCGCCCGCGTGCAGCGCCCGGTAGAACGCGGCCACGCCCTTGAACGGCTTGCGGGTATGGGCGTTGGAGACGGCCAGCATCTTGAGCATGCGGATCTTGTTGGTCACGTTGCTCCACAACACCGTGTCGTCGATGTCGCTGATGATGCCGAACTGTGCGCTGGCCGGCGGCACCAGCACGTCGGCCGTGGCGCTTGCATGGCCGGCGGCCGGCGCCGGGTTCAGCAGTTCCAGCGTCACCTGATGCCAGCCGGCGGCTACCGGTTGCGGCAGGGTCAGCTCGGCCTGGAAGTAGCCGTTATCGTCCGTCACGATTTCCTGCGCCGTACCTTCCGCGCCTGCGAAACGGGCGCGCAGTCGCGCGCCGGGCACTTCGTCCGAGCCCAGCCGCTTGTACAGTTCGGTCAGGTTGCGCCAGCCGCTGTGGCCGGGTTCCGGCGTGACGAAGCCCTCGTCCTTCAGCACCCGGCCGCGCAGCAGCAGGCGCTCGGTCGTGCCGTAGCCGATATAGGGAATCACGATGGCCGCGCCGTCGGCAGCGGTGAAACGCTTGAAGCGCCGGCTGGCCAGGCGCGCCAGCCGGGCCGCGCTTTCCTGCGCCTGCTGCAGCGCACGCGGCAGGCGTGATGCCGGCATGTCGGGCGCAGCCCCGGTCGGCGCGCCGGTGGTGGCCGGCGGCGCATATTCAATCCACAGCGGCGCATCGTCGGCCAGCCGCAGCGCCGCCGCCTCTCGCTGTGCCGGCGCATGCGGATCGACCCGTTCCGGCAGCACCGCCAGTTCCACGCCCTGCTGCCGCAAACGGTCGATCTCGTCCTCCGACAGTACATCCGGATTAACCCAGATCGCATCCGGCTTCGCGCCCTGCGCCATCAGGTCGTCATAGCCTTGACGGCTCAGTATCAGAAAGGTCATCGGCTCCTCCGCTACGATGCATGTCGTTTTGTTATTGGAGGTCTTCGCCTCCGGAAGATTCCGGGCCTGCACGCTTGCGTTGCGCGAAGTCGTTCCACGCCGGCTCTTGTAGATACTGTTATGCCCGTCAAGCCCCATGCAATGTTGAATCAAAGGCTTGCCGTGACTTAAGCACGCCGAAGGCGACATGGATGAGCTTGCGCATCATGGCGCCGATGATGAGCTTGGGCGGCTTTCCTGCTGCGGCCAGGCGCTGGCGGAACACCTTGCCCCACTTGGTCCTGTACAGGGTCACCATGGCAGGCATGTAAAGCGCCTTGCGCAGGAAGCTGTGACCCACCTTCGATCGCCGTGGCTTGCCCCTGACGCTGCTGCCGGACTCATGCTGACGCGGGTCCAGCCCGGCGAATGCCACGGCCTGCCGGGCATGGTCAAAGCGCTGCAGATCGCCATAAAACGCCAGCAGGCACGCAATCGTGCGCTCGCCCAGCCCCGGAATGCTGTCGAGCAGTTCCTGCTTGTCCTTGAGGTCCGGGTCGTTGTCCATGTGCTGGCGAATCTGCCGGGCCAGCTTGTCGATTTCCTTGTCCAGCCAGGCGATGTGGCTGCCAATGCCGGCCCTGACCGCTTCGCGCGCCACGTCCAGCCGGTTGCTTTCCTGGGTGCGCATGTTCTGCAGCGCATCCAGGCGCAATACCATGGCCCGCAACGCCTGCTCAGTCGCTGAAGGCGCCTGCCATAACGCCGGGCGGCGCTCGAAGCAGAAGCTGGCAATCAACTGGGCGTCGACCCGATCGGTCTTGGTGCGCACCAGGTGCGAGGCGCCAAAGGCCTTGATCTGCGCGGGATTGACCACGCTTACCGGCAAGCCCTGCTGCGCCAGATAGAGGGCGACTTCTTCCCAATACACGCCGGTGGCTTCCATGCAGACATGGGCGGCTGCGCCCCCATGCTTTTGCAGCCACTCGAGCAGGGCCGCAAAGCCGCTGGCGTTGTTGGTGACGACCTTGTTGCGATGTTTGCCATCCGGCAGGCGCAAAGCGCAATCGAGCTTGGCCTTGGCGACATCGATTCCCAAATGATACGAGTGCATGCAACGTCCTCTCATGATCTACCTTGTCAATGCGGGCTGCCGGCAAGCCGGGCCAAAGATACTGTCCGATCTTTTTTGCGAGGGTGGGCGGCTGCTGCAAGAATCTACGACACTGGATCGCGTCCTAAGGGTGCAATCGGCATCCAGCCGCCCGTTCCTCAGGTGCCCCTGAAGAACTGCTACAACGATCCCGGGTCTTGCCATGCAAGACCAGCGGAATTACTACACAACCGAACTGACGGAATAATACAAGGGTGGAATACCCCAAAGGAGCATTCCACGAGCCGTTGATCATGGTGACGCTTCGCATATGGCTGTTGTTCCAGCCGTGAAGCGGAGGGGGGCACATTCCGTGCAATGCCCTTCGGGTATTGCACCCTACGAGCCACAGTGTACTTTTCCGCTCCAGCCACTGCCATGTCAGTGCGTTGACGCGGACGCCAGGGGAAACCGCAGCCGCGCCTCCATGCCTGCCGGCGGCGAAGCCGTTCCAAGCCGGCGCCGGCCCGGTGTGAGAAAATACCGCCTTCGCCTGCATCCAGTCCCGACGCCGTCCGGCAAGGGTCTCCCGCAATCTGCAAGTCCAGGCAGGCGCCGCCGCGCGCTTCGCCGTCCATGCCTTAACAAAGAGATCACGTATGAATACCGCTGTGAACCCGGTCAACGAGCCTGACATCGACATCGACGCCGCCGGCGAGCCAACATCCGCCCAGGACGTGATGCACACCGGCTCGCGGCGCTTCGAGATCCTGGAAAAGAATCTGCGCCGCCTGACCGGCAAGGCCGTGATCGACTTCGGCATGATCGAGGAGGGCGACCGGGTGATGGTCTGCCTGTCCGGCGGCGCCGACAGCTACACCATGCTGGAAACCCTGCGCTACCTGCAGCGGGTCGCGCCAATCAGTTTCGAGCTGTTCGCCGTCAACCTCGACCAGAAGCAGCCCGGCTTCCCGGAAGACGTGCTGCCGCGCTACCTCGACGGCATCGGCGTGCCCTACAAGATCGTCGAGGAAGACACCTACAGCATCGTCAAGGACAAGATCGCGCCCGGCAAGACCACCTGCTCGCTGTGCTCGCGGCTGCGGCGCGGCATCCTGTACCGCACCGCCAGGGAAATCGGCGCCACCAAGATCGCGCTCGGCCATCACCGCGACGACATCCTGCACACCTTCATGCTCAACCTGTTCTACGGCGGCACCATCAAGACCATGCCGCCCAAGCTGCGCGCCGACGACGGCGAGAACGTCGTGATCCGCCCGCTGGCCTACTGCAAGGAGTCCGACATCAAGAAGTACGCGGCGGCGATGCAGTTCCCCATCATCCCCTGCAACCTGTGCGGCTCGCAGCCCAACCTGCAGCGCCAGGCCATGAAGGAAATGACCAGGCAGTGGGAAGCGAAGAACCCGCTATGGGTCAAGAGCATGTTCACCGCGATGGGCAATGTCACGCCGTCCCACATGCTGGACCGCGACCTGTTCGACTTCCATGCCTTCACGCTGAAGGAAGGCGCCCCGGTGGAAGGCGACCGGCTGTTCGACCCGGACGAGGCGCCGGCGCAGGGCGGCGGTGTGGTGAAAATGATTTGAGGCGTTGCTTGCTGTCTGTCACAGCTGACACGTCGCCTTGCGCGGGATCAGCGGCCCGAAACGCTCACCCCGGAAACCGGCTTCAGTTCCTCGTCGCTGCTTGATATTCGGTTCGCCAGTCGGAAATGACTTTTACCGTATTCCCGAGCAGGTAGTCTTGAAGCGCATGCAGTCTTTGCTGCCCGGCCTGCATTTCGGCTTTGGTAATACAGCCCCTGACTGCCTGCGCGAGTGTTTTCCTCGCTCTTGACCTCGCTATATCTATCGCGGATGCGCGTAGTTGCCCGGCTTTCCATTGCCTGAGTTCCATCTCGGAAAAGCCGCATAGGCTGGCGACCATTTTCTCGTCGACGATGCGCGGATAGCCTGTTTTCTCATCCACCAGACTCCAGTCCAAGCCCTCAAACAGGAACCCGAAATATTTTGGCTCTCCGATTCCGGCAGGCCAGGACTGATCGTTGTCGATGCCCTTGACCTTTCCTGCAGCAGTGAGCCGCATGTTGTCCTTATTGCGGTCTATCTGGCCGGTGATCTTGTCGAGCGAAATTAGCCAGGTCAGGTTCCGGCAAAGTTCGGCGCCGGCATCGGAACCGGCATCCGGCTTGGCCAGTTTCTCGCCCCGGTATAGCCGATAGGTTTCCTCCGCCTTTTCCATCATGACGCCTGGCATGAAGACGAAATCGGTGGCCTGACGCCCTGTAGTGGCCTGGTATTCGGATTTTTCCGTGTCTGTAACAGGCACAGTCGAGATCGCAAGTTCGGATTCAACAATGACGTCCGCTCCGAATGCCTTTGCCAGACGATAGGACGCAAGATTGCGGCCAATAATGCGCGGATTCGCAAGCGTTTCCGGTCCTATCAGTCCAAAGATATGCAAGGTAAGCAGCCCCGAGTCATTGCCGTCTCCCGCGATCAGCTCGCCGGCTTGCAAGTCACAGGTTCTGGCTGTGCCGTTGCCATTCGATGTCGCTGAAGCTGCAACGAGTCTTTCCGGCTTGAATATTCTTTCCGCTTTCGCTACGCGGACAGCACTGACTGCAGGGTTGGGATGTTGCCCCTCCCTGATGAAGAACCTCGCAAAGACGGTATTGCATGCTCCGCTGCCGAATTCCCGTCCCTGGTTTTCTGCCCAGGCGTCATGGTGGTCCTGCAGAAAAAGCTCTGCCTCGGCCAGGCTTGGTCGCTTGCCGAGCGTCTCCTCGAAAAATTCCCTGGTGTAACCGCGCTGTATCAGTTGCTTTGCAATTGGCCCTGTAATGCCGGTATGTTTTAAATGAACCACCTGTTCAGGCGCATAGCCGGCGTTCCTGAATGACAAGGCCTCCCTTGCTGAAAACCCCTTCTTCCGCCATGCGTTGAGGTAAGTCGTGTCTTTGGCAGCATGCTCGAATTCTGCTGGCGACACGCCCAGCATTTCCCAGTAACGCCAGTCAGTTCTCAACCCGCGAAGGATGCCCGCTTCACGCAAGCCGTTGCGCAAGGCCTGGAATGCGCCACTCCGGCTGCTTGCCGGCTGATCGACGGCGTTTTTCAGCGTCTCGTCCAGCAGTGTCAGCTTGTCTTGCAACTTCGTCTCGAGGGCGTCCCAGTGCCACTGGCGCTTTACCTTGTCATTGTTGTATTCATTTACCAGGGCATTGTATTGATCCAGTAAATTGGCTGTTTCAGTGAGCACGGGAACATCCGGAGCAGGAAGCGCAGCGCCATCCGGCCCGACAATGGTGTTGATCAGACGTAGCTGTGCCCCGCTCGGGAAACTCAGCAGGTAGGCATCGGTTCGCAGCTTTTCCAGCGAAGGGGATTCATCAGCGCTGACGGCGTCTATGCCTCCAAGGCATTCCCAGTCCTCGCTGGTCGGGAGATGGATGGAATCGGCGGATCGTGAGACTTCAGCCGACCTGCTTTCCGCATGCATGGGACAGTAGGGGCTCGCGCGCTTCTCACCTTGCACCGTATCCTCACGCGGTATCGGTGCTCGATCCCACCGGCCAAATCCTGTCCCGATCATTGTTCCCCCAAAAAGCTTCGCTATGGATTACTTGCGTAAACCAGTCTGGAAACGAGGTTCGCAATTTGGGAAACCGGAAAGTCGGTGAATGTCGTTCAGACCGGGACTCGACCTGGGCTCTTTCATTGGTCAGCTGCACGGGAGGCGGCTGGCCCGGCAACCTGTGGCAGGCTGATGAATGTACCGGCCGCCTCAGCCCTGCTTGACCTGAAACACCTCCACCCCGACCGATTCGCAGTCCGGATAGACATCCGGCTTCTCGGTCGATACCCTCACCGCGCGCACCTTGGGATGGGCCAGCATTGCGCGCGCGACGTCGTCGCACAGGGTTTCCTGCAGATGGATATGGCCTTCGGCCATGCGGCGGGAGATGGTGTCGCGCATGAAGTCGTAGTCGACCACTTCATCGAGCTGGTCGGCCTGCGGCGTCGACAGCGCCAGCGGAATGAAGAGGTCGACGTTGATCAGCACCCGCTGCTCGCCCTTCTTTTCAAATTCATGCACGCCGATATTGATCTGCACTTCGTAGTTGCGCAGGAACAGGCGGCGGCAGTCGGACAGTTCTGGGTAAGACAGGGTAGGCAGCATGGGTTTCTCTACAGGTTATGGAAAAGGCCACATTCAGGTGGCAAGGAACATCACGTCGCGCGGCAGCGGCATCAGGTGCTGGCCGCCGTCGACCAGGAGCGTCGTGCCCGTCACCGCGCCAGCCTGTGCAAGGTAGCAGACCGCGGCGGCGACATCTTCCGGCAGGCTAGAGCGGCCCAGCGGCGTGACCTGGTGGGCTTTCGCAAAGGCTTCCGGCGTCTGGTCGCCCGACTGCAGCGTAATGCCGGGCGCCACGCCCACCACACGCACCTTCGGCGCGAGCGCCTGGGCCAGCATGGTGGTGGCGGTTTCCAGCGCCGCCTTGGACAGGGTATAGGACAGGAAATCGGGGTTCAGGTTGTGCAGCTTCTGGTCCAGCAGGTTGATCACCACGGCCTGCTCGTCATCGGGCGTGATCGCATGGAGCGCCTGCGCCAGCAATACCGGCGCGGCCAGGTTGGCATGCATGTGCGCATCCAGCCGCGCCATCGAAAAGTCGCCGGCGCTGTCCTGCTCGAACAGGGCGGCATTGTTCACCACGCAGGACACCCGGCCGAATGCGGCTGCCCGCGGCAGCAGCGCGCGCACCGCGGCCTCGTCGGACAGGTCGCATTGCAGCGCCAGCGCGCGCCGGCCGCGGCTCTCGATATCCAGCACCGTCAGGTCGGCATCGTCCTCGGAATGCCGGTAGTGCACCACGATGTCCCAGCCCTGGTCGGCCAGGGCCAGCGCAATGGCGCGGCCCAGGCGCTTGCCGGCGCCGGTCACGAGTGCAACTTTCCGGGCATTCGTGGTCTGATGTCTGCGTGCAAGCCTTCCGGCGCCGCGTAGATTCATGTACAACCTCCAAGCCTATTTGACTACAATACCGTCTATGCAACTGCAACTGCCTGATCCTGGTCTCGACGCGCTGATGGCCTCGCGCGCGCTGCAAAACCTCATCGCGAACGACATCCGCCACAACTCCGGCTGGATTCCTTTCTCCCGATTCATGGAACTGGCGCTGTATGCGCCCGGCCTCGGTTACTACAGCGGCGGCGCGGCCAAGCTAGGCAGGGAGGGTGATTTTACAACCGCGCCGGAAATGTCGCCCCTGTTCGGCCAGACCCTGGCCCGCGTGGTGGCCGACCTGATCGGCCGGACCACGCCGCAGATCATGGAATTCGGCGCCGGCACCGGCAAGCTCGCGCGCGACATCCTCAACGAACTCTCGGCCATGGGCGTGGCGGTGCATCGCTATTCCATCGTCGAGCTGTCCGGGGAACTGCGCGCCCGCCAGCAGGAAACCCTGCGCGGCTTTCCGCAGGTGACCTGGCTGGACCAGTTTCCGGCGGTGTTTTCCGGCGTCGTGCTGGGCAACGAGGTGCTGGACGCCATGCCGGTGCAGCTGGTCACCAAGACCGCGCACGGCTGGCGCGAGCATGGCATCGGCCTGTCGCCCAGAGGTTTTGTCTACCGCGACCGGCCATGCGATGCGTCGCTGCTGGCGCAGATTCCGCATCCCGAGCTCTTGCCGGAAGGGTATCTGACCGAAGTGCATCCGATCGCGCTGGGCTTCGTGCGCACGCTGGCCGACATGCTGCGCGCCGGCTTCGACTACACCGGCCACGGCGGCGCGGCGCTGCTGATCGACTATGGTTTTCCGGCGCATGAGTACTACCTGCCGCAGCGCACCGAAGGCACGCTGATGTGCCACTACCGCCATCATGCGCATGCCGACCCGTTCTACATGCCGGGCCTGCAGGACATCACCGCCCATGTCGACTTCACCGCGGTGGCGCAGACCGCGGTCGCCAACGGCCTGGACGTGCTGACCTATACCAGCCAGGCCGCCTTCCTGATCGACGCCGGCATCGCCGACATCCTGCAGCGCACCCCGGCCAGCGACCGCCTGCGCTACCTGCCGCGTTCCAACGAGGTGCAGAAGCTGACCTCGCCGGCCGAGATGGGCGAGCTGTTCAAGGTGATCGCGCTGGGCACCCGGGTCGAATTGCCGCCGCAGTTCGCGCGCAACGACCGCAGCCACCGGCTTTGAGTACAATCGGGCTTTCGCCGTCAACGTTCCACCTCACAGAAAGCCGCGCATGATCCGCTGGGTCCTGACCATCTTCATCGGCCTGATCGTCTTTTCCGCGCTGCTGCCCTGGCTGGAAAAGCTGGGCGTGGGCCGCCTGCCGGGCGATGTCAGTTTTTCATTGTTCGGCAAGAGAATCTTCCTGCCCTTCGCTTCCACCATCCTGCTCTCCACCGTGATTTTCCTGGTCGCCCGCTTCCTCTGAAACGAAGCGTACGCCCGGCGCAAGCAGGGCCGCCATGCAACTGGGTATACTGCCCGGCCAAACAATAAAACCAGAGACACATGGCCCTGACCCGGGAAGAACTGCAGGCGCGCTACGGCGAGCGCCACAAATGGCTGGTGCTCGTGACCGTGATGATCGGCTCGATGGCGGCGATCATGTCGTCCACCATCGTCAATGTCGCGGTGCCCGACCTGAGCCGCCATTTCACGCTGGGCCAGGAGCGTGCCCAGTGGGTATCGACCAGCTTCATGCTGGCCATGACGCTGTCCATGCTGACCACGCCCTGGCTGCTGCTGCGCTTCGGCCTGTTGCGCACCTATGCCGGCGCGATGCTGCTGCTGCTGGCAGGCGGCATCTTCGGCGGCATCTCCGTCAACTACGCCATGCTGATTGCCATGCGAGTGGCCGAAGGCCTGGCCTGCGGCGTGGTGCAGCCGATACCGGCCATCATGATCCTGCGTTCCTTCGCCAAGGAAGAGCAGGGCAGGGCGATGGGCCTGTTCGGCTTCGGCGTGGTGCTGGCGCCGGCGATCGGCCCCAGCATCGGCGGCTTCCTGGTCGAGCATTTCGGCTGGCGCTCGATCTTCTTCATCATGGTGCCGTTCTGCCTGACCGTGCTGTCCATGGCCAACCGCTACCTGCCGCTGGGCGGCAGCGGCGGCAATGGCAAGCCGCTGGACTGGCGCGGCCTGCTGCTGGCGGGCGTGGCCATCATCTGCCTGTTGAACGGCCTGGTGGAAGTGCGGCAGCAGGGAACACTGGCGCTGGTGCTGCTGGCGCTCGGCGTGGCCGGGCTGGCCGGCTTCATCGCCTACCAGCTGCGCACCGCCAATCCGCTGATGAACATGAGCCTGTTTCGCTATCCGCAGTTCGCCATGGGCGCGCTGGTGGCCTTCATCTACGGCATGGGCCTGTTCGGTTCGACCTATCTGCTGCCGGTCTACATGCAGATCGGGCTGCACTACCAGCCGTCGCAGGCCGGCCTGGTGCTGCTGCCGGCAGGCGGCGTGCTGGCGGTGACGATCTGGCTCGGCGGCCGTCTGGTGGACCGCTACCGGCCGCATGTGCTGGTCGCCGTCGGCGTGTCGCTGCTGGCGCTGTCGTTCGCCCTGATGGCGATGGTGCAGGCCGACACCAGCTATGTCGTGCTGATGCTGTGGGCCATCGTCGGCCGCATCGGCCTGGGCCTGGTGCTGCCGGCGCTCAGCCTGGGCGCGATGCGCGGCGTCGACTACAACCTGATTGCGCAGGGCTCCAGCACCATCAACTTCCTGCGCCAGCTCGGCGGCGCGATCGGCGTGTCCCTGGTGGGCATCGTGCTGGAATGGCGGCTGGCGCTGTACCCGGCCCAGAGCGCGCACCCGCTGCGCGCTTTCGACGAGACCTTCCTGTTCATCGCCGTGGTATCGGCGCTGGCGGTGCTGGCCGCCTGGCGCATGCGCGAGCCGCAGGCGGCCGCGACGCCTTAGCCTTGGATCAGTCCCGATATGGCCCGGGATTGCCTCAATCCCAGCCGCCGCGGCGCTTCTCGCCGCGGGCCGCGGCGTCGCGGGCGAACATGGCTTCGAGCTCGTCGCGCGCCTGCCGCGCCATCGACACATACTGCTGCTGGTCGCGGTAATACGGATAGACGTCGAGCAGCGACTTCAGGGTGTGGGCACGGAACTTCATCGTCGCCTGCCGCGCCTGCCAGGCGCTCGCGCCGAGATGCTGCATCACGCGCCGGCCCAATAGCAGCGCGCTCTCGAAGGTTTCGCGCTCGATCACGGTGACGCCGCGGTCCATCAAATCGTAGTAGTGGCTGACATTGCGGGCGCGGGCCAGGATGGGCAGGTCGGGAAACACCTCGCGCGCCGCGTCCACCAGCTTCAGGCTGTCTTCCACATCGTCGATCGCCAGCACCAGCGCCCGCGCATCGGCGGCGCCGGCGGCATGCAGCAGGTCGATGCGGGTGGCGTCGCCGTAGAACACCTTGAAGCCGAAGCGGCGCAGCAGGTCGATCTGGTCCGGGTCGTGGTCCAGCACGGTCAGCGACACGCCGTTGGCATGCAGCAGCCGGCCGACGATCTGCCCGAAGCGGCCGAAGCCGGCGATGATCACATGGTCTTCCTTGGCTTCCGGCTTGTCGTCAGGACGTTTTTTCTCGGCGGCGTGGCGCGGCGCAATCACCTTGTCATGCCATAGCAGCAACAGCGGCGTGGCCATCATCGACAGCGTGACCGTCACCACCAGCACCGCCGCCTGTTCCTCGCTGAACACCCGCGCCGTGGCGGCGGCGCCGAACACCACGAAGGCGAATTCCCCGCCCTGGGCCAGCACGAAGGCAAACAGCGCGCGCTGGCCGCGGGCAATGCCCAGCTTCATCGCCAGCAGGTACAGCACCAGTCCCTTGATACAAAGAAACAGCACAACCATGCCCAGGATGCGCCATGGCTGGGCCAGGAACACGGCGAAATCCACCGACATGCCGACCGCGGTGAAGAACAGTCCCAGCAGCAGGCCCTTGAACGGCTCCAGGTCGGACTCCAGCGCATGCCGGTATTCCGAATCGGCCAGCAGCACGCCGGCGAGGAAGGTGCCCAGCGCCATCGACAGACCGACCCATTGCATCAGCATCGCGATCGCGATTACCAGGAGCAGCGCAAAGGCGGTGAATATCTCGCGCATGCCGGTTCCGGCAATCATGCGCAGCGCCGGCCGGATCAGGAAACGCCCGCCCAGCACCAGCGCCGCGATCACCGCAACGATCTGCGCCACATCCACCCAGCTGGTGCTGTCCTGGCCGGCGGACACGCCCAGCATCGGGACGATGGCAATCATCGGAATGGCCGCGATGTCCTGGAATAGCAGGATGGAAAAACCGGCTGCGCCGGCCGGCGTGGTCATCAGGTTGCGTTCTTCCAGCGTTGCCAGCGCAATCGCCGTCGACGACAGCGACAGGCCAAGCGCCGCGATCAAGGCCACTTTCCAGTCGATGCCGAACAGCATCGCCGTTCCGGCCAGGGCGGCGGCCACCAGCAGCACCTGCGCGCCGCCGCCGCCAAAGATCGGCCGGCGCATCGCCCACAGCCGCCTGGGTTCCAGCTCCAGCCCGATCAGGAACAGCAGCAGCACCACGCCGAATTCCGAGAAATGGAGGATGTTTTCCACGCCGCTGATCAGGCGCAGCCCCCAGGGGCCGATGGCAATGCCCGCCAGCAGGTAGCCCAATACCGCGCCCAGTCCCAGGCGCTTGGCGATCGGCACCGCCACCACAGCGGCCAGCAGGTAAACAAGGGTGTTTTGCAACAGGCTGTGATCCATGGCTGGTCCTTTCTAGGTGCGCAGGGCGCCGGTGTCAGTGCGTTGCGCCAGGGAAGCGGGAAAGCCGGCCAGCAGGCTGCGGTACGCCTCGACATGCACCGCCACCGCTTCCTCGCCGGCCCGTCGGGCGCCGTGCAGCACCAGCGGCGGCAGCCAGCGCATGCCGCACAGCATGGCGGTTTGCCGGTAGGGCGGCAGGAATGCCTCGAAGGGATAGCCGTGCTCGCCGCTTTCGCTGTAGGCCCGGGCATCGCCGCCGGTCGTCACCGCAAGCAGGAAGTGCTTGCCCGCCAGCGCCCGGCCATTGCGGCCATGCGCCCAGCCATGCTCCAGCACCTGGTCCAGCCATTCCTTCTGCAGCGAGGGCATGCCATACCATTGCAGCGGATGCTGCAGCACGATCAGTTCCGCCTGGGCCAGCAGGTTCTGCTCATGCTCGACATCGATCACGAAGTCGGGGTATAGCTCGTAAAGCTCGCTGACCGTCACGTCCGGCAGGGCGCGGGCGGCGGCGATCATCCGCCGGTTCACGCGCGACGCATTGGGCGCGGCATGGGCATACACAACCAGAACTCGGGACATGGCAACCTGCTGAATGGGCGATGCCGCATTATCAACGCCCGGCGTGGTTTTTTCAGCACAATACCGGCCGGCAAGCTGTCGGTAATCGAACAGACGAAACTTTTTGCATCCTCAAGGCAAAACGTACTTTTATTTCCTGCATGGCTGGTGCTATGATTCGGCTCCTTCGACATGAAGTGCGGCAAGAAAACACTTCAATGTTGACAGGCCGAGGGTTTCCCAATATAGTTCGGGGTTCCCTGCGGAGGGGTGGCCGAGTGGTTAATGGCAGCAGACTGTAAATCTGCCCTCTTACGAGTACGCTGGTTCGAATCCAGCCCCCTCCACCACAGGCGAGCAGTGCAGGTGATAGTGATTTAGTTGTGAGTGGCTGTCTGGTCACCCTTGCGGGTGTAGCTCAATGGTAGAGCTGAAGCCTTCCAAGCTTATGACGAGGGTTCGATTCCCTTCACCCGCTCCAGTTTTCGGCTGTTGACGTTGCTTCAGGGCGTCAGGAGTCAAAGGTTTTGCCCTTTTAGCTCAGTGGTAGAGCACTCCCTTGGTAAGGGAGAGGCCACGTGTTCAATCCACGTAAAGGGCACCAAATTCAGTACGGGGCGCATCGCATCGCGCGATGCGCCCTTGGCAATGCGCACATCAGCAAGATAGTCGGGCCAGTGCCTGGACATTCTCATCAAATCGTTAGGAGTCTAAGATGGCAAAAAGCAAATTTGAGCGGACCAAACCGCACGTGAATGTGGGCACCATCGGCCACGTCGACCATGGCAAGACCACGCTGACCGCGGCAATCGCAACGGTTCTGTCGGCCAAGTTCGGCGGCGAGGCAAAGAAATATGACGAGATCGACGCAGCGCCGGAAGAGAAGGCGCGCGGCATCACCATCAACACCGCCCACGTCGAATACGAAACCGCCAACCGCCACTACGCGCACGTTGACTGCCCGGGCCACGCCGACTACGTGAAGAACATGATCACCGGCGCGGCACAGATGGACGGCGCAATCCTGGTCTGCTCCGCGGCCGACGGCCCGATGCCGCAAACCCGCGAGCACATCCTGCTGGCGCGTCAGGTTGGCGTTCCGTACATCATCGTCTACCTCAACAAGTGCGACATGGTCGACGACGAAGAGCTGCTGGAACTGGTGGAAATGGAAGTGCGCGAGCTGCTGTCGAAGTACGAGTTCCCTGGCGACGACCTGCCCATCATCAAGGGTTCGGCCAAGCTGGCGCTGGAAGGCGACAAGGGCCCGTTGGGCGAGCAGTCGATCATGGCCCTGGCCGAAGCGCTGGACACCTACATCCCGACGCCTGACCGTGCCGTTGACGGTGCGTTCCTGCTGCCGGTGGAAGACGTGTTCTCGATCTCGGGTCGTGGCACGGTGGTGACCGGTCGCGTCGAGCGCGGCGTTGTCAAGGTTGGCGAAGAGATCGAAATCGTCGGCATCCGCGACACCCAGAAGACCACCTGCACGGGCGTGGAAATGTTCCGCAAGCTGCTGGACCAGGGTCAGGCAGGCGACAACGTTGGCGTGCTGCTGCGCGGCACCAAGCGTGAAGACGTCGAGCGTGGCCAGGTTCTGGCCAAGCCGGGTTCGATCAAGCCGCACAAGCACTTCACCGGCGAGATCTACGTTCTGTCGAAAGACGAAGGTGGCCGTCACACCCCGTTCTTCAACAACTATCGTCCGCAGTTCTATTTCCGTACCACGGACGTGACCGGTTCGATCGAGCTGCCGAAGGACAAGGAAATGGTCATGCCTGGCGACAACGTGTCGATCACCGTGATGCTGATCAACCCGATCGCAATGGAAGAAGGTCTGCGTTTTGCAATCCGCGAAGGCGGCCGTACTGTCGGCGCCGGCGTTGTTGCAAAGATCATGGACTAAGGAAAAGTCTGCTGCCTGCGCCGGTTCGCTGGCGCGGCAGTGTCGACGGTTCCGGGTTTTACCGTTTTAACGTAGGGGCGTAGCTCAATTGGCAGAGCGTCGGTCTCCAAAACCGAAGGTCGGGGGTTCGAGGCCCTCCGCCCCTGCCACCGTTTCAGGTGCAGGGCACCGAAAGTAAAATTGTATGGCTAATCAACCCGTGCAGACCGTCAATACGTCAGGCGACAAGATGAAGGTCGGCCTGGCTATTTGCGCTGCTGTTGCCGGTGTAGTGGGTTTCTATCTGCTGGCAGGCCAGTCCACCCTGGTGCGCACCGGTGCATTGCTTGCCGGTCTCGTGGTTGCCATCGGCCTGCTCTGGACTTCTCTGTCCGGCCAGGGCTTTCTGGCATTCGCCAAAGAATCTGTCCGTGAAACCAAGAAAGTCGTCTGGCCTACCCGCAAGGAAGCCACGCAGATCACCGCAGTCGTATTCGGCTTTGTGCTTGTGATGGCAATCTTTCTCTGGGGTACGGACAAGATACTGGAATTCCTGTTGTACGACTTGATCCTGGGCTGGAAACGATAATGAGCGACAATCTGCAAGACGGCGTGCCGAACGAGGCCGCAGTCACCGCGCCGACCGGCAACAAGCGCTGGTACGTGGTGCACGCTTATTCCGGAATGGAAAAGAGCGTGCAGCGTGCACTGACCGAGCGCATTGCGCGCGCCGGCATGGAAGATAAGTTCGGCCAGATCCTGGTGCCGACCGAGGAAGTCATCGAAGTCAAGAATGGCCACAAGTCTGTGACCGAACGTCGTTTCTTTCCCGGCTATGTGCTGGTTGAAATGGAAATGACCGACGACACTTGGCACCTGGTCAAGAACACCAGCAAGGTCACCGGTTTCATCGGCGGCAAATCGAACAAGCCGACGCCGATCCCGCCCCACGAAGTGGACAAGATCCTGCACCAGATGCAGGAAGGCATCGAAAAGCCACGTCCGAAAGTGCTGTACGAAGTGGGCGAGCTGGTCCGCATCAAGGATGGCCCGTTCACCGACTTCAACGGCAATGTCGAGGAAGTCAACTACGAAAAGTCCAAGGTTCGCGTTTCCGTCACGATCTTCGGGCGCGCAACGCCGGTCGAGCTCGAATTCGGCCAGGTCGAAAAAGTTTAAGCAGCAACCGCAGCAAGAGCGCCCGTGCCGGGCGCTGCATCCATTGCGAAACCGGCATGCATCAAACGAGGAGCCCCTGCGAGGGCTAGTACTTCGCAGCGGCGCTAACACTCACTCAAACTGGAAGCATCATGGCAAAGAAAATCATAGGCTATATCAAGCTGCAAGTGCCAGCTGGTAAAGCAAATCCGTCTCCCCCGATCGGCCCGGCGCTGGGTCAGCGCGGCCTGAACATCATGGAATTCTGCAAGGCGTTCAACGCCCAGACCCAGGGTGTCGAGCCAGGTCTGCCTATTCCTGTCGTCATCACCGCGTTCGCCGACAAGTCCTTCACTTTCGTGATGAAGACCCCGCCGGCAACCGTGCTGATCAAGAAGGCAGCCGGCATCACCAAGGGTTCGGCTCGTCCGCACACCGACAAGGTCGGCAGCATCACCCGCGCACAAGCTGAAGAAATCGCAACAACCAAGCGGCCAGATCTGACCGCTGCCGATATGGATGCAGCCGTGCGCACGATCGCCGGCTCCGCACGTTCCATCGGTATCACGGTGGAGGGTCTGTAATGGCTAATCTGTCCAAGCGCGCCAAGGCAATCAAGGCCAAAGTTGATCGCACCAAGGTTTATCCCTTCGACAACGCGATCGCGCTGATCAAGGAATGCGCCACCGCCAAGTTCAACGAGTCGATCGACGTCGCCGTTCAGCTGGGCGTGGATGCCAAGAAATCGGACCAAGTCGTCCGCGGCTCGGTCGTGCTGCCTGCAGGCACCGGCAAGAGCGTGCGCGTGGCCGTGTTCGCCAGCGGCGACAAGGCTGAGGCAGCCAAGGCTGCCGGCGCCGACGTGGTCGGCATGGAAGACTTGGCAGAACGCATCAAGGGCGGCGACATGCCGTTCGACATCGTGATCGCTTCGCCGGACACCATGCGTATCGTCGGTACCCTGGGCCAGATCCTGGGACCGCGCGGCCTGATGCCTAACCCGAAGGTCGGCACCGTGACGCCGGACGTCGCCACCGCCGTGAAGAACGCCAAGGCAGGTCAGGTGCAGTATCGTACCGACAAGGCCGGCATCATCCACGCGACCATCGGCCGCAAGGATTTCGCCGACGCCGACCTGAAGAGCAACCTCGTTGCCCTGATCGACGCACTGAACAAGGCCAAGCCGGCCACCAGCAAGGGCATCTATCTGCGCAAGGTTTCGCTGTCGTCCACCATGGGCGCTGGCGTACGCGTGGACCAGACCACCCTGGCTGCTTAAGTACTGAATCAAGACCCTGCGCGAAACAGCGCGCGGGGCGCATCTTTGGGCCGGGCCGGAGTCGTTGTTGGATGAAGGCCCGGGCAATCAAAGACCGTTGGGCGGAAGTGCATGCAGTGTGTGCACCATGTTAATAGCCGAAGGCGCAAGCTGGAGGCACCCAACGCAGATGGCGAGCCCGAACAAGTTTTGTAGTCTGCCCGCTGTGCATGCAGTACCGCAACAGCAGTGAACTCCTGACTTCGGACGCCGTGTTCGAACCGATGCAAGGCAAGCAGCCAACCGGCTGTGTAGTCGCCAAGCATCATTTTTGGAGCTTGACCGTGGGTCTCAATCGGAATGAAAAACAGGCCGTAGTCGAAGAAATCTCTGCCAAGATCGCATCGGCACAGACCATCGCCCTGGCTGAATACCGTGGCATCCAAGTCGGTCAAATGACGCAACTGCGTTCCAAGGCGCGTGACCAGGGCGTGTACCTGCGTGTGTTGAAAAACACGCTGGCTCGCCGTGCAGTAGAAGGTACCGCGTTCTCCGGACTCGCCAACGACATGACCGGCCCGCTGATCTATGCGATCTCGGACGATGCTGTCGCCGCTGCCAAGGTCCTGTCGGACTTTGCCAAGGGCAATGACAAGCTGGTCATCCGTGGCGGTAACTACGCAGGCAAGCCGCTGGACAAGGCAGGCGTTGCAGCGCTGGCTAATATCCCTTCCCGCGAAGTTCTGCTGTCCCAGCTGATGGGCATCATGCAGGCGCCGGTATCCGGATTTGCCCGTGCACTCGCCGCCCTGGCGGAAAAGAACGGCGGCGGCGCCGCAGCCGAAGAAGCTGCAGCACCGGCTGAAGCAGGCTGATCAGGCCTGTTTCGTTCGCGTCAATGACGACTTGATGTAACTATCGAATCAATTTAGGAGTTTCAAATGGCAATTAGCAAAGAAGACATCCTCGAAGCCGTAGGTCAGATGTCCGTGATGGACCTGAATGACCTGGTGAAGGCATTCGAAGAGAAGTTTGGCGTTTCCGCAGCAGCAATGGCCGTCGCTGGCCCGGCAGCTGGCGCAGGCGCTGGTGCAGCCGCTGCTGAAGAGCAGACCGAGTTCACCGTGATCCTGGCCGACTTCGGCGCAAACAAGGTTGGCGTCATTAAGGCAGTCCGCGAAATCACCGGTTTGGGCCTGAAAGAAGCCAAGGACCTGGTTGACGGTGCACCGAAGCCTCTGAAGGAAGGTGTATCGAAGGCTGACGCTGAAGCAGCGAAGAAGAAGCTGGAAGAAGCTGGCGCAAAAGCAGAAATCAAGTAATTGCGGCCTGCTAGCGCGACATACAGCGCATGAGTCAAAGCGCAGAGCCCTTTCCAAAAAGGAAGGGCTCGGCTTTGGCTCCTTTGTCGTTTTCGGACTTTGAAGACGATCGTACCGGTACCATGCAACACCCGCCCCGAAAGGCGGTCTATTAAATCACAGATTTGAAGGGCCGAGACTTGAGGTTTCGCAGATCCCGGGAAACGCAGCCATATCGCGCCATCCGTGTCGAATCCTGAATTCTCTATCCTTCCTGTCACTCACGGAGTGTTCATGCACTACTCATTTACTGAGAAGAAACGCATTCGCAAATCATTCGCGAAGCGCGCCAACGTTCACCACGTACCATTCCTGCTTGCAACCCAGCTCGAATCCTATACCGGCTTTCTGCAGGCGGACAAGGCCCCGTCGCTGCGCAAGAACGAAGGCCTGCAGTCTGCCTTTACCTCGATTTTCCCCATCGTTTCGCATAACGGCTTTGCGCGTCTCGAGTTTCTTTCCTATGTGCTGGGCGATCCGCCATTCGACGTCAAGGAATGCCAGCAGCGCGGCCTGACCTTCGCCTCGCCGCTGCGCGCCAAGGTGCGCCTGGTGATCCTCGACAAGGAATCGCCGACCAAGCCGGTCGTCAAGGAAATGAAGGAGCAGGAAGTCTACATGGGCGAACTGCCGCTCATGACGACTACCGGTTCCTTCGTGATCAATGGCACCGAGCGCGTGATCGTGTCCCAGCTGCACCGTTCCCCGGGCGTGTTCTTCGAGCATGACCGCGGCAAGACCCATTCCTCGGGCAAGCTGCTGTTCTCGGCACGGATCATTCCCTACCGCGGTTCCTGGCTGGACTTCGAGTTCGATCCGAAGGACATCCTGTTCTTCCGCGTCGACCGCCGCCGCAAGATGCCGGTCACGATCCTGCTGAAGGCCATCGGCATGACGGTCGAGCAGATCCTGGCCAACTTCTTCGTCTTCGACAACTTCACCCTGCGTTCCGATGGCGCCGAACTCGAGTTCGTGTCCGAGCGGCTGCGCGGCGAAGTCGCGCGCTTCGACATCACCGACCGTGAAGGCAAGGTCATCGTCGCCAAGGACAAGCGCATCAACGCGCGTCACGTGCGCGAGATCGAATCGTCGGGCATCAAGCACATTTCCGTGCCGGAAGACTACCTGCTGGGCCGCGTGCTTGCGACCAACATCGTCGACGCCGACACCGGCGAAGTCGTGGCCAATGCCAATGACGAGCTGACCGAAGAGCTGCTGGGCCGCCTGCGCGACGCCAACGTCTCCGACATCCAGACGCTGTATACCAACGATCTGGACCAGGGCGCCTACATCTCGCAGACCCTGCGAACCGACGACACCGCCGATCAGACAGCCGCCCGCATCGCGATCTACCGCATGATGCGCCCCGGCGAGCCGCCGACCGAAGACTCGGTCGAGGCGCTGTTCAACGGCCTGTTCTACAACGAAGACCGCTACGACCTGTCGGCCGTGGGCCGCATGAAGTTCAACCGCCGCATCGGCCGCGACGAACTCACCGGCGCGATGACGCTGTCGAACGAAGACGTGCTGGCCGTGATCAAGATCCTGGTCGAGCTGCGCAATGGCCGCGGCGAAGTCGACGATATCGATCACCTCGGCAACCGTCGCGTGCGCTGCGTGGGCGAACTGGCGGAAAACCAGTTCCGTGCCGGCCTGGTGCGCGTCGAGCGCGCCGTCAAGGAACGCCTCGGCCAGGCCGAAGCGGACAACCTGATGCCGCACGACCTGATCAATTCCAAGCCGATCTCGGCAGCCATCCGCGAGTTCTTCGGTTCGTCGCAGCTGTCGCAGTTCATGGACCAGACCAACCCGCTGTCGGAAATCACCCACAAGCGCCGCGTTTCCGCACTCGGACCGGGCGGCCTGACCCGCGAACGCGCCGGCTTCGAGGTGCGCGACGTGCATCCGACCCACTACGGCCGCGTCTGCCCGATCGAAACGCCTGAAGGCCCGAACATCGGCCTGATCAACTCGCTGGCGCTGTATGCCCGCCTGAATGAATACGGCTTCCTGGAAACCCCGTACCGCAAGGTCGAGGGCAGCAAGATCACCAACCAGATCGACTACCTGTCGGCGATCGAGGAAGGCCGCTACATCATCGCTCAGGCGAATGCGACCATCAACGAGGAAGGCACGCTGTCGGACGAGCTGGTATCGGCCCGTGAAGCCGGCGAGACCATCCTGGTGTCGCCGGAGCGGGTGCAGTACATGGACGTGGCGCCTGGCCAGATCGTCTCGGTCGCGGCATCGCTGATTCCGTTCCTCGAGCACGACGACGCGAACCGCGCGCTGATGGGCGCCAACATGCAACGCCAGGCGGTGCCCTGCCTGCGTCCTGAAAAGGCGCTGGTCGGCACCGGCATCGAGCGCACGGTGGCGGTCGACTCCGGCACCACGGTGCAGGCGCTGCGTGGCGGCGTGGTCGACTACATCGACGCCGGCCGCGTGGTGATCCGCGTCAACGACGATGAAGCGCAGGCTGGCGAAGTCGGCGTCGACATCTACAACCTAATCAAGTACACCCGTTCCAACCAGAACACCAACATCAACCAGCGTCCGATCGTGCAGGTGGGCGACCGGGTTGCCCGCAACGACGTGATCGCCGACGGCGCATCGACCGACCTGGGCGAGCTGGCTCTGGGCCAGAACATGCTGGTGGCCTTCATGCCGTGGAACGGCTACAACTTCGAAGATTCGATCCTGATCTCCGAAAAAGTCGTTGCCGACGACCGCTACACTTCGATCCACATCGAGGAGCTGTCGGTGGTGGCGCGTGACACCAAGCTGGGCGCGGAAGAAATCACCCGTGATATCTCCAACCTGGCGGAAAACCAGCTGGCCCGTCTGGACGAGTCGGGCATTGTCTACATCGGCGCTGAAGTCGAGGCGGGCGATACCCTGGTCGGCAAGGTCACGCCTAAGGGCGAGACCCAGCTGACGCCGGAAGAGAAGCTGCTGCGCGCGATCTTCGGCGAAAAGGCGTCGGACGTGAAGGACACCTCGCTGCGCGTGCCGTCCGGCATGGTCGGCACCGTGATCGACGTGCAGGTCTTCACCCGGGAAGGCATCCAGCGCGACAAGCGCGCCCAGCAGATCATCGACGATGAACTCAAGCGCTATCGCCTGGACCTGAACGACCAGCTGCGCATCGTGGAAGGCGACGCCTTCCAGCGTCTGGAAAAGATGTTGATCGGCAAGGTGGTCAACGGCGGTCCGAAGAAGATTGCCAAGGGCACCGCGATCGACAAGGCTTACCTGGACGATCTGGACAAGTACCACTGGTTCGACATCCGTCCGGCCGACGACGATGCCGCTGCAGCGCTGGAAGCCATCAAGGAGTCCATCGCCGAGAAGCGTCACCAGTTCGACCTGGCGTTTGAAGAGAAGCGCAAGAAGCTGACGCAGGGCGACGAGCTGCCGCCGGGCGTGCAGAAGATGGTCAAGGTCTACCTGGCAGTGAAGCGTCGCCTGCAGCCTGGCGACAAGATGGCCGGCCGCCACGGTAACAAGGGTGTGGTTTCCCGCATCGTGCCGATCGAGGACATGCCCTACATGGCGGACGGTACTCCGGCCGACATCGTGCTGAACCCGCTGGGCGTGCCGTCGCGGATGAACGTCGGCCAGGTGCTGGAAGTCCACCTGGGCTGGGCCGCCAAGGGCCTGGGCCTGCGCATCGGCGAAATGCTGGCCGCGCAAGCCAAGGCAGCCGAGCTGCGCACCTTCCTGACCACGATCTACAACGAATCGGGCAAGCCGGAAGACATCGAAAGCCTGTCCGACGTGGAAGTCCTGACGCTGGCGGAAAACCTGAAGAAGGGCGTTCCGTTCGCCACGCCGGTGTTCGACGGCGCGCACGAGAAGGAAATCCATCGCATGCTGGACCTGGCCTATCCGGACGACATCGCCGCCAAGCTGGGCATGACGCCGTCGAAGAACCAGGTCACGATGTACGACGGCCGCACCGGTGAAGCCTTCGAGCGCACCGTCACGGTCGGCTACATGCACATGCTCAAGCTGCACCATCTGGTGGACGACAAGATGCATGCCCGCTCGACCGGCCCGTACTCGCTGGTGACCCAGCAGCCGCTGGGCGGCAAGGCGCAGTTCGGCGGCCAGCGTTTCGGCGAGATGGAAGTGTGGGCACTGGAAGCCTACGGCGCGTCTTACGTGCTGCAGGAAATGCTGACGGTGAAGTCGGACGACGTGAACGGCCGGACCAAGGTGTACGAGAACCTGGTCAAGGGCGACCACGTGATCGATGCCGGCATGCCGGAATCCTTCAACGTGCTGGTGAAGGAAATCCGCTCGCTGGGTATCGATATCGACCTGGAGCGCGACTGATCCGCCACCCCCGGAGCGGCGTCCTGCAAGGGATGCCTATCCGGGGGATAATGGCCGGTTGCCGCTCGGTCTTACAAACAAGTTTTTTCACGCCTACCTGGAGTGATAGATGAAAGCACTGCTCGATCTATTCAAGCAAGTTCAGCAAAATGAACAATTCGACGCGATCAAGATTGGTCTCGCGTCGCCCGACAAAATCCGTTCCTGGTCCTACGGCGAAGTCAAGAAGCCGGAAACCATCAACTACCGTACCTTCAAGCCCGAGCGCGACGGCCTGTTCTGCGCCAAGATCTTTGGCCCGATCAAGGACTACGAGTGCCTGTGCGGCAAGTACAAGCGCCTGAAGCATCGCGGCGTCATCTGCGAGAAATGCGGCGTGGAAGTCACGCTGGCCAAGGTGCGCCGCGAGCGCATGGGCCATATCGAGCTGGCATCGCCGACCGCGCACATCTGGTTCCTGAAGTCGCTGCCGTCGCGTCTGGGCATGGTGCTCGACATGACGCTGCGCGACATCGAGCGCGTGCTGTACTTCGAAGCCTATGTCGTGACCGATCCCGGCATGACCCCGCTGAAGAAGTGCCAGATCATGTCGGAAGACGATTACGCCGCCAAGTACGAAGAGTACGGCGACGACTTCACCGCCTTCATGGGCGCCGAGGGCATCCGTGAACTGCTGCGCTCGATCGACATCGACCGCGACGCCGACACCCTGCGCCAGGAACTGAAGGACTCCAAGTCCGAAGCCAAGATCAAGAAGTACGCCAAGCGCCTGAAGGTGCTGGAAGCGTTCCAGCGTTCGGGCATCAAGCCCGAGTGGATGATCATGGAAGTGCTGCCGGTGCTGCCGCCGGAACTGCGTCCGCTGGTCCCGCTGGACGGCGGCCGCTTCGCGACTTCCGACCTGAACGACCTGTATCGCCGCGTGATCAACCGTAACAACCGCCTGAAGCGGCTGATGGAGCTGCGCGCGCCGGAAATCATTACCCGCAATGAAAAGCGGATGCTGCAGGAAGCCGTCGACTCGCTGCTCGACAACGGCCGCCGCGGCAAGGCCATGACCGGCGCCAACAAGCGTCCGCTGAAGTCGCTGGCCGAAATGATCAAGGGCAAGGGCGGTCGTTTCCGTCAGAACCTGCTGGGCAAGCGCGTCGACTACTCCGGCCGTTCCGTGATCGTGGTGGGTCCGCAGCTGAAGCTGCACCAGTGCGGCCTGCCGAAACTGATGGCGCTGGAACTGTTCAAGCCCTTCATCTTCAACAAGCTCGAACTGATGGGCCTGGCGACCACGATCAAGGCCGCCAAGAAGCTGGTGGAAGTGCAGGAGCCGGTGGTCTGGGACATCCTGGAAGACGTGATCCGCGAACATCCGGTGATGCTGAACCGTGCGCCGACGCTGCACCGCCTGGGCATCCAGGCATTCGAGCCGGTGCTGATCGAAGGCAAGGCCATCCAGCTGCATCCGCTGGTCTGCGCCGCCTTCAACGCCGACTTCGACGGCGACCAGATGGCTGTGCACGTGCCGCTGTCGATCGAGGCGCAGATGGAAGCGCGCTCGCTGATGCTGGCGTCGAACAACATCCTGTTCCCGTCCAACGGCGAACCGTCGATCGTGCCGTCCCAGGATATCGTGCTGGGCCTGTACTACGCGACCCGCGAGAAGATCAACGGCAAGAACGAAGGCATGCTGTTCCAGGACGTGTCGGAAGTGATTCGCGCCTATGACAACAAGGAAGTCGAGCTGACCACCCGCGTTACGGTCCGTATCGTCGAGTATCCGCGCAATGCCGAGGGCACTGGCTTCGACCGCACCGTGACCCGTTACGAGACCACGGTCGGCCGCGCCATCCTGTCCGAGATCCTGCCCAAGGGCCTGCCGTTCTCGGTGCTGAACCGCGCGCTGAAGAAGAAGGAAATCTCGCGCCTGATCAACATCTCGTTCCGCAAGTGCGGCCTGCGCGCCACCGTGGTGTTTGCCGACCAGCTGATGCAGTCGGGCTTCCGCCTCGCCACCCGCGCCGGCATCTCGATCTGCGTCGACGACATGCTGGTTCCGCCGCAGAAGGTCACCCTGATCGCAACCGCCGAGCAGGAAGTCAAGCAGATCGAGCAGCAGTATGCTTCCGGTCTGGTGACGGCCGGCGAGCGTTACAACAAGGTGGTGGACATCTGGGGCAAGGCCGGCGACGAAGTCGGCAAGGCCATGATGGAACAGCTGAAGGTGGAAGACGTCGTCAAGCGCGACGGCACCCATGGCGTCCAGGAATCGTTCAACGCGATTTACATGATGGCCGACTCCGGCGCCCGTGGTTCCGCCGCTCAGATCCGCCAGCTGGCCGGTATGCGCGGCCTGATGGCCAAGCCTGACGGCTCGATCATCGAGACGCCGATTACCGCAAACTTCCGCGAAGGCCTGAACGTTCTGCAGTACTTCATCTCGACCCACGGCGCCCGTAAGGGTCTGGCCGATACCGCGCTGAAGACCGCGAACTCCGGTTACCTGACCCGTCGTCTGGTGGACGTGACCCAGGACCTGGTGGTGATCGAGGACGATTGCGGCACCTCCAACGGCGCGTCGATGAAGGCGCTGGTCGAAGGCGGTGAAGTCATCGAAGCGCTGCGCGACCGTATCCTGGGCCGCGTTGCCGCGACCGACGTCGTCAATCCGGAAAGCCAGGCCACGCTGTACCACGCCGGCACGCTGCTGGACGAGGACATGGTCGAGGAAATCGAGCGCCTGGGCATCGACGAAGTCAAGGTCCGCACGCCGCTGACCTGCGACACCCGTTACGGCCTGTGCGCGAATTGCTATGGCCGCGATCTGGGCCGTGGCGTGCTGGTCAATTCCGGCGAAGCCGTCGGTGTGGTGGCCGCGCAGTCGATCGGCGAGCCGGGCACCCAGTTGACCATGCGTACCTTCCACATCGGTGGTGCGGCGTCGCGTGCGGCGGTGGCTTCCTCGGTGGAAGCCAAGTCCAACGGCACGGTGCGCTTCACGGCGACCATGCGCTACGTCACCAACGGCAAGGGCGAGCAGATCGTCATTTCCCGTTCCGGCGAAGTGCTGATCACCGACGACATCGGCCGCGAGCGTGAGCGTCACAAGGTGCCGTACGGCGCCACCCTGATCGTCAAGGATGGCATGACGATCAAGGCCGGCACCGCGCTGGCAAACTGGGATCCGCTGACCCGCCCGATCATTACCGAATACACCGGCACGGTGAAGTTCGAGAACGTGGAAGAGGGCGTGACGGTGGCCCGCCAGATCGACGAGGTCACCGGCCTGTCGACCCTGGTGGTCATCGATGCGAAGCGTCGCGGTTCGGCGACCAAGTCGCTGCGTCCGCAGGTCAAGCTGTTGAACGAGCAGGGCCAGGAAGTGAAGATCGCCGGCACCGAACACGCCGTGACGATCGGCTTCCAGGTCGGCGCGCTGATCACCGTGAAGGATGGTCAGCAGGTGTCGGTGGGTGAAGTGCTGGCACGTATCCCGACCGAGTCGCAGAAGACCCGTGACATCACCGGCGGTCTGCCGCGCGTTGCCGAGCTGTTCGAAGCGCGTTCGCCGAAGGACGCCGGCATGCTGGCGGAAGTCACCGGTACCGTGGCGTTCGGCAAGGAGACCAAGGGCAAGCAGCGTCTCGAGATCACCGACATGGACGGCAACAAGCATGAGTTCCTGATCACCAAGGACAAGCAGGTGCTGGTGCATGACGGCCAGGTGGTGAACAAGGGCGAGATGATTGTCGACGGCCCGGCCGATCCGCAGGACATCCTGCGCCTGCTGGGTATCGAAGCGCTGGCCCGCTACATCGTCGACGAAGTGCAGGACGTGTACCGTCTGCAGGGTGTGAAGATCAATGACAAGCACATCGAAGTCATTGTTCGTCAGATGCTGCGCCGCGTGCAGGTGCTGGACGCCGGCGACACCAGCTACATCACGGGCGAGCAGGTCGAGCGCTCCGAGCTGCTGGACGAGAACGACCGCGTAACCGCAGAGAACAAGATCCCTGCGACTTACGAGAACGTGCTGCTGGGTATTACCAAGGCATCGCTGTCGACCGACTCCTTCATCTCGGCCGCATCGTTCCAGGAAACCACCCGCGTGCTGACGGAAGCCGCGATCATGGGCAAGCGCGACGGTCTGCGCGGCCTGAAGGAAAACGTGATCGTTGGTCGTCTGATCCCGGCTGGTACGGGTCTGGCGTTCCACCGCGCCCGCAAGGAGAAGGAGTCGTGGGAAGCGGAAGAGCGCACCGCGCTGCTGCAATCCGAGAAGGCGGCCCGTATCGCCGAGGCGGAAGCCGAAATGGCTGCTGCCGGCAACAACATCGGCAACACGGACGAGCAGGGCTGATAAAGCTTTTCGCTCAGGACAAAACCCCGCAGAAATGCGGGGTTTTTTTATGCCTGTGAGGGCAGGATGAATGTCATTGATTTCACAAGCACTGAAGTTAGTCCGACGGATGCCTTTGGAATGGATATGGCCGAGACAGGTATCCGTCTCACAGCAGTCCAATTCAAAGTAACCACGAGCAAACAGCCGGTTCTGGAGTGGCGCTTGGCTGCAGCGTGCGTGATCGGCTTGCTTAGCTGTGATTGCGCCGATCCAGACATACCGCAGCCTGTGTCCCAGGCGCCGCACTCGCTTTGGCGTTTTGTAACGCCTCAGCATGTCGAGCAACTAGAAACTACAGAGAATCTTAACGATCCCGCGGCAATGGCGTTTTTCGTCCGACGACTTCCCTGCAGTCACCTCTGAAATTTGCATCGTCATAGTCAGTCCAGCCATAGCTGTCGACGTAGCGCACATGCCTGGCCAGCTGCCCGCTGAACAGGCTCATGCCCAGCTTCTCATCCGGATAGCGAATGTCGGCCAGGTCCAGCAGCGAGTGAAACACGTTTTCGGTCGACAGCGGCGCGTCCCGGTGGCGCCGCAGCTGCATTACCTTATCGGGATACGCGTCGCCATAGGCATCCGAATACCAGACCAGGCCCGGCACATGAAACTCGAACTGGGTATTGTGGCCATGAAAAGCCAGCTTGCAACTGCCATCGTAGAGTGTCTGCCCATGGTCGGCGACATACATGAATGCCGAGACGATCTGTGCCGCCTTCAGACGCGCGATCACTTGGGAGAGCAGCCAGTCCGTATAGAGAATCGCATTGTCATAGCTGTTGCCGATCTCGGCCTTGATCTTCAGGTCCGTATAGGCCGGCTTGTCGACGCCAAACAGCGAGGGCTGGAAGCGATCGAACTGGCGCGGATAGCGCTGGCTGTAATTCCAATGGCTGCCCAGCGTGTGCAGCACGATCAGCTTCTTCCCAGCCGGGTCCCGCATCGCCTGTCCCAGCGGGGCAAGCAGCACCTCGTCATGGCTGGAGTCGTTCCTGAATCCGCCCAAATTGAAGAAACGGGTCACGTCTGCCTCCTTGGCAAAGACTGACACCGGCGTATCGAATTCGCCGAAGGACATCTGGTTGGAAAGCCAGAAGGTCTTGTAACCCGCTTCCTTATAGGCCGACAGGAAGGATTTTTCCGAAAACCCGGCGCGCAGGCTTTGTGTCGCCGGCTTGCGCGACATGATCACCGGCACCGACAGGCGTGTGGCCGATACCGGCGTGACCAGGTCGCTGAAGCTGACCAGATTGCCCTCCTGCTCCAGCAGGGGATTGGTGCGGCGGCCATAGCCGTTGAGACTCCAGCGGTCGGCCCGCGACGACTCGCCCAGCACCATCACGACGATGCGCGGCGCCTTGTCAGCCGCATCCTGGCGGGCATGGAACCGGAATGCCTCGCTGCGTTCGGCCAGCTGCCGCAGATAGACTCTCTCGCGCCAGAAGGCATAGGCCTGAAACGCCAGCCCGTAAGGCCAGGAGCTGGCAAGCACGGGCACATTGACCGAAATCCGCGCCCAATCGGGCAGGTCGCGCAGCTTGCCAGCTGACGCATGGCGCAATGCCGGGCTGGAAACTGACACTGCAGCCCCGCCGTAGAGCCAGACAGCCGCGCCCAAGCCAAGCACGGCCAGTACGATGAGGCGCGACGGACCGCGCCAGTCCAGGTCGGCGCACCGCAGCGCAGCCCGCCAGATCAGCGCGAACCAGACGACCACGAGCATAAAGACCGCGGCCAGCAGCCAGATGCCACGGCCCAGGAACTCCAGCGCCTCCATCGGCCCCGTCTCGGCGATCACGCCAAGATGGTGGCTGGAAATGCCCTGGCCAAAATAGAGCTGCAGATAGACTTCCGCCGGCAAGGCCAGAAAGGCTGGGAGCAGCAGCGGATGGAAAAATGCAGGCCGCCCGAAGAGCGCCCAGATTGCCAGCCAGCTCAGCAAGGTCCCCGCCACAACCAGTGCAGGCGTCGTCAGTGCCCCGCCAAGCAGGACCGAGAGGAAGGGCAATGCCGACAGCAGCAGATAACTGGCAATAATGAAGAGCGCGGAACGGGTAAAAGGCAGGCGCATGACGCGACGGGAAAAGAAGGTGCGCCATTATCCCGTAAAGCAACCCGGTTTTCCGGCCCGCATCCGTTCAAAGAACAGTTGACCCAGCCTCTTGACAAGCATATACTCGCGAGTTCTCGAATTTAAGCTTTCCTGGCTTAAGCGCTCTTTGGTCTGCACTATCCCGCCCACGGCACGCTTTACGCCCTGCAGCTGAATCGAACGCGTCATGAACGTCCTGTCCATGCGCAAGTTTCCCAAGTTTTCGTCCTCGAACCCGGTGTTTATCAGGGTTTGTGTCTTTAATGCAGTAATTTTGTTGGATTTGAAACGATGCCAACCATCAATCAACTGATTCGCCACCCGCGCGTTTCCGCCGCGGTGAAGAGCAAATCGCCGGCGCTGGAAAACAGCCCGCAAAAGCGCGGCGTCTGCACCCGCGTGTACACCACGACCCCGAAGAAGCCGAACTCGGCGCTGCGTAAGGTTGCCAAGGTGCGTCTGACCAACGGTTTCGAAGTCATTTCGTACATCGGCGGTGAAGGCCACAACCTGCAGGAGCACAGTGTCGTGCTGCTGCGCGGCGGCCGTGTAAAGGATTTGCCGGGTGTGCGTTACCACATGGTTCGCGGTGCACTGGATACCCAGGGCGTCAAGGACCGTAAGCAGGCCCGCTCGAAGTACGGCGCCAAGCGCGCCAAGGCTGGCAAGAAGTAATCGAATTTCCGCCGCAAGCCGGTGGAACAGGTATCGGCCCCCAATGGGTCGAGTAAGTGGTCAGTCTGAATGGCTGGCCGCGGGCGGGCAGCAAAAAACGCGCTGCAGCTCAACTGAAGATCGAAAGGAATTGAAATGCCACGTCGTCGTGAAGTCCCCAAACGGGAAATCCTGCCGGATCCGAAATTCGGCAATGTTGATGTCGCCAAGTTCGTCAACACCCTGATGCTGTCGGGCAAGAAGTCGGTTGCCGAAAACATCATTTATGGCGCCTTCGAATACATCCAGAGCAAGTCGGGCAAGGACCCGCTGGAAGTGTTCTCCGCCGCGCTGTCCAACTGCAAGCCGATGGTCGAAGTCAAGTCCCGTCGCGTTGGCGGTGCCAACTACCAGGTGCCGGTTGAAGTGCGCCCGGTGCGTCGCGCCGCGCTGTCCATGCGCTGGCTGCGCGAAGCTGCCAAGAAGCGCAGCGAAAAATCCATGCCGCAGCGTCTGGGTGGCGAACTGATGGAAGCCGCCGAAGGCCGTGGCGGTGCGATGAAGAAGCGCGATGAAGTCCATCGCATGGCTGAAGCGAACAAGGCGTTCTCGCACTTCCGCTTCTAAGAATATGGATAGCCCGCAGCCGCGCTGCGCGCAGCGGGTTTCCATCTCTGCAATCTGTACGAAGCCGGGCACATTTTTCAATGAGTTTTCACTGAATTAATGGCGCCCGGTTTTGTTCATTAAACGATTTAGGATCAATCATGGCTCGCAAGACCCCCATTGAGCGTTATCGCAACATCGGCATTTCCGCTCACATCGACGCAGGCAAGACGACCACCACCGAACGCGTGCTGTACTACACCGGCGTCAATCACAAGATTGGCGAAGTGCATGACGGCGCAGCGACCATGGACTGGATGGAGCAGGAGCAGGAACGCGGCATCACCATCACCTCCGCGGCCACCACCTGCTTCTGGAAGGGCATGGGCAACAACTTCCCAGAGCACCACATCAACATCATCGACACCCCGGGCCACGTTGACTTCACCATCGAAGTCGAACGCTCGATGCGCGTGCTCGACGGCGCCTGCATGGTCTACTGCGCAGTCGGCGGCGTGCAGCCGCAGTCTGAAACCGTATGGCGCCAGGCCAACAAGTACAAGGTGCCCCGTCTGGCATTCGTCAACAAGATGGACCGTACCGGCGCGAACTTCTTCAAGGTCTATGACCAGATGCGCGCTCGCCTGAAGGCAAACCCGATTCCGCTGCAGATCCCCATCGGCGCGGAAGAGAACTTCCAGGGCGTGGTCGACCTCGTCAAGATGAAGGCCATCTACTGGGACGACGCTTCCCAGGGCATGAAGTTCGAATACCGCGACATCCCGGCCGAACTGGTTGACCAGGCCAACGAGTGGCGTGAAAAGATGGTCGAAGCCGCCGCTGAAGCGACCGAAGAACTGATGAACAAGTATCTCGAGGAAGGCGAACTGACCGAAGCCGAGATCAAGGGCGCGCTGCGCCAGCGCACCATCGCCGGCGAGATCGTGCCGATGATGTGCGGCACCGCGTTCAAGAACAAGGGCGTTCAGGCCATGCTGGACGGCGTGATCGAATACCTGCCGTCGCCTGTGGACATTCCGCCGGTTTCCGGCCTGGACGAAAACGACGAGCCGGTTACCCGCAAGGCGGAAGACGACGAGAAGTTCTCGGCGCTGGCATTCAAGATCATGACCGACCCGTTCGTCGGCCAGCTGATCTTCTTCCGCGTCTACTCGGGCACCATCAAGTCGGGCGACACCGTGTTCAACCCGGTGAAGAACAAGAAAGAGCGCCTGGGTCGTATTCTGCAGATGCACGCCAACCAGCGTGAAGAGATCAAGGAAGTCCGCGCCGGCGACATCGCCGCTGCAGTCGGCCTGAAGGATGCAACCACCGGCGAAACCCTGTGCGACCCGGCATCCGTGATCACCCTGGAACGCATGGTGTTCCCGGAGCCCGTGATTTCGCAGGCTGTCGAGCCGAAGACCAAGGCCGACCAGGAAAAAATGGGCCTGGCGCTGAACCGCCTGGCGCAGGAAGATCCGTCGTTCCGCGTGCGTACCGACGAAGAGTCGGGCCAGACCATCATCGGTGGTATGGGCGAGCTGCACCTGGAGATCATCGTCGACCGTATGCGTCGTGAGTTCAACGTCGAAGCAACCGTCGGCAAGCCGCAGGTTGCCTACCGCGAAACCATCCGCAAGTCGGTGTCCGACGTGGAAGGCAAGTTCGTCAAGCAGTCCGGTGGTCGCGGCCAGTACGGCCACGCAGTGGTGACGGTCGAGCCGCAGGAGCAGGGCAAGGGCTTCGAATTCATCGACGCCATCAAGGGCGGCGTGATTCCCCGCGAATTCATCCCGGCAGTCGAGAAGGGTGTTCGCGAATCGCTGAACAACGGCGTGATGGCCGGCTACCCGGTGGTTGACGTGAAAGTCACGCTGACCTTCGGTTCCTACCATGATGTCGACTCGAACGAAAATGCATTCCGCATGGCCGGTTCGATGGCATTCAAGGAAGCCTGCCGCAAGGCCAGCCCGGTCATCCTCGAGCCGATGATGGCCGTGGAAGTGGAAACGCCGGAAGACTACGCCGGTACCGTGATGGGCGACCTGTCGTCCCGCCGCGGCATGGTGCAGGGCATGGATGAAATCGCCGGCGGTGGCGGCAAGATCATCAAGGCGGAAGTGCCGCTGTCGGAAATGTTTGGCTACTCGACCACGCTGCGTTCCGCAACCCAGGGTCGCGCAACCTACACGATGGAATTCAAGCACTACGCCGAAGCGCCGAAGAACGTCACCGAGGCAATCATCAGCGCCAAGAGCAAGTAATAAAAGCTTTCCTGCCCCGCTGAACGGGGCCGGAATTTTGCAGTCACAGACATCGTTCTTTTTGAAGGAAGAATCAAATGGCAAAGAGTAAATTCGAGCGGACCAAACCGCACGTGAACGTGGGCACCATCGGCCACGTCGACCATGGCAAGACCACGCTGACCGCGGCAATCGCAACGGTTCTGTCGGCCAAGTTCGGCGGCGAGGCAAAGAAATATGACGAGATCGACGCAGCGCCGGAAGAGAAGGCGCGCGGCATCACCATCAACACCGCCCACGTCGAATACGAAACCGCCAACCGCCACTACGCGCACGTTGACTGCCCGGGCCACGCCGACTACGTGAAGAACATGATCACCGGCGCGGCACAGATGGACGGCGCAATCCTGGTCTGCTCCGCGGCCGACGGCCCGATGCCGCAAACCCGCGAGCACATCCTGCTGGCGCGTCAGGTTGGCGTTCCGTACATCATCGTCTACCTCAACAAGTGCGACATGGTCGACGACGAAGAGCTGCTGGAACTGGTGGAAATGGAAGTGCGCGAGCTGCTGTCGAAGTACGAGTTCCCTGGCGACGACCTGCCCATCATCAAGGGTTCGGCCAAGCTGGCGCTGGAAGGCGACAAGGGCCCGCTGGGCGAGCAGTCGATCATGGCCCTGGCCGAAGCGCTGGACACCTACATCCCGACGCCTGACCGTGCCGTTGACGGTGCGTTCCTGCTGCCGGTGGAAGACGTGTTCTCGATCTCGGGTCGTGGCACGGTGGTGACCGGTCGCGTCGAGCGCGGCGTTGTCAAGGTTGGCGAAGAGATCGAAATCGTCGGCATCCGCGACACCCAGAAGACCACCTGCACGGGCGTGGAAATGTTCCGCAAGCTGCTGGACCAGGGTCAGGCCGGCGACAACGTTGGCGTGCTGCTGCGCGGCACCAAGCGTGAAGACGTCGAGCGTGGCCAGGTGCTGGCCAAGCCGGGTTCGATCAAGCCGCACAAGCACTTCACCGGCGAGATCTACGTTCTGTCGAAAGACGAGGGCGGCCGCCACACCCCGTTCTTCAACAACTATCGTCCGCAGTTCTATTTCCGTACCACGGACGTGACCGGTTCGATCGAGCTGCCGAAGGACAAGGAAATGGTCATGCCTGGCGACAACGTGTCGATCACCGTGATGCTGATCAACCCGATCGCGATGGAAGAAGGCCTGCGTTTTGCAATCCGCGAAGGCGGCCGTACTGTCGGCGCCGGCGTTGTTGCAAAGATCATGGACTAATTGTTGTACAAAAAGTCATCTGACTAAACATCACCGCGGACGTTAGGCCGTCCGCGGTTCGCTCTTTTAAGGAAAATTCCCATGTCGACCCCAGTTACCAAGCTGAACCAGAAAATCCGTATCCGCCTGAAGGCATTCGACTATCGCCTGATCGACCAGTCCGCACTGGAAATCGTGGACACCGCCAAGCGCACCGGCGCCGTGGTCAAGGGCCCGGTTCCCCTGCCGACCCGCATCCAGCGCTACGACATCCTGCGCTCGCCGCACGTCAACAAGACCTCGCGCGACCAGTTCGAAATCCGTACCCACGTTCGTCTGATGGACATCGTCGATCCGACCGACAAGACCGTTGACGCTCTGATGAAACTCGACCTGCCGGCTGGCGTCGACGTCGAAATCAAGCTGCAATAAGTCGTTTTTTGTCGCGCGGGGCTTTGACTTCATCAACTTTCTGTTGTATGGGGCAAAGTCCCGCGTTATAATTGCCGGCTTAGTTTAAGGCCGGCGTCGCTTTTTGCGGCGTCGGTAGCCAAGTAGTACAAACATCAGCCCCACCCAATCGCAGGTGGGAATGGAGAAAAAATGAACCAAGATCAAGGCCAAGGCCTGGTTGGTCGCAAGGTTGGCATGATGCGCATCTTCACGGATGACGGGGATACCATTCCCGTTACCGTGCTGGACGTGTCCAACAACCGCGTGACTCAAATCAAAACGCCTGAAACAGACGGTTATACCGCTGTTCAAGTCGCATTCGGTCAGCGTCGCGCTTCGCGTGTGAACAAGGCAGCCGCCGGTCACTACGCAAAGGCAGGCGTCGAAGCTGGCACCGTCCTGAAGGAATTCCGCGTCAGCGCAGAGCGTATCGCCGAACTGAAGGTGGGCGATGTCATGCCCGTCAGCCTGTTCGAAGTTGGCCAGAAAGTGGACGTGCAGGGCACCTCCATCGGTAAGGGCTATGCCGGTACCATCAAGCGCTACAACTTCGCGTCGGGTCGTGCAAGCCACGGTAACTCCCGTTCGCACAATGTGCCGGGTTCGATCGGTATGGCGCAGGATCCGGGCCGTGTTTTCCCGGGTAAGCGCATGACCGGTCACATGGGCGACGTCACCGTGACGACCCAGAACCTCGAAATCGCACGTATCGACGCCGAGCGCCAGCTGCTGCTGGTCAAGGGTGCCGTTCCTGGCGCCAAGAACGGCCAGGTCGTGGTTTTCCCGGCTGTCAAAGTCAAAGCTAAGAAGGGAGCATAAACGATGGAACTCAAGCTCCTGAACGACCAGGGCCAGGCTGCATCGAACGTTGCTGCGCCGGACACCATTTTCGGTCGCGACTACAACGAAGCGCTGATTCATCAGATCGTGGTGGCTTACCAAGCCAATGCCCGTAGCGGCAACCGCAAGCAGAAGGATCGCGAAGAAGTCAAGCACACCACCAAGAAGCCGTGGCGTCAAAAGGGTACGGGCCGCGCTCGTGCCGGTATGTCGTCCTCGCCGCTGTGGCGTGGAGGCGGCCGCATCTTCCCGAATTCGCCGGAAGAAAACTTCACCCACAAGGTCAACAAGAAGATGTATCGCGCAGGTATCTGCTCGATCCTGTCCCAGCTGGCCCGTGAAGATCGTTTGTCCATTATTGAAGACCTGTCGGTTGATGCGCCCAAGACCAAGCTGCTGGCGCAGAAGCTGAAGGGCATGGGGCTCGACTCCGTGCTGGTGATCACTGACAACCTTGATGAAAACCTGCTGCTGGCATCGCGTAACCTGCCGCACGTGCTGGTTTGCGAGCCGCGCCACGCCGATCCGGTGTCGCTGGTTCATTACAAGAAGATCCTGATCACCAAGGCCGCACTGGCCAAGATTGAGGAGATGCTGGCATGAACAACGTTAAACACAGCGAAGAGCGCCTGCTGAAGGTACTGCTGGCCCCGGTCATTTCCGAGAAGGCCACCTTCGTCGCCGAGAAAAACGAGCAAGTCGTTTTCCTGGTCACGCCTGACGCCAACAAGCTCGAGATCAAGGCCGCCGTCGAGATGCTGTTCAAGGTCGAAGTGGAATCGGTTCAGGTTGCAAACCGCGCTGGCAAGCAAAAGCGCGCAGGCCGTTTCATGGGCCGTCGCAACCACACCCGCCGCGCCTTCGTCAGCCTGAAGCCCGGTCAGGAAATCAATTTCACCGAGGAGGCTAAATAATGGCTCTCGTTAAAATGAAACCAACCTCGCCAGCACGGCGCGGTATGGTCAAGGTGGTAACGCCCGACCTGTACAAGGGTCGTCCGTTCGCCGCTCTGGTCGAAAAGAAGTCCAAGACCGCTGGTCGCAACAACAACGGTCACATCACCACCCGTCATATCGGTGGTGGCCACAAGCAGCACTATCGCGTGGTCGATTTCCGTCGTAACAAGGACGGCATCCCGGCGAAGGTCGAGCGTATTGAATACGATCCGAACCGCAGCGCGCACATCGCACTGCTGTGCTACGCCGACGGCGAGCGCAAGTACATCATCGCTACCAAGGGCATGTCCGTTGGCGACACCGTGATGAACGGTGCCGAGGCGCCAATCAAGTCGGGCAACTGCCTGCCGCTGCGTAACATCCCGGTCGGCACCACGATGCATTGCGTCGAAATGTTGCCAGGCAAGGGCGCGCAGATGGCGCGTACTGCCGGCGCCGGCGTTGTGCTGATGGCGCGCGAAGGCACCTACGCTCAGGTTCGCCTGCGTTCCGGTGAAGTGCGTCGCGTGCACATCGAGTGCCGCGCGACGGTTGGCGAAGTCGGCAACGGCGAGCACAACCTGCGCAAGATCGGCAAGGCCGGTGCAATGCGCTGGCGCGGTGTCCGTCCGACGGTTCGTGGCGTGGTCATGAACCCGATCGATCACCCGCACGGTGGTGGTGAAGGCCGTACCGCAGCTGGTCGTCATCCGGTATCGCCATGGGGTCAACAGACCAAGGGCAAGAAGACGCGTCGCAACAAGCGCACGACTTCGATGATCGTCTCTCGCCGCGGCAAGAAATAAGGATAAACCATGACACGTTCATTGAAAAAAGGGCCGTTTTGCGACGCCCACCTGGTGAAAAAAGTCGAGGCTGCCCAGGCGACCAAGGACAAGAAGCCCATCAAGACCTGGTCCCGTCGTTCGACCATCATGCCGGACTTCATCGGTCTGACCATTGCGGTTCACAACGGCAAGCAGCACGTGCCGGTGTACGTTTCCGAGAACATGGTTGGTCACAAGCTCGGCGAATTCGCACTGACCCGTACGTTCAAGGGGCATGCGGCTGACAAGAAGGCTAAGAAATAGGTCCGATATGGAAACTAAAGCTATCCTCCGTGGCGTGCGCCTGTCGGCCCAAAAAGGCCGCCTCGTCGCCGATCTGATCCGCGGCAAAAAAGTTGATCAGGCTCTCAATATCCTGCAGTTCAGCCCCAAAAAGGGCGCTGTGATCATCAAGAAGGTTCTGGAGTCCGCCATCGCGAACGCCGAGCACAACGATGGCGCGGATATCGACGAACTGAAAGTTACGACCATCTACGTCGAGAAGGCTTCCGTACTGAAGCGCTTCACCGCACGTGCAAAGGGCCGTGGCGATCGTATCTCTAAACAATCCTGTCACATTTTCGTGACTGTCGGTAACTAAGGAGTCGCGATGGGACAGAAGATACATCCAACCGGTTTCCGTCTTGCAGTGAGCCGTAACTGGGGCTCGCGCTGGTATGCCGGCAACAGCAACTTCGCCAGCATGCTGGGCGAGGACCTGAAAGTACGCGCTTACCTGAAGAAGAAGCTGAAGAACGCATCCGTCGGCCGCATCGTCATCGAGCGTCCTGCCAAGAACGCCCGCATCACGATTTTCAGCTCGCGTCCTGGCGTTGTCATCGGCAAGAAGGGTGAAGACATCGAAGTGCTGAAGTCGGCGCTGACCAAGATGATGGGCGTGCCCGTGCACGTCAACATCGAGGAAATCCGCAAGCCGGAAACCGATGCGCAGCTGATCGCCGATTCGATCGCTCAGCAGCTCGAAAAGCGCATCATGTTCCGCCGTGCAATGAAGCGCGCAATGCAGAACGCCATGCGTCTGGGCGCCCAGGGCATCAAGATCATGTCGTCCGGTCGTCTGAACGGCATCGAGATCGCCCGTACCGAGTGGTACCGTGAAGGCCGTGTGCCCCTGCACACCCTGCGCGCCGATATCGACTACGGCTTCGGCGAAGCGGAAACCACCTACGGCATCATCGGTATCAAGGTGTGGGTCTACAAGGGCGATCGTCTCGCAAGCGGCGAAGCTCCGACCATCGAGACGCCGGCCGATGACGACAAGAAGCGCCGCGGTCCGCGTCGCGACGATGGCAAGCCAGGCTCCGGACGTCCTCCGGCACGCGGCCGCCGTCCTGAAGGTCAGGCAGCAGCACCTGCTGCTCCTGGCGCTCCGGGCGCAGCCAAGCGTGTACGCGCTACCAAGGCAGGAGAATAAACATGCTGCAACCAGCACGCAGAAAATATCGTAAAGAGCAGAAAGGCCGCAACAAGGGCATTTCTCACGAGCGCGGCACCGCCGTGTCGTTCGGTGAATTCGGCCTGAAGGCCGTCGGCCGTGGCCGCATCACCGCGCGTCAGATCGAAGCAGCGCGTCGTGCCATGACCCGTCACATCAAGCGTGGCGGCCGGATCTGGATCCGTGTCTTCCCGGACAAGCCGATTTCGAACAAGCCGGCTGAAGTTCGTATGGGTAACGGTAAAGGTAACCCAGAATACTACGTCGCCGAAATCCAGCCGGGCAAAGTCCTGTATGAGATGGACGGTGTGGATGAATCCCTAGCGCGCGAGGCATTCCGCCTGGCCGCAGCCAAGCTGCCGCTGATGACGACTTTCGTTGTCCGCCAGGTTGGCCAATAATCGGAGTGACACATGAAAGCATCTGAACTCCTCGGAAAAGACACGGCAGCCCTGAACAAGGAGCTGACCGACCTGCTGAAGGCACAGTTCAGCCTGCGCATGCAGATCGCAACGCAGCAGCTGAGCAACACTTCGCAGCTGAAGAAAGTGCGTCGCGACATTGCACGTGTCAAGACTGTACTGAACCAGCAGAAAGGCGCCACCAAATGAACGACCAAGTTAAACAAACTCCCAAGCGGACGCTGATCGGCGAAGTCGTCTCTGACAAGATGGACAAGAGCGTCACGGTGCTGATCAAGCGCCAGATGAAGCACCCGCTGTACGGCAAGATCATCGAGCGCTCGAAGAAATATCACGCGCACGACGAATCGAACCAGGTCAAGGCCGGTGATGTCGTTGAAATCCAGGAAGGTCGTCCGATTTCCAAGACCAAGTCCTGGACTGTCACCCGCGTGGTACAAGCAGCACAAATCGTGTAATTGGGTATTGCAGATTCAGCGACAAGCTGACATAATGCTTGGCTTCCCCGGGTAATGATTTTCTACCCGGGGAAATCGCTTTTCTGCAGTAGCATTGAACAGCAAGTAGTTTTGGAAATCGTCCACCTAATCGGCGCCCTTTTGCTTAAAGAGTGCTGACGGGACCAAGACTGACCGTGAATTCCGCATTGTGCGGATGAACGGGTAAAGTTGGGAAAGAAAATATCATGATTCAAACTGAAAGCCGGCTCGAAGTAGCCGACAATACCGGCGCGCGCGAAGTTTTGTGCATCAAGGTCCTGGGTGGTTCCAAGCGCCGCTATGCAAGCATCGGCGACATCATCAAGGTCACCGTCAAGGAAGCCACGCCCCGTGGCCGCGTCAAAAAGGGTGAGATCTACAACGCAGTCGTCGTTCGTACCGCCAAAGGCGTACGTCGTCAGGACGGCTCGTTGGTGAAGTTCGATGGCAACGCCGCGGTGTTGCTGAATGCAAAGCTGGAGCCGATTGGTACGCGTATTTTTGGACCGGTTACACGTGAGCTGCGCACTGAGCGCTTCATGAAAATCGTCTCCCTCGCACCAGAAGTTCTGTAAGGAGTCGACATGAGCAACATTCGAAAAGGCGACGAAGTCATCGTCCTGACCGGTAAAGACAAAGGCAAGCGCGGCACCGTCGCGCAGCGCGTCAGCGCAGATTACGTTGTTGTGGAAGGCGTAAACGTTGCCAAGAAGGCGACCAAGCCGAACCCGATGGCGGGTACCACTGGCGGCATCGTCGACAAGCTGATGCCAATTCACGTGTCCAACGTCGCGTTGTTCAACGCAGCGTCGGGCAAGGCAGATCGCGCAGGCTCCAAGGTTGTGGATGGCAAGAAAGTCCGTACCTTCAAGTCCAATGGCGAAGTCGTTAAGGCATAAAGATCATGGCACGTTTCCAACAGCAATATAAAGAAAGAGTCGTTGGCGAGCTGACCGAGAAATTCGGTTACAAGTCGCCAATGGAAGTGCCGCGTTTGCTGAAGATCACCCTGAACATGGGTCTGTCCGAAGCCGTGGCTGACAAGAAGATCATCGAGCACGCCGTCGGCGACCTGACCAAGATCGCTGGTCAGAAGCCAGTGGTAACCAAGGCTCGCAAGGCAATTGCAGGTTTCAAGATCCGCGAAGGCTATCCGATAGGTTGCATGGTGACCCTGCGCGGCGCCCGCATGTACGAATTCCTGGATCGCTTCATCACTGTCGCGCTGCCGCGCGTTCGTGACTTCCGTGGCGTGTCCGGTCGTGCATTCGACGGTCGTGGCAACTACAACATCGGTGTGAAAGAGCAGATCATCTTCCCCGAGATCGAGTACGACAAGATTGACGCACTGCGTGGCATGAACATCAGCATCACCACGACTGCGAAGACCGACGACGAAGCAAAAGCGCTTCTCGCCGCATTTAAATTCCCGTTCAGAAACTGAGGTTGCCATGGCAAAACTCTCACTGATTAACCGTGAAAAGAAGCGTGCCGACCTGGTGGCAAAATATGCCGGCAAGCGCGCTGAACTGAAGGCAATCATTGACGACCAATCGAAGTCGGAAGAAGAGCGCTACGAAGCGCGCCTGAAATTGCAGGCGCTGCCACGTAACTCGGCTCCGACCCGCCAACGTAATCGTTGCGCACTCACCGGTCGTCCACGTGGCACCTTCCGTAAGTTCGGGCTCGCCCGTACCAAGCTCCGTGAAATCGCCATGCGTGGCGAAATCCCGGGCATGACCAAAGCCAGCTGGTAATAGGAGAACAAGCAATGAGTATGAGCGATCCTATCGCCGATATGCTGACCCGTATTCGCAATGCGCAAGGCGTCAAGAAGACCACGGTCGTAATGCCGTCGTCCAAAGTCAAGGTTGCTATTGCCAACGTCCTGAAGGACGAGGGTTACATTGAGGATTTTGCTGTTGCGGAAGCAGACGGCAAAGCAGAACTGAAAATCGGTTTGAAATATTACGCCGGCGCCCCGGTTATCGAGCGCCTGCAGCGGGTATCCCGCCCTGGCCTGCGTATCTACAAGGGCAAGGACGATATCCCCAGCGTCATGAACGGCCTCGGTGTGGCCATCGTGTCGACCCCCAAGGGCGTCATGACGGACCGCAAAGCGCGCGCAACCGGTGTCGGTGGCGAAATCATTTGCTACGTGGCCTAAGGAGAAGAAACATGTCTCGTGTAGGTAAAATGCCCATAGCACTGCCGCAGGGCGCGGAAGCGACCATCGCCGCAGATCAAATCACCGTCAAGGGCCCGCTGGGCACGCTGACCCAGGAGCTCAAGGGCAACCTGGTTCGCATCACCAACGACAACGGCACGCTGAACTTCGAAGCCGCCAACGAAAGCCGCGAAGCCAACGCGATGTCCGGCACGCTGCGCGCGCTGGTCAACAACATGGTTGTCGGCGTCACCAAGGGTTTCGAGCGCAAGCTGAACCTGGTGGGCGTGGGCTACCGTGCTCAAGTTCAGGGCAATAGCCTGAACCTGTCGCTGGGTTTCTCGCATCCGGTCGTGCACCAGATGCCGGAAGGCGTGACTGCAACCGCTGCGACACCGACCGAAATCGTGATCAAGGGCGCTGACAAGCAGCGCGTTGGTCAGGTCGCTGCCGAAGTGCGCGCATACCGTCCTCCCGAGCCTTACAAAGGCAAGGGCGTTCGCTACGCAGATGAGCGCGTAGTGATTAAAGAAACCAAGAAGAAGTAACAGGGGCTGACGATGGACAAGAAACAATCACGTCTGCGTCGCGGACGTCAGACTCGCGCGAAAATCGCCGAGCTGAAAGTAAATCGCCTGGCAGTGCACCGTACCAACTCGCATATCTATGCGCAGGTCATTGGTCCGGATGCCAAGATCCTGGCATCTGCCTCCACGCTGGAAGCCGAAGTGCGCCAGCAGCTGGCCGGCGAGTCGGGCAAGGGCGGCAACACCGCTGCTGCGGCTCTGGTTGGCAAGCGCGTGGCCGAGAAGGCACTGCAGGCCGGTATCGCCGAAGTTGCATTCGACCGCTCCGGTTTCCGTTATCACGGCCGTGTCAAGGCAGTGGCAGAAGCCGCTCGCGAAGCCGGTCTGAAGTTCTAAGGAAGAATCGATATGGCAAAGATGCAATCGAAAATGCAAAGCGACAAGCCGGATGACGGCATGCGCGAGAAAATGATCGCGGTCAACCGTGTGACCAAAGTGGTCAAGGGCGGCCGTATCATGGGCTTCGCAGCGCTGGCGGTGGTAGGCGACGGCGATGGCCGTATCGGCATGGGCAAGGGCAAGTCGAAGGAAGTGCCAGTGGCTGTGCAGAAGGCAATGGAAGAAGCCCGTCGCAAGATGATCAAGGTCACCTTGAAGAACGGCACGCTGCAGCACACCGTGACCGGCAAGCATGGCGCTTCCTCCGTTCTGATGTCCCCGGCAAAAGACGGTACCGGCGTGATCGCCGGTGGCCCGATGCGCGCAATCTTTGAAGTAATGGGCGTGACGAACGTGGTGGCCAAGTCCAACGGTTCGACCAACCCCTACAACATGGTTCGCGCCACGCTGAATGGTCTGTCGAAGATGAACACCCCGTCGGAAATCGCTGCCAAGCGCGGCAAGTCCGTCGAAGAAATCCTGGGCTAAGGTGAACGACATGGCAAACACTATCAAAGTGCAACTGGTCAAGGGTCTGATCGGCACGCGTGAGTCGCATCGCGCCACCGTTCGCGGCCTGGGCCTGCGCGGTATTAATTCCGTTCGTGAACTTGAAGATACGCCGGCAGTGCGCGGCATGATCAACAAGGTTTCGTATCTCGTGAAAGTGGTGTCGTAAGCCCTCGGGCTTGCGCACGGAGCAAAGCATGGAACTGAACAACATTCAACCGGCAGATGGCGCCAAGCACGCAAAGCGTCGTGTCGGCCGCGGCATCGGCTCGGGTCTGGGCAAGACCGCAGGTCGTGGTCACAAGGGTCAGAAGTCCCGTTCGGGCGGCTTCCACAAGGTCGGCTTCGAAGGCGGTCAGATGCCTCTGCAGCGTCGTCTGCCGAAGCGTGGCTTCAAGTCGCTGGCAACCCCGTACAAAGCCGAAGTGCGCCTTTCCGATCTGGAAAAGCTGCCGGTCGGTGAAGTCGACCTGCTGGCACTCAAGCAAGCTGGTGTGGTTTCCGAAATGGCTCGCGTCGTTCGCGTGATCGCTTCCGGCGAACTGACCAAGAAAGTCAGCCTGAAGGGTCTGATTGCAACCAAGGGCGCCAAAGCCGCAATCGAAGCCGCTGGCGGCTCCGTTGCTTAAATCGGCATCCTGATCGGAGTACCAATTGGCGACTACTCCTCAACTGGCCAAGGGCGCGGCAAGCGGGTTTCCGTGGAATCGTCTGTGGTTCCTGCTTGCGGCTCTGGTGGTATACCGCATTGGCGCGCACATTCCGGTGCCGGGCATCGACCCGACCCAGTTGGCGCAGCTTTTCAAGCAGAACCAGGGCGGTATTCTGGGGATGTTCAACATGTTCTCGGGCGGAGCGCTGTCGCGCTTCACGATTTTCGCGCTCGGGATCATGCCGTACATCTCGGCGTCCATCATCATGCAGTTGCTCACCGTGGTGTCTCCGCAACTGGAAGCCATAAAGAAGGAAGGTGAGTCCGGACGGCGCAAGATCACGCAATACACCCGTTACGGCACCCTGGTGCTGGGCACCTTCCAGGCGCTGGGCATTGCGGTTGCGCTGGAAGGGCAGGCGGGCCTGGTGATCGATCCCGGCTATGCATTCCGCTTCACGACGGTTGTGACGCTGATCACCGGCACCATGTTCCTGATGTGGCTCGGCGAGCAGATCACGGAGCGCGGCCTGGGTAACGGTATTTCGATCATCATCTTCGCGGGCATCGCAGCGGGTCTGCCGAGCGCGCTGGGTGGTCTGTTTGAACTGGTTCGCACCGGTTCGATGAGCGCGATCTCCGCAATTCTGATCTGCATCATCGTTGCCGCAGTGACCTTCCTGGTCGTGTTCATTGAACGCGGTCAGCGCAAGATCCTGGTGAACTATGCCAAGCGCCAGGTGGGCAACAAGATTTACGGCGGCCAGAGCAGCCACCTGCCGCTGAAACTGAATATGGCTGGCGTGATTCCGCCGATCTTTGCATCGTCGATCATCCTGTTTCCGGCAACGCTGACCAGCTGGTTCACTACAGGCGAGACCACGAATCCGTTCGTGCGCTTCCTGAAGGACCTGTCTGCTTCGCTGGCGCCGGGCGAGCCGATTCATGCGCTGCTGTATGCAGCTGCGATCGTGTTCTTCTGCTTCTTCTATACCGCTCTGGTATTCAACAGCAAGGAGACCGCGGACAACCTGAAGAAGAGCGGCGCTTTCGTGCCGGGCATTCGTCCAGGTGAACAGACTGCGCGTTACATCGATCGCATCCTGATGCGTTTGACCCTGGCTGGCGCCGTGTACATCACCCTGGTGTGCCTGTTGCCTGAGTTCCTGGTAGCGCGCTGGAAGGTGCCGTTCTACTTCGGTGGAACGTCGCTGCTGATTATCGTGGTGGTGACGATGGACTTCATGGCGCAGGTACAGAACTACGTCATGTCGCAGCAGTATGATTCGTTGCTTCGCAAGGCTAATTTCAAGGGCGGCATCCCGACGCGCTGAAGCGCCGAAGGCTGACAACAGATCGCATGGCAAAAGACGACGTTATTCAGATGCAGGGCGAGATTCTGGAGAATCTGCCGAATGCCACGTTTAGAGTGAAGTTGGAAAACGGGCATGTGGTGTTGGGACATATTTCCGGAAAGATGCGGATGAACTATATCCGCATCCTCCCGGGTGACAAGGTGACAGTGGAATTGACGCCTTATGATTTGAGTCGTGCACGTATCGTGTTCCGTACCAAGTAATTCAAACGAACCAAGAAACTGGAAGAGAGAGGGCAAAAATGAAAGTGCTCGCATCAGTCAAGCGGATCTGCCGCAACTGTAAGATCATCAAGCGCAAAGGCGTTGTTCGTGTTATCTGCATCGAACCGCGTCACAAGCAGCGCCAAGGTTAATTAACGTTATTGATCGAGGAATAACGAATGGCACGTATTGCAGGGGTCAATATCCCCAACCATCAGCACACCGTGATCGGCTTGACTGCGATTTATGGCATCGGCCGTCCCCGTGCAGAAGAAATCTGCGAAAAAACCGGCGTGGCGACCAACAAAAAGGTCAAGGACCTGGATGACAACGAGCTGGAAAAGCTGCGTGACGAAATCGGCAAGTTTGTTGTCGAAGGCGATCTGCGCCGTGAAGTCTCGATGAGCATCAAGCGTCTGATGGACCTGGGCTGCTACCGCGGCCTGCGTCATCGCAAGGGCTTGCCGGTTCGTGGTCAGCGCACCCGTACCAATGCACGTACCCGCAAAGGTCCGCGCAAGGCAGCACAATCGCTGAAGAAATAATCCACAGCAGCATCGGGATTCAAGGAAATCATTATGGCAAAAGCACCAAACAACGCCGCCGCATCACGCGTGCGCAAGAAAGTCAAAAAGAACGTTGCCGAAGGCATTGCGCACATCCACGCATCCTTCAACAACACCATCATCACGATCACTGATCGTCAGGGCAATGCATTGTCGTGGGCAACCTCGGGCGGCGCAGGCTTCAAGGGTTCGCGTAAATCGACCCCGTTCGCAGCGCAGGTTGCTGCTGAAGCAGCCGGCAAGGTGGCAGTGGAGTTTGGTGTGAAGAACCTGGAAGTCCGCATCAAGGGCCCGGGTCCTGGCCGTGAATCCGCCGTGCGCGCTCTGAACAACCTGGGCATCAAGATCACCCAGATCCAGGACGTCACCCCGGTTCCGCACAATGGCTGCCGTCCGCCGAAGCGTCGTCGCATCTAAGTCGCTTTTCGTAGCAGCAGGCAATTCGTAGTACTATGTTTGCCCGCCAGAAATTCGAGGCGGGCTTTCTTCTTAAGACCACCGTTCGGTTGCGGCATGACCGGACTAGCGCCTGGCGCATGGACTGAACCATGAGCCCGGGGCGTCAAAACTAAGGAAATTCTCGTGGCACGTTATATCGGACCAAAAGTAAAGCTGTCCCGCCGTGAAGGCACCGACCTGTTCCTGAAGAGCGCACGCCGCTCGGCAGATTCCAAGGGCAAGATGGACTCCAAGCCTGGCCAGCATGGCCGGACTTCGGGTGTTCGCACCTCCGACTACGGCAACCAGCTGCGTGAAAAGCAGAAGGTCAAGCGCATGTACGGCATTCTCGAGCGTCAGTTCCGCCGCTACTTTGCCGAAGCCGACCGTCGCAAGGGCAACACCGGTGAGACCCTGCTGAAGCTGCTGGAAGCTCGCCTGGACAACGTCGTCTACCGCATGGGTTTCGGCTCGACCCGCGCAGAAGCGCGTCAGCTGGTGTCGCACAAGGCGTTCACCGTGAACGGTACCGTGGTCAACATCGCTTCCTACCAGGTCAAGCCGGGCGACGTCGTCGCTGTCCGTGAGAAGGCCAAGAAGCAGACCCGTATCGTCGAAGCCCTGTCGCTGGCCGAGCAGATCGGCATGCCGTCGTGGGTTGCGGTCGACAGCAAGAAGATGGAAGGCACGTTCAAGTCGCTGCCGGAGCGTAGCGACATCGCTGGCGACGTCAACGAATCGCTGATCGTCGAACTGTACAGCCGTTAATCCGCGCAGTACTGCAATCATTGTTGTAGCAGTAGCCTTGCGCCCGCCACGTTCGTGGCGGGCTTTCTCGTAATGCCATCAGCCTTATCGGTGTAATGAGCCGAGGGTATTGAAAAGGACATTCCATGCAAAACAGCCTGTTGAAACCCCGTATTATCGAAGTAGAAGCACTTGGCGCCGGCCATGCGAAAGTCGTCATGGAACCGTTTGAGCGCGGCTATGGCCACACGCTCGGCAATGCGCTGCGTCGCGTGCTGCTGTCTTCGATGATCGGCTATGCGCCAACCGAAGTCACCATCGCCGGTGTCGTGCACGAGTATTCGTCGCTGGATGGCGTGCAGGAGGACGTGGTCGACATGCTGCTGAACCTGAAGGGCGTCGTCTTCAAGCTGCATAATCGCGACGACGTCACCCTGACCCTGAAGAAGGAAGGCGAAGGCGCCGTACTGGCTTCCGACATCGACCTGCCGCATGACGTCGAGCTGGTGAACCCTGATCACGTGATTGCTCACCTGACCGCCGGTGGCAAGCTGGACATGCAGATCAAGGTCGAAAAGGGCCGCGGCTATGTGCCGGGCAATGTGCGTCGTCTGGCCGAAGACACCAACAAGACCATCGGCCGCATCATTCTGGATGCATCGTTCTCGCCGGTGCGCCGCGTGTCGTATGCCGTCGAGTCCGCTCGCGTCGAGCAGCGCACCGACCTGGACAAGCTGGTGATCAACATCGAAACCAACGGCGTGATCTCGCCGGAAGAAGCGATCCGCCAGTCGGCCCGCGTTCTGGTGGATCAGCTCAATGTGTTCGCCGCCCTGGAAGGCACCGAAGCCGCCGCCGAGGCGCCGTCCCGCGCACCGTCGGTCGACCCGATCCTGCTGCGTCCGGTCGACGACCTGGAGCTGACGGTCCGTTCCGCCAACTGCCTGAAAGCCGAAAACATTTACTACATCGGCGATCTGATCCAGCGCAGCGAGAACGAACTGCTGAAAACGCCTAACCTGGGCCGCAAGTCGCTCAACGAAATCAAGGAAGTCCTTGCTTCGCGCGGCCTGACCCTGGGCATGAAGCTGGAAAACTGGCCGCCTGCCGGCCTCGAGAAGTAATTCGCAGGCTGAAATAGCTGGAGGCACTGCGTGCCTTCGGCTATCATGCTGCACTCTTGAATTTTTAAACCCTGCTTACCGGCCCGCGACGCCTGATGGCGCCGATAGAAGAGCTGGAATCAAACTCAAAACCGAAAGGAATCACCATGCGTCATCGTCACGGCCTTCGCAAGCTGAACCGTACCTCTTCCCACCGTCTGGCCATGCTGCGCAACATGACTGTTTCGCTGCTGCGTCATGAAGCCATCAAGACCACCCTGCCGAAAGCCAAGGAACTGCGCCGCGTCGTCGAGCCTATCCTGACCCTGGGCAAGACCGATTCCCTGGCCAACAAGCGCCTGGCATTTTCCCGCCTGCGCGACCGCGAGATGGTCGTCAAGCTGTTCGCCGAACTGGGCCCGCGCTATGCAAACCGCAACGGCGGCTACCTGCGCATCCTGAAGATGGGCTTCCGCGTTGGCGACAATGCGCCGATGGCCTTCATCGAGCTGCTGGACCGTCCCGAAACCACTGAAGCAGTGGAAGACACCAGCGCCGAGTAATAAACAGCGCCGCAAGGCGTTTCTCGCAGCCGTTGTACAATCGAAAGCCAGGCACCTGCCTGGCTTTTGTCGTTACGGAGCTTGCAGGGCCGTCATGGCAACGACATCGTCAGCGGCACCTTGCCGCATCAAGGAAATCTGATCTGCATGCGTTCATCCGCCATCCTCTCCGTTGAAGATCTTCACAAGTCCTATGGCAGTGGAGCATCCCGCCATACCATTATCGATGGCCTGTCCTTCTCGCTGCGACGCGGCGAATGCTATGGCCTGCTTGGTCCGAACGGCGCCGGCAAGACCACGACCCTGCGCCTGTGCCTGGGGCTGACCGAGCCAGACAGCGGTTATGTGACGCTGGTCGGCCGGCCGGTGCCCGACGACGCCCGCGCGGCGCGCCTCCGGGTGGGCGTTGTGCCGCAGGGGGACAACCTCGATCCCGATTTCACCGTTGCGGAGAACCTGCTGGTGTTCGGCCGCTACTTCGGCATTGCCGATGCGGTGATCCTGGACCGCATCCCGCGCCTGCTGGAATTTTCCAATCTCACCGCGAAGAAGGATGCCCGCATCAGCGAGCTGTCGGGCGGCATGCGGCGCCGGCTGACGCTGGCGCGCGCGCTGGTAAATGATCCCGACCTGATCTTCATGGACGAGCCCACCACCGGTCTCGATCCGCAAGCCCGCCACATGATCTGGGAGCGGTTGAAGGCGCTGCTGGCCGACGGCAAGACCATCCTGCTGACCACCCACTTCATGGATGAAGCGGAGCGCCTGTGCGACCGGCTGGCCGTGATCGACCACGGCCGGATGATCGCCGAAGGCGGTCCGCGCGAGCTGATTGCCGCGCATATCGAGGCCCAGGTGATCGAAGCCTACGGCGAGAATGCGCTCGCCTGGGGCGACGCGCAGGGCCGCAGGCTGTCGGAGCGCTTCGAAATCAGCGGCGAGACTGTTTTCTGCTACACCAATAACGCGCAGCCGCTGCTCGACAGCCTGGCCACTGTGAGCGGCGTGCGCTATATCCATCGTCCGGCCAACCTGGAAGACCTGTTCCTGAAGCTGACCGGCCGCGAAATGAGGGACTGAGATGAGCACCACCGCACTGTATGCGCTGCCGGCATTCTCGCTGCGCTTCCTGCCGATCTGGCGTCGCAATTTCCTGGTCTGGAAAAAGCTGGCAGTGGCCAGCGTGCTGGGCAATATCGCCGACCCGCTGATTACCCTGATCGCCTTCGGCTACGGGCTGGGCAGCCTGCTGCAGACCATCAATGGCATTCCCTATATCCACTTCCTGGCATCGGGCTCGATCTGCATGTCGGTGATGATGGCGTCCTCGTTCGAGTCGCTTTACTCGGCCTTCTCGCGCATGCATGTGCAGAAGACCTGGGAAGCGCTGCTCAATGCGCCACTGGCGCTGGACGACGTGGTGCTGGCCGAGATGCTGTGGGCCGCCACCAAGTCGCTGTTCTCGGGCATTGCCATCCTGTGCGTGATGTTCCTGCTCGGCATAGGCCTGCATCCGCATACGCTGCTGACGCTGCCGCTGCTGTTCCTGATCGGCATGACCTTCGCCTCGCTCGGCCTGGTATTCAATGCGATTGCGCAGGGCTATGATTTCTTTACCTACTATTTCACGCTGGTGCTGACGCCGATGATCTTTCTGTCGGGCGTCTATTACCCGGTGGCGCAGTTGCCGGGCTGGCTGCAGCTGGTATCGCAATTCCTGCCGCTGGGCGCGGCGGTGAATCTGGTGCGGCCGCTGATCCTGGGCACCTGGCCGGCAACGCCCGTGGCTGACCTGGCCATCCTGCTGGTCTATTGCATCGGCGGCTTCTACCTGGCCACCATGCTGACCCGCAAGCGCCTGCTGAAGTAGGCAAGCGCCTGACCGAAGGAGGAACGATATGGAACAGGCAATGCTCGTGCTGACCAACATGGCCGACGCCGCGAGCGCGCGCAGTCTCGCCAGGGCACTGGTGGAGCGCCGGCTCGCGGCTTGCGTGAATCTAGTGCCGGGCGTGCAATCGGTGTACCGCTGGCAGGGCGAGGTCGAGGAGGCAGAGGAAGTCACGCTATTCATCAAGACCAGCGCCGACCGTTACGACGAGCTGGAACAGGCAATCAGGCAGTTGCATCCCTACACGCTACCCGAGGTGATTGCCGTGCCGGTGCAGGCCGGCCTGCAGCCTTACCTGAACTGGATCACGCGGGAAACCAGGAAAGACATCCATGCTTGACACGGTATTACGCCATCGCCTGCCAGTGTGGCTCGGTCTGCTTGCCATGCTGCTGAGCCTGTTCGCGCCTGCTGTGCGGGCCGCTGATGATTATCTGGAGCCGGAAGCGGCATTCCGCTTTGCCAGCCGGATGCTCGATCCGGGGACGGTCGAAGTCACCTACCAGATTGCCGAAGGCTATTACATGTACCGCGAGCGCTTCGCTTTCCGGGCCGAGGGCGCAACCCTGGGCGAGCCGGTGATCCCGCCAGGCAAGGTCAAGTTCGACGAGACGTTCCAGAAGGATGTCGAGACCTACAGAAAGACGGTGGTCATCACGATCCCGGTGCAGGCGGCCGGGCCGTTCCTGCTGGTTGCCACCAGCCAGGGCTGTGCCGACAAGGGCCTGTGCTATACACCCATGGATTCCCAGGCCCGGCTGTCGCCTACCGGAGGCGGCGGCCTGCTGGCTGCGGCGCGCGGGCTGGATGCGCAGGGTGCAAGCACCGCTCCCACGGCATCGCCAGCCACGGATTCCGAGATGGGGCGTATCGAATCATCGCTGCGCAGTGGCCGTCTGCTGGCCATCATGCCGCTGTTCCTGCTGCTTGGACTCGGGCTGTCGTTTACGCCATGCGTCTTGCCCATGGTGCCGATCCTGTCCTTCATCATCGTCGGCGAGGGCGCGAAGGCGACCCGCCTGCGCGGCTTCGTGCTGTCGGCGACCTACAGCCTGGGCATGGCGATTGTCTACACCCTGCTGGGCGTGTCGGCCGGCCTGCTGGGCGAGGGGCTGTCCGCCGCGCTGCAAAATCCCTGGGTGCTGTCTGCCTTCGCGCTGCTGATGGCGATGCTGTCGCTGTCCATGTTCGGCGTCTATCAATTGCAGATGCCGGCCATGGTGCAGACGCGCCTGACCCAGCTTTCCGAGAAGCAGACGGCAGGCAAGCTGGCCGGCGTATTCGTCATGGGCGCGCTGTCGGCGCTGATCGTCGGTCCCTGCGTGGCGGCGCCGCTGGCCGGAGCCTTGCTCTACATCAGCCAGACGCGCGACGTGGTGGTCGGCGGCAGCGCCCTGTTTGCAATGGCGGTCGGCATGAGCATTCCGCTGCTGGCCATCGGCCTGTCGGCGGGCGCCTTGCTGCCGCGTGCCGGCGCCTGGATGGAGGCGGTGAAACGGTTCTTCGGCGTGCTGATGCTGGCCGTGGCGTTGTGGATGGTGGCGCCCGTGTTGCCGGGCTGGCTGCAGATGGCTGGATGGGCTGCGCTTGGCATCGGCTATGGGGCCTGGCTGATCGTCCCGCGCGGCGCGGGCTGGCGCAGCAAGCTTGCCGGCATGCTGTTCATGCTGCTGGGCGCGGTGCAACTGGCGGGGCTGGCAAGTGGTGGGCGCGATCCGCTGGCGCCATTGGCGCATCTGGGGAGCGACCATCATGTCACTCGCTTTGAGCGCGTCAGGTCGATTGCGGAACTCGACGCCGCATTGGCGCAGGCGAAAGCCCAGGGCAAGCCGGCGATGCTGGACTTCTATGCCGACTGGTGCGTCTCGTGCAAGGAGATGGAAAAGCTGACCTTCACCGACGCCCGGGTGCGGCAGCAGTTCGAAGGCATGGTGCTGCTGCAGGCCGACGTTACCGCCAACAATGCCGACGACCGTGCGCTGCTGAAGCGGTTCCGGCTGTTCGGCCCGCCGGGCATCATCCTCTTTGGCAAGGATGGCGTGGAAACGACGCAAGGCCGGGTCATCGGCTATCAGGATGCCGACCGTTTCCTGCGCTCGCTTGCCATGGTCGACCGCTGACCTGACCGCAGGTAATTTGCATAATCGGTAAAAATCGTTGGAGCCGCGCTGGTACAGGCGCTATAGTTTTCATTTCTACAACAAGGCAAGGAGAGCAAGATGAGCTTACGTTTAGGCGATACCGCACCGGACTTCGAGCAGGATTCCTCGATAGGCCGCATCCGCTTCCATGAGTGGGCTGGTGACTCGTGGGTCGTGCTGTTCTCCCACCCGGCAGACTTCACGCCGGTCTGCACCACCGAGCTGGGCCTGACCGCGAAGCTGAAGTCGGAATTCGACAAGCGCAATGTGAAGGCAATCGCACTGTCGGTCGACCCGGCCGAGAAGCATGTGGACTGGATCAAGGACATCGAGGAAACCCAGCAGACCGTGGTGGGCTTCCCCATTCTCGCCGACGCCGACAAGACCGTGGCGACGCTGTACGACATGATCCATCCGGAACAGTCGGAAACCATGACGGTGCGCTCGCTGTTCGTGATCGATCCGAAAAAGAAAGTGCGCCTGATCATCACCTACCCGATGAGCACCGGCCGCAACTTCGACGAGGTGCTGCGCGTCATCGATGCGCTGCAACTGACGGACAAGTACACGGTGGCCACGCCGGGCAACTGGCGCGATGGCGACGACGTCATCATTCCGCTGAGCATCCAGGACGAGGCGGTCATCAAGCAGAAATATCCGAAGGGCTACACCGCGCCCAAGCCCTATCTGCGCCTGACGCCGCAGCCGGACAAGCAATGAGCAGCAAGTAAGAAGTAACAAGCAACAATAAAAAGCGCCTCCGTACGGAGGCGCTTTTTATTTCGGGCGGACGTCCGTCCTGACGAAGTCGCGGACCCGTTCCTCGATATAGCGCTTGCGACGGAAGAAGAACAGCAGCACCCCCACCATCACCACCATGGCGCCCATGGTGATCCAGAAACCTTCCCGGTTCTTCAGCAGCGGCATGACCTCGAAATTCATGCCGAAGATGCCGGTGACCAGCGTCAGCGGCATGAACAGCGCCGTGATCACGGTGAGCGTGCGCATGATCTCGCTGGTGCGGTGGGCCATGGCCGCGAAGTGGATCTGCACCGCCGACTCGATCGATGATTCAAGCCGGCGCGCATGATTGAGCACGCGGGTGATGTGCTCCATCACATCATTGATGCGCACCAGCAGCAGGTCGTTGGCCCGGCTGTCGTCCTGGCCGTGGAAGGTGTCGACGAAATGGTCGCGCAGTTCCTGCAGCGCGTCATGCTGCTCTTCGCAGAGATGGTCGAGCTTTCTCAGTTCGATGCGTGCATCCAGCAGCGCCATCCAGTCATTGAAGGGTCGCTGGGTATTGAGCAGCGCCCGCTGCCAGCGGTCGATCTGCAACGACAGCGGTGCGCGCAGGTCGAGATACTGGTCCACCATCGCATTGAGCAGACGCAGCATCAGCTCGCGCGGCGAGGAGGGCGGCCGGCCGCTGTGGCTGCTGCCATTGGCCTTGGGCCGGTACTCGAGCAGACGGCTACGGGCCGCTTCGATGGTGCGGCTATGTTCCGCCCGCACCGTCACCAGCGCATTGTCCATCACCAGGAAGGTGACCGGGCGGGTGACGATCCTGGTGTTGCCGCCCGGCGTTTTGCCTACTTCGGTGCCGCCTGCCTCGCCATTGAGCGCCAGCTTGCGAAACACCACCATTTCGTAATCCTGGGTTGCGTCAAAATAGGAAGGATGCCGCAGATTGACGGCATCGGTCAGATGCGGATCGTAGACGGCAACGCCGGTTGCCCGCTCCACCGCCGCCCGCCATTCTTCGGGCGCCGCCGCCACTTCCTCATGGCTGGCATCGAGCCAGAGAAAGGCCTGCGACGGAAGGATGGACGGCAATTCGTCCAGGCGGCTTACCTGCGCGTGGGTAATCAGGAAGAGATCCATGCAGGCAGACTGCTCCGGGCGTGATCAGGGATTGTGCTTGAGGCGGCGCGCGACATCCAGCGCGAAGTAGGTCAGGATGCCATCCGCGCCGGCCCGCTTGAATGCCATCATGGATTCCATCATGGTCTTGTCGTGGTCCAGCCAGCCGTTCTGCGCGGCCGCCTTGATCATCGCGTATTCGCCGCTGACCTGGTAGGCAAAGGTCGGCACCCGGAATTCATCCTTCACCCGGCGCACGATATCCAGATAGGGCATGCCGGGCTTGACCATCACCATGTCGGCGCCTTCGGCCAGGTCCAGCGCCACTTCGCGCAGCGCCTCGTTGCTGTTGGCCGGATCCATCTGGTAGGTGGACTTGTTGGCCTTGCCCAGCGTGGCCGAGGAACCGACCGCATCGCGGAACGGGCCATAGAAGGCCGATGCATACTTGGCCGAGTAGGCCATGATGCGGGTGTGGATGTAGTGATGCGATTCCAGCGCATTGCGGATGGCGCCGATGCGCCCGTCCATCATGTCGGACGGCGCCACGATATCCACGCCGGCCTCGGCCTGGGTCAGCGCCTGGCGCACCAGGATGGCGGTGGTTTCATCGTTCAGCACATAGCCTTCGGCATTGAGTACGCCATCCTGGCCATGGCTGGTGTACGGATCGAGCGCGACGTCGGTCAGCAGGCCCAGTTCCGGGAAGCGCTGCTTCAGCTCACGCACCGCGCGCGGCACCAGTCCCTTCGGATTGGTCGCCTCGATGCCGTCCGGCGTCTTCAGGGACGGATTAATCACAGGGAACAGCGCCATCACCGGGATGCCAAGCGCCACGCATTCCTCCGCCACGCCCAGCAGGTGATCGATGGACATGCGCTCCACGCCGGGCATCGATGAAACCTTCTCGCACTGGTTCTTGCCGTCCAGCAAAAAAACGGGATAGATCAGGTCGGCGGCGGTGATCACGTTCTCGCGCATCATTGCCCGCGAAAAGGCATCCTTGCGCATGCGGCGCATGCGAATGGCAGGGAACTGGGGCGGGGCAGGGAATTGGGCCATGGCTGTTCTCTCAGGAAAGGAAATCAGGGGCGGAAAAAAATTTGAAACTTTTCAGGAATATGCATCTCATACCGACAGGTGCGTCAAGTACCTCCCGCTTCTCCTCCCTGAGCGGGGCCTTTCGTTCTTGACGATAGGCGTTACTACCCTGGAGATACTCCCCTTTCTCCAGGGTTTTTTTATGCCTTTTCGCCATCCTGAGCCTGGGGCGCACCCTCGCTGCCCGGCGCATCCGCGTTCTCATCCTGTCGCGGGAGATTCAGGCCCAGCAGAATTTCGATGCGTTCGGTCGCTTCTTCCAGTCCGGTGCGCTTCAATGCGGAAAACAGCTGGGCCGTAAACGGGCATGGGCTGCCGTCTTCCTGCACATAGCTGCCCAGCAGGGTACGGGCCTGGCGCAGCGCATTGGCGGCGTCGTTGCGGTTGAGCTTGTCCGCCTTGCTGAGGATGCAATGGATGGGCTTGCCGGTTGGCGCAAACCATTCCAGCATCTGCAGGTCGAGGTCGGTGAAGGGACGGCGCGAATCGACGATCAGCACCAGCGCAGCCAGCTGCTCGCGCCGCTGCACATAGTCGCCCAGCAGGCGCTGCCAGTGCAGCTTGGCATCGCCCGACACTTCGGCATAGCCATAACCAGGCAGGTCCACCAGCAGGCCGCGGATCTCGTCGACCCGGGTTTCATCCTTGCGGTGCTGGCCCACATGGGCGCCACCGATCGAAAAGTAATTGATATGCTGCGTGCGGCCCGGCGTCTTGGAAGCGAATGCCAGCTTCTTCTGGTTGCACAGTACGTTGATTGCGGTGGACTTGCCGGCATTGGAGCGGCCCGCGAAGGCAATTTCCGGAACCTGCGTACCGGGAAGGTCGCGCAGATGGTTGACGGTGGTGAAGAAACGTGCCTGCCAGAGTTGGGACATGGTTTGTACAGAATATACTGCTGGGAAGGCGAAAGCCGGAAAGCTATTGTACAATAGGCGGTTAAATGCTGTCGTGCCAGTCAATGAGATTCAGCGCAGGGCAGATGGACGGCGGTTAAGAATCTAAAATCAAGCCTCAGGGTGTCTGAATGAATCGTGCGTTTCTACCAGTTGCAAAATCCTTGTTTATCGCAATGCTGGCAGTATCCTCCCTGGCCGGTGCTGCCGAAGGCGCCAAAGCCGTGAAAGTGGATCCCGCAAAGGGCGAAACTATTTACACCAATGGCGATGCCTCCCGCAACATCCCGGCATGCGTTGCATGCCATGGCGCGGCTGGTAACTCCACTATCGTCCAGAACCCGAAGCTGGCTGCGCAGCACGAGTCCTACACTTACAAGCAACTGACCAATTTCCGTACGCCCGAGCGCAACAATCCGATCATGACGCCGATCGCCAAGGCGCTGACTGAAGAAGACATGCACAATGTCGCCGCCTGGCTGGACAAGCAGGAAAGCAAGCCGGGCGCAGCCAAGAACAAGGCCTCGATCGACCTGGGCAAGAAGATTTACCGCGGTGGCATTGCCGATAAAAACGTGCCGGCCTGCGCAAGCTGCCATGGCGCCAACGGCGCTGGCATCCCGGCGCCCTACGCAAGGCTGGCTGGCCAGCATCAGGAATACACGGCCGCGCAGCTGACCGCCTTCCGTGGCGGCACCCGCAACAACAGCCAGCAGATGACCATGATCGCCAGCCGCCTGTCTGACGCGGAAATAGCAGCAGTTTCGGACTACATCGCCGGCCTCAAATAAGCAGACAAGAAGAACAACAAGACCGAAAGAAGGGGCGGCCGTGGCTGCCCCTTTTTTTTCGTAAAACAGCCTTGTAGAAACAGCAACGCACAGAGATAGAACCATGAGCACCAGCACCGCAGGCATACAGTTGAAAACCGAGCGCCAGAAGCTGGCAGGCGTGGTCGAGCTGTTGTCATCCATGCGTTTCGCCATCAGCCTGTTGTCGGTGCTGGCGATTGCTTCCGTGATCGGCACGGTCATGAAGCAGAACGAGCCGATGACCAATTACGTCAATCAGTTCGGCCCGTTCTGGTTCGATGTATTCGGCAAGCTCGGCCTGTACAGCGTCTATTCCGCTTGGTGGTTCTTGCTGATCCTGGCCTTCCTGGTCATGTCGACTTCCCTGTGCATCATCCGCAATGCGCCGCGCATGCTGGCAGACATGCGCAGCTGGCGCGAGAACGTGCGCGAGCAGTCGCTGCGCAACTTTCACCACAAGGCGGAATGGCGCGGCCAGCAGGGCGAGGCGCAACTGGTGCAGCAGAGCGCCGAGCGCATTGCGGCGCATGGCTACAAGGTCAGGATCGTGCAGAAGGACCAGGCCACGCTGATCACTGCCAAGCAGGGCGCAGCCAACAAATGGGGTTACATCTTTGCGCACAGCGCCATCGTGATCATCTGCGTCGGTGGCCTGCTCGATTCGGACCTGCCGATCCGCTTCCAGGAATCGATGTATGGCAAGACGCCCTTCATGGGCAATGGCGTGATTTCCGAGATTCCGGCGCAGCACCGGCTGGGACTGGCCAACCCCACATTCCGCGGCAACACCCTGATTCCGGAAGGCAGCAGCAGCAGCACGGCCATCATCCCGCGCCAGAACGGCGTCCTGCTGCAGGACCTGCCGTTCACCATCAAGCTGGAACGCTTCATCATCGATTTCTACTCCACCGGCATGCCCAAGCTGTTCGCCAGCGAAGTCCAGGTTACCGACAATGAAACCGGCAAGAGCTTTCCCGCCACCATCAAGGTCAACCAGCCGCTGATCTACAAGGGCCTGGCGGTCTACCAGTCCAGCTTCGAGGATGGCGGCACCAAGCTCAAGGTGACTGGCTACCCGATGAAAGGCGCGGGCAAGGACAGCTTCAGCCTGAGCGGCGAAGTCAGCGGCACTACGCCCCTGACCAACCGCAGCCAGGGCGGCAGCACCGAATACACGATTGAATGGTCCGGCTTCCGGCCCTTCAATGTGGAAAACATGGCGCAGAACGGCCAGGACCTGCGCGCCGTCACCAAGGGCAAGAGCCTGGCCGATGAACTGCAGCAGCAGCTCGGCTCGGCGGGCAAGGGCGCCAATACCAAGGATCTGAAGAATGTCGGCCCCAGCCTGCAGTACAAGCTGCGCGACAAGACCGGCCAGGCCCGTGAATTCCACAACTACATGCAGCCCGTGCTGGTGGACGGCAGTTATGTCTTCCTGACCGGCGTGCGCGATACGCCGAACGACCAGTTCCGCTATCTGCGCATCCCGGCCGACGACAATGATTCGGTCGAGGAGTGGATGCGCTTGCGGGCGGCCCTGCAAAGCCCGGCAATGCGGCTGCAGGCGGCCGAACGCTATGCGCAACGTGCCTTGCCGGGCGGCAGCGATGCGGTGCGCCGGCAACTGATCGAGTCTGCCCAGAAGGGCATGGACATCTTCGCCGGCAATGACAAGGAAGCCGGCTACGTCGCCGTCGCCCGTTTCCTGGAACGCATTCCGCAGGCGGACCAGGAAAAAGCGGCCGACATCTTCATGAAGATCCTCAACGGCACCCTGTGGGACCTGTGGCAGGCCGCGCGTGAAAAGGATGGCCTGAAGGCAGTGGAGGCGGACGACAAGCATGCCCGCTTCCTGCAGCTGGCAACCAATGCCTATGCCGATGCCTTCTTCTATGGCTCCCCGGTCTACCTCAATCTGACCTCGTTCGACGAGGTCAAGGCATCGGTCCTGCAGGTCACCCGGTCGCCGGGCAAGAATGTGGTCTATCTGGGCTGCTTGTTCCTGGTATTGGGCGTGTTTGCGATGCTTTACATCCGGGAACGCCGCGTCTGGGTATGGATCAAACCGGAAGGCGATGGCCGCGCCCATGCGCTGATGGCGATGAGCACCCAGCGCCGCACGCTGGATTTCGACAGGGAATACGACAAGCTGAAGGCTGCCCTGCTGCATGGGCAGGCCGCCTAGCGCCTGCTGCAGCCCTCACGAGGGGCGCGCTAACAGGCTTTGGTCCGGTCAGCAATCCACTATACTGACGGCCTGCAGGACGAATGCATCAATGTGGCGCCGCAAGCCGGCGCAACCGGAGAAGAAAGATGGAACTCACGCAGCAACGCACCGCGCAAGGCGTCGCCTATACCCAGCCGCAAGGCCTGTTTCGCCGCCTTGGCGCTATCGACTGGCTGTATGCACTGGCGCTGGTGGCCGGCGCGCTGTTTGCGCTGAACCGCTACGGCGCCTACATGGACATCTATGAAAAGGGCATTCTCGTCCTTTCCGCGCCTACCTTCGCCTGGCTGGGCTGGCAATGGAAATCGGTGCGGTGGCTGATGGCCCTGCTGGCGGTGCTGTCGTTGTCGGCGGTGTGGATGTATGCCGGCTCGCTGGACATGGCCAATACCCGGTTTTTCCTGAAGTACATGCTGTCGAGTCAGTCCGCCATCCTCTGGATGAGCACGCTGTTTTTCCTGTCCACGCTGTTCTACTGGGGCGGCCTGATCGCCCGGTCCGATTTCGGCAGCGCCATTGGCAGCAAGCTGTGCTGGGCCGCCGTGGTGCTGGGCTTTACCGGCATGCTGGTGCGCTGGTACGAGTCGTATCTGGTCGGCGCCGACGTCGGCCATATCCCGGTATCCAACCTGTACGAAGTCTTTATCCTGTTCTGCATGATCACCGCGCTGTTCTATCTCTATTACGAGCAGCGTTATGCGACGCGGCAGCTGGGCGCATTCGTGCTGCTGATCATTTCCGCCGCGGTCGGCTTCCTGCTGTGGTACACCGTCAGCCGCGACGCCGCCGAGATCCAGCCGCTGGTGCCGGCACTGCAGAGCTGGTGGATGAAGATCCACGTGCCGGCCAACTTCATCGGCTACGGCACCTTCGCGCTGGCGGCCATGGTCGGCGCGGCCTATCTGTGCAAGTCCCACGGCATCCTGGCCGACCGCCTGCCGGCGCTGGAACTGCTGGACGACGTGATGTACAAGGCGATCGCCGTCGGCTTTGCCTTCTTCACCATCGCCACCATTCTGGGCGGCCTGTGGGCGGCTGAAGCCTGGGGCGGCTACTGGTCCTGGGACCCGAAGGAAACCTGGGCATTGATCGTCTGGCTCAATTACGCCGCCTGGCTGCACATGCGCCTGATGAAAGGCCTGCGCGGACAGATCGCCGCCTGGTGGTCATTGGTCGGCTTGCTTGTGACCACATTCGCCTTCCTGGGCGTCAACATGTTCCTGTCCGGCCTTCATTCCTACGGCCAGCTGTAAGCCCTGATCGAGACAGGCCGGCGCACAACGCGTGCGCCGGTTTTGGTGTACTGTTCTCCAGTTAATTCATGCACTCTGGAGCAACATCATGCTGATCAAACGCGGCCCCAACGGCATTGACCTGCCGTACGCATCCGAAATCACGCCCCGCCATGTCTTCGAATCCCGGCGCCGCTTTGTCCAGCAACTTGCGCTCGGCACCATCGCCGGCGGCGCCCTTCTGGAAATGGCGACCCGCGAAGCCTTCGCGCAAAACGCGCAGAAGCTCGCGGCCAAGCCCAATCCCGCCTTCGTGGTGATGGACAAGCCCACAAGCTATAAGGACGCCACGACCTACAACAACTTCTATGAATTCGGCACCGACAAGAGCGATCCGGCCCGCTATGCCGGATCGCTCAAGCCGCGGCCATGGACCATTGCCATCGAAGGCGAGGTCAACAAGCCGATGACCCTCGACATCGACGGCCTGATGAAGCTGGCCCCGCTGGAAGAGCGGATTTACCGTCTGCGCTGCGTGGAAGGCTGGTCGATGGTCGTGCCGTGGGTTGGCTTTTCCCTGTCGGAGCTGATCAAAAGGGTCGAGCCGAACGGCAATGCGAAATTCGTCGAGTTCGTCACCCTGGCCGACAAGGCGCAGATGCCCGGCCTGTCCAGCCCGGTGCTGAAATGGCCCTACGTGGAAGGCCTGCGCATGGATGAAGCCAATCATCCGCTGACCCTGCTGGCCGTGGGGATGTATGGCGAAGTGCTGCCGAACCAGAACGGCGCGCCGGTGCGCATCGTGGTGCCGTGGAAGTATGGCTTCAAGTCCGCCAAGTCCATCGTCAAGATCCGCTTCACCAGCAGCCAGCCGAAAACGGCATGGAATGTATCGGCGCCATCGGAGTACGGCTTCTACTCCAACGTCAATCCGGATGTGGACCATCCGCGCTGGTCGCAGGCCAGCGAACGGCGCATCGGGGAAGACGGCTTGTTTGCCAAGAAGCGCAAGACGCTGATGTTCAATGGCTATAACGAGGTGGCCAGCCTGTATACCGGCATGGACCTGAAGAAGCAGTTCTGATGGCAACCATGCTTGCCAGCCTGGATGCAAGGCAGCTGAAGCTGTTGAAAGGCGTGCTGTTCATCGCCGCCTGCGTGCCGTTCCTGCGGCTGGTGATCTTCACCTTGACCGATCAGCTGGGCGCCAATCCGGTCGAGTTCATCACCCGCAACACCGGCGACTGGACGCTGTATTTCCTCTGCATCACACTGGCCGTCACGCCCTTGCGGCGCTTAACCGGCTGGAACTGGCTGGTGCGCCTGCGCCGCATGCTGGGCCTGTTCGCCTTCTTTTATGCGTCGCTGCATTTCATGACTTTCCTCTGGTTCGACCATTTCTTCGATATCGCGGAAATGCTCAAGGATGTAGTCAAGCGGCCCTTCATCACTGTGGGCTTCGGCGCTTTCCTGCTGCTGATCCCGCTGGCGGCAACCAGCACCAATGCAATGATCAAGCGCCTTGGCGGCAAGCGCTGGCAGTGGCTGCACCGGCTGGTCTATCTGATCGCGCCGCTGGGCATACTGCATTACTGGTGGATGAAGGCGGGCAAGAATGATTTTTCACAGCCCATCCTGTTCGGGCTGATCGTGGCAGCCCTGCTGCTGCTGCGCCTGTACTGGCGGTTCATGCAAGGGCAGGGCATGGGTGCCCGGGCTGCCGGCTGACGCCGCGCTTGCAGCGCGCAACCGGCATCGCAGCCTCAGGGCAGCAGGGATTCCAGCGCGAACAGGTCGGCCGGATTCTCGCGCTTGCGCACCAGGTGCACCTGGTCGCCATCCACCATGACCTCGGCGGCGCGTCCGCGGGTGTTGTAGTTCGATGCCATCGTCATGCCATAAGCGCCGGCCGACATGATGGCCAGCAGGTCGCCGCTCTCGATGGCAAGCGAGCGTGAACGTGCCAGCCAGTCGCCCGATTCGCACACCGGGCCTACCACGTCGTAGATCCTTGCTTCCTGGGCGCGCTGCGTGACCTGCTTGACGCCATGCCAGGCTTCATACATCGCAGGACGCATCAGGTCGTTCATTGCCGCATCGACGATCGCGAAGTTCTTGCTCGCGCCATGCTTCAGATACTGCACTTCGGTGACCAGCACCCCGGCATTGCCAACGATGGACCGGCCTGGCTCGAACAGCACCTGGATCGGGCTGCCCTGATGCTTCTCGTCGCGCCAGGCATTGATGCGCGCAAACAGCCGGCCCAGGTAATCGCCCACCGCAACTGGCTGCTCCTCATCATAGGTAATGCCCAGGCCGCCGCCGATGTCCAGATGATGCAGCGGTATGCCCTGCGCCTCGAGCTGGTCGGCCAGCTCGATCACCTTGTCCAGCGCCTCCAGCAGCGGCGCATCGTCCAGCAGCTGCGAGCCGATATGGCAGTCGATGCCAACTACCTCCAGGTTGTCCAGGCCGGCGGCGACCTGATAGGTCGACAGCGTATCCTCATAAGCCACGCCGAACTTGTTTTCCTTCAGCCCGGTCGAGATGTAGGGATGGGTCTTCGCATCCACATTGGGATTGACGCGCAGCGATACCGGCGCCTTCTTGCCCATCGCGGCGGCGACTTCGTTCAGGCGGTGCAGTTCGGGAATGGATTCGACGTTGAAGCAGAGGATGTCATGCTGCAGCGCCAGGCGCATTTCCTCGCGCGACTTGCCGACGCCGGAAAAAATCACCTTGCGCGGATCGCCGCCTGCGGCGATCACCCGCAGCAATTCGCCGCCCGACACGATATCGAAACCCGATCCCTGCGATGCCAGCAGGCTGAGCACCGCGAGATTGGAATTGGACTTCACCGAATAGCAGACCAGGGCGGCGTCGGCGCCGCGCGCATGCTGCCGGCAAGCCTGGGCATAGGCGGAAAAGTTGTCGACCAGTGCCGCCCTGGAGTAGACATAGGTCGGCGTGCCAAAACGCTGGGCGATGGATTTCAGTGAAACGGCTTCGGCGCAGAACTCGCCGTCGCGATAGGAAAAATGCGGCATGGTGAAAGGGAGTCAGGGGGTAACGGGCTGTGGCGGTGTTGCGGTGTCGGGCAGCGGCGGTGCCGTATTGGACGGACCGGTCTGCCGCGGCGCTGGCTTGACCGGCATGTACAACGGTCCGGTCTGGCCGCAGCCGGCCAGCATCACGGCCAGCGCAATGGCACAGGAACCAGGCAAGTGAAACGGGAAGTTCACGATTAGAATCACGGGTGAATAAACTAAGCGGAGTGTAGCATGACGGATTCAGAATTCCTGGCGCTGGCCGAGGCCACGCTGGACAACATTGAAGGCGCATTCGAGCAGGTCGCCGAAGACACCGACGTCGATATCGAATGCAGCCGCAGCGGCAATGTGCTGCAGATCGAGTTTGCCGACAATGGCTCCAAGATCATCGTCAACAGCCAGGCGCCAATGAAGGAAATGTGGATCGCGGCGCGTTCCGGCGGCTTCCATTACCGGCGCATCGATGACCGCTGGATCAATACCCGCGACGGCTCCGAATTCTATGAAGCGCTGTCGCGCATGGCCAGCGAGCAGGCCGGCATCCCGTTGACATTGAAGGATGCCGGCTGAGCGGGCTTAGAACAGTTCGTTCTTGACTTCGTCCCGGGTCTTTTCAGGCTCGGCGCCGGCGCCAGTACCTGGCCCGGCCACGCCCAGCGTGCCAACGCCGCTGCCGGGCGGGTACTCGGCATAGTAATACTCGCCGCCTGCCGCGATCAGGCCATCCGGCATGGTGCGCTCATCCACCGGCACGCTTTTTAACGCCTTCTGCATGTAGCTGATCCAGATCGGCAGGGCGAGTCCGCCGCCGGTTTCTTTGTTGCCCAGGTTACGCGGCTGGTCGAAGCCCATCCATGCAATGCCCACCAGCTTGGACTGATAGCCGGCAAACCAGGCGTCGATGGAATCGTTGGTGGTGCCGGTCTTGCCGGCGATGTCGGGCCGCTTCAGCACCAGCGCCTTGGTGGCGGTGCCGTACTTCACGACGTCCTTCAGCATGCTGTCCATCACATACGCATTGCGCGCATCGATCACCCGATTGGCTTCGACGCCGGCCCGGTCCGGCTGCACTTCCGACAGCACCTTGCCGGAGGCATCGGTGATGCGGGAGATCAGGTAAGGATTGACCTTGTAGCCACCATTGGCGAAGACCGCATAGGCGCCTGCCATCTGCAGGGGCGTGACGGCGCCCGCGCCCAGGGCCAGCGTCAGATAGGCCGGGTTCTTGTCGGCGTCAAAGCCGAAGCGGGTCGCATATTCCTGTCCATATTTGGCGCCGATGCGGTTGAGGATGCGGATAGAGATCATGTTCTTGGACTTGGTCAGGCCCTTGCGCATGGTCATCGGGCCTTCATACTTGCCGTCATAGTTCTTTGGCTCCCATGCCTGGCCGCCGGTCTGGCCGGCATCGAAGGTCAGCGGCGAGTCATTGATGATGGTGGCGGGCGACAGGCCCTTTTCCAGCGACGCCGAATAGATGAAGGGCTTGAAGGACGAGCCTGGCTGGCGCCATGCCTGGGTCACATGATTGAACTTGTTGCGGCTGAAATCGAAGCCCCCGATCAGTGCGCGAATCGCGCCATCTTCCGTGCTGGCCGATACGAACGCCGATTCCACCTCGGGCATCTGGGTAATGCTCCATGCCTTGCCTTCCTGGATCACGCGGATGATCGCGCCACGCTTGACGCGCCGGTTGGGCGGCGCCTTGTCGCTCAGCAGGTTGCTGGCAAACGCCAGCCCGGGCCCGGTGATGGTGATCTCCTCGCCATTGGCCAATACCGCGCGCAGGGTCTTGGGATTGGCGTCCAGCACCACTGCCGCGATCAGGTCGTCGCTGTCCGGGTGGTCCGCCAGTTCGGTCTCGATCGCGTCTTCCGCTTCCTCGCGTGCCGCGGGGATGTCCATATAGCCTTCCGGGCCGCGATAGCCATGGCGCTTTTCGTAATCCATCACGCCGCGGCGCAGCGCGATGTAGGCGGCATCCTGGTCGGCCTTGGTGATGGTGGTGAACACATTCAGGCCGCGGGTATAGGTTTCATCGCGAAACTGCTCATAGACCAGCTGGCGCGTCATCTCGGCCACGTATTCGGCGTGAATGCCGAATTCAGTCGTTTCCGACTTGATCCGCAACTCTTCCGATTTCGCCGCTGCATAGGCTTCGTCGCTGATATAACCCAGGTCATGCATGCGCTGCAGGATGTACTGCTGGCGCGCCTTGGCCCGCTTTGGATTGACCACCGGGTTGTTGGCCGATGGCGCCTTGGGCAGGCCGGCCAGCATGGCGGCCTCGGCCAGGGTGATGTCGGACAGCTTCTTGCCGAAGTAGACCTGCGCGGCAGAGGCAAAGCCATAGGCGCGCTGTCCCAGGTAGATCTGGTTCATGTAGACCTCGAGGATCTGGTCCTTGCTGAGGTTCTGCTCGATCTTCCATGCCAGAAGAACTTCATACAGCTTGCGCTTGAGGGTCTGCTCGCTCGACAGGAAGAAATTGCGCGCCACCTGCTGCGTGATGGTGGACGCGCCCTGGCGCGCGCCGCCGGACAAATTGTGTATCGCCGCGCGCAGGATGCCCAGGTAATCGACGCCGCCATGTTCGTAGAAACGATCGTCTTCAATTGCCAGCACAGCCTGCTTCATCACGTCCGGAATTTCCTTGAAGCGGACAACATTGCGCCGCTCTTCACCGAATTCGCCAATCATCACGTTATCGGCGGTGAAGATGCGAAGCGGGATCTTGGGCCGGTAATCAGTGAGGGTATTCAGTTCAGGCAAATTCGGATACGCCATCGCGAGCATAAAGCCCAGCAATAAAACGCCGATAACAGCAAGGCCTGCAAGCAACCCCATGGTGCCCAGGGCAAGGCGCGCAAACAGATTCATGCGTGGCTTGGGCGGCGGAGCCTTGCGGGAAGGGGAGCCGGAAGTGTTGGGATGGTTCATGCGGGGGGAGGAAAAGAAGGGGCGGAGAGAAACAGCAAGTGCTCATTATAACGGCAGCTTGCTTCCGGGAGCTATCGGGGTCAGCAAATCACTATTCCCGGCAATACCCAAGCCTCGCGTGGGGTTTTGGCAACGACAAATAGTGTTACCCTACGGAAATTGCTTTACATCCAGAGATTCTTGTTGCTACGATCTGCCGACACCCTTTGAATGCGCTAAATATCGGTATTTAAAGGATTTTTTGACATGTTCGCTGGTGTAACGAATGTTAGACAAGCGCACGGATTTCGCGTTCGCTCAGAAAAATTTTCGGAAAGAAACGCTCCTGGCCATGGACTTTACCTCTTTATTGCAAAAGAAAAACGCACCCCTGATCGGACTGGACATCAGTTCGTCCAGCATCAAGCTGGTGGAGTTGTCGGATGTGGGCAAAGGCGTGCTGCGGCTGGAGCGTTATGCCAGCGAGCCGTTGCCACGCGGCGCAGTCGTTGACGGCAATATCGACAACATCGAGCAAGTCTCGGAAGCCGTCAGGCAGGTATGGGCCAAGAGCGGCACGCGCGCCAAGCTCGCCGTGCTGGGCATGCCGCCTGCAGCCGTCATTACCAAGAAAATCGTGCTGCCGGGCGGCTTGTCGGAAGACGAGCTCGAGCTTCAGGTGGAAAACGAAGCCAGCCAGTACATTCCTTTCGCGCTCGAGGAAGTCAGCCTTGATTTCGATGTGATCGGCCCGCTGCCCAATTCCCTGGAAGATGTCGAAGTGCTGCTGGCGGCATCCCGCAAGGAAAAGGTCGAGGACCGGGTAGCAGTCGCCGAGGCCGCCGGCCTGAAACCGAAGATCATGGATATCGAGTCCTACGCGGCGCGGGCAGCGCTGGAGCGCGTGATGCGCCAGCTGCCTCAGGGTGGACAGGGACAGATCGTGGCGCTGTTCCAGATCGGCGCGCAGGTCACCCATATTTCCGTGCTGCTGGACGGCCAGCCGCTGTATGAACGCGAGCAACCGTTTGGCGGCAACCAGCTCACCCAGGAAATCGCGCGCGCTTACGGCATGACGCCGGAGCAGGCGGAACACAGCAAGCGTTCCGGTGAACTGCCGGAAGGCTACGAGCGCGAACTGCTGGAGCCTTTCCTGGAAAGCGCCGCGGTCGAAGTCACCCGCGCCATTCAGTTCTTCTATACCTCCACCCCTTATACCCGCGTCGACCAGATCTATTTGGCTGGCGGCTGCGCGAGCATTCCCGGACTGGTGGATATCGTTGCCAGCCGCACCAAGGTGTCCACCGCTGTCGTCAGCCCCTTCCAGGGCATGCAGCTGGGCTCGTCGATTCGTGAAAAACAATTGCGCGCCGAAGCGCCGGCATATCTGGTTGCCTGCGGACTGGCCATGCGGAGGTTTGACTGATGGTCAGAATCAACCTGCTTCCCCACCGGGAAGCCCGGCGCAAGGAGCGCAAGACGGCCTTCGTTGCCATGCTGGTCGCGGCAATGTTCGCGGGCAGCCTGCTGGTGATCGTCGTGGGCGGCGTGATTTCGTCGCGCATCGCCGTCCAGAACGAGCGCAATGAATTCATCCAGGCGGAAAACACCAAGCTCGACGTGCAGATCAGGGAAATCGCCACCCTGAAGCAGGAGATCGCGGCCCTGAAGGCGCGCCAGCAGGCGGTGGAAGACCTGCAGAGCGACCGCAACCAGCCGGTGTATCTGATGGACGAACTGGTCAGGCAGGTGCCGGATGGGATCTATCTGCGCGCATTCAAGCAGGCCGGACAAAAGGTCACGCTCAATGGCCATGCGCAGTCCAACGAGCATGTCTCCACGCTGCTGCGCAACCTGGGCAATGTGTCGCCCTGGCTGGAGCAGCCCGAACTGGTGGAGATCCGGGCCGCAACGGCGGGGCAGGGCAAGGATCTGCGCCGGGTATTCGAATTCACGGTGAACGTGGCGATCAAGCGCTCGCCAAGGACGGAAGCCACGCCGGCGGTTGTGCCGGTATCCGTTGCTTCCAATCGTCCGTAAAGCTGGGGACATTAGATGGCAACCATGAAACGTTTCGATATTGCGGCCCAGTTCCAGAACCTGAACGGACGCCACCCCGGACAATGGCCTCTGCTGCCGCGCGCCTTGTGTGGCGCCGGCGTGCTGCTGGCAGTACTGGCGCTGGGCTGGTTCTTTTACTGGGATGCGCAGCTCGAGGACCTTAGCCAGGGCGAAAGGCGCGAGCAGGAACTGCGCGAGGCCTACAAGAGCAAGGTGCAGCAGGCGGTCAACCTCGACGCGCTGAGAAAGCAGAAGGAACAGGTCGGCGAATATGTCGCCACGCTGGAAAAGCAGCTGCCCAGCAAGGCTGAAATGGATGCGCTGCTGTCGGACATCAACCAGGCGGGCCTGGGACGCGGCCTGCAGTTTGAATTGTTCAAGCCGGGGCAGGTCGTGGTGAAGGACTACTACGCCGAGCTGCCGATTGATATCAAGATCACTGGCAGTTACCACGATGTCGCCGCCTTCACCAGCGACATCGCCAACCTGCCGCGCATTGTGACCCTGAACAATCTGAGCCTGGCCACAGGCAAGGACAACAACCTGCTGAGCATGGAAGCGGTGGCCAAGACCTTCCGCTATCTGGACAAGGAAGAACTGGCTGCGCAGCGCAAGGCCGAAGCGGATGCCAAGAAGGGAGCGAAGAAATGACGCTACTGCGTATGGGGCGGGCGCTCTGCTGCTGCCTGCTGCCTTCCATGCTGGCCGCATGCGGCGACGGGGGCATTGCCGAAGTCAGGCAATGGATGGATGAGACCCGCCGACAAACCCGGGTGGTGGTGCCGAAACTGGCCGAGCCGAAGAAGTTCATTCCCTTCACGTACGCCGGCAGAACCGCAACAGATCCCTACAGCCCGGCCAAGTTCATCAATGCGCTGCCGCCCGCCGGGACGGGCGGTGGTTTCAAGCCGAACCTCGATCGCCGGCGCGAAGCGCTGGAATCCTACCCGCTGGACAACCTGAAAATGGTAGGCACGCTGCAGAAACAAGGAGCGAGTTTTGTGCTGGTACAGGCAGACCGTACCGTATTCCAGGCCAGGGTCGGCAATTACATCGGCCAGAACATGGGCCAGATCACCAGGATTACCGACAGCGAAGTGGAACTGAAGGAAGTCGTACAGGACGCGTCCGGCGAATGGGTCGAGCGCACAGCCAAGCTGGAGCTGCAGGAGAGCAAAAAATGATCAATCAAAACTATCGTGCCCTTGTCCGTGGCTGTGTTGCGGTCTGTATCGCCGGCGCTTTCGGCATCAGCCACGCGCAGGAAAACACCATCGAGTCCATTGCGGCCAACCAGCAGGGTTCCAATGTGATCGTCAAGGTCGCAATGAAGAATCCGGTACAGAAGCCGCCCATCGGATTTTCAATCACGAGCCCGGCCCGGATTGCGCTGGATTTCGCCGGCACCAACAGCACGATCAAGACGCCCATGCAGGAAATCGGCGTGGGCGACGTACGCAGCGTCAATATCGTCCAGGCGGGAGACCGCTCCAGGCTGGTCTTCAACCTGAACCGGCCGTTGAATTATGCAACGGCGGTGGATGGCAATATCGTCACGGTCACCATCGACGGCTCGGGCGGCGTTGCACGCGCGGTCAACGCCGCCGGCGTGCCGGTGGTGCAGGCAGTGCCGGCCGCTGCGCCGGGCGCCGCCATTGCAGGCAAGCCGGCGATACGCGACATCGATTTTCGCCGTGGCGTGGCGGGCGAGGGCAGGATCGTGATCGATCTGCCAGCCAGCCAGGTCGGCGTGGACGTGCGGCAGCAAGGGCAGAAAATCGTCGTCGACCTGATGAAGGCCAGCCTGCCAGAGGTACTGCGGCGTCGCATGGATGTCGGCGACTTCGGCACGCCGGTGCAAACCGTGACGGCAACGGCCCAGGGCGAAAATGTCCGGATGGTGATCGAGCCCAAGGGCTTGTGGGAACACAGCGCTTATCAAAGCGACTCCCAGCTGGTCGTCGAGGTGCGTCCGCTGAAGGAAGAGGCGAACAAGCTCAGCCAGGGCAATCAGGGATATCGCGGCGAGAAGCTGTCGCTCAATTTCCAGAATGTGGAAGTGCGTGCGGTGCTGCAGGTCATTGCCGATTTCACGGGCCTGAACATCATTACCAGCGACACCGTGGCCGGCAACCTGACATTGCGCCTGAAAGACGTGCCGTGGGACCAGGCGCTGGACATCGTGATGCAGGCCAAGGGCCTGGACATGCGCAAGAACGGCAATGTGCTGTGGATAGCGCCGAAGGATGAACTGCTGACCAAGGAAAAGCTGGAACTGGAACAGCGCTCGCAGATTGCTGAACTGGAGCCGCTGCGCACCGAGACCTTCCAGCTCAATTACCAGAAGGCTGAATCGTTCAAGGGCATCCTGGACAATGCCGGAGGTAGCGGCCGCACCATCCTGTCCAAGCGTGGCAGCGCCGTCATCGATCCAAGGACCAACCAGCTTTTCGTGACCGATATCGGCTCCAAGGTTGAAGAGATCCGCAAGCTGGTGCAAAAGACCGATATCGCCAGCCGGCAGGTGCTGATCGAGGCGCGCATCGTGGAAGCGAACGACACCTTCAGCCGCAATCTCGGTGCAAAGCTCGGTTTTGGCGTGCAGAACAACGCTGCCAACATTGGCGGCCAGCAGGGACTGACCACCAATGTGCCGACGCCCATACAGGGGAATTCAGTCAATCTGCCAGCAGCCGCCATCAATGGCGCCGCCGCAGGCTCCGTCGCACTGACGCTGTTCAACTCCGCGGCGACACGCTTCATCAGCCTGGAATTGTCCGCACTCGAGTCGGATGGCAAGGGCAAGGTCCTGTCCAGCCCGCGCGTCATCACCGCCGACCAACTCAAGGCCACCATAGAGCAGGGCACTGAGTTGCCTTATCAGACTGCTACAAGCAGTGGCGCCACCGCGCTTTCGTTCCGCAAGGCAAACCTGAAGCTGGAAGTCATTCCGCAAATCACGCCTGACGGCAATGTGATTCTCGATGTCGACGTCAACAAGGACAGCGTCGGACAGCAAACCACGAACGGCTTGGCGATCGATACCAAGCATGTCAAGACCCAGGTGTTAATCGAAAATGGCGGCACGGTCGTAATCGGCGGTATTTATATCCAGGAAGATCGCGATACAATCAACAAAGTACCGGTGCTTGGTGACATACCGGTCATGGGGAACCTGTTCAGGCAAACAGCACGCAAGGCCGACAAGACCGAATTGCTGATCTTTCTGACGCCCAAGGTTCTCAGCGATAAACTGGCCGTGAGGTAAAAGAGAATTGAATTTCCTGAAGGCAGTGTCCTGCACTGCACGAAGCCCGTGGTAATCCCGAAAGAGGGCACGGGCAACATCTTTCTGGTAGGACTGATGGGTTCCGGCAAGACGACAGTCGGCCGCGCGCTCGCAAAAAAACTCAATAAACGCTTCTTTGATTCCGACCACGAAATTGAAGCGCGTACCGGCGCGTCGATTCCGCTGATTTTTGAAATCGAAGGCGAAGCATCCTTCCGTCAGCGGGAAGCGGACATGATCCGCGACCTGACTGCCTGCGATGGCATCGTGCTGGCGACCGGCGGTGGCAGCATCCTCAATCCGCAAAGTCGCGAATACCTGAAGTCGCGCGGTCTGGTCATCTACCTGCGCGCCGGTGTCAACAGCATCCTGCAACGCACCGGACACGACAAGAATCGGCCGCTGCTGCAGACAGCCGATCCGCGTCGCCGCCTGGAAGAACTGACTATCCAGCGCGAACCCTATTACAGAGAAGTAGCTGACATCGTGATCGAGACCGGGCGCCCTAACGTACAATACCTGGTCCAATCCATTGTGGCGCAACTGGATAGTCTTGCAGCAAGACGCGAGCTTGCCAGTGCGCCTGTGTCCCGTACCGATGCCATGAACCAGGCTGTTTCCGCGACCGAAAGCGTTTCCCTGAATGTCGAACTGGGCGAGCGCAGTTATCCGATTGTGATCGGCCAGTCCCTGCTGGCCCACAGCAGCGGTATCGTGGATGCCGTTGCCGGCAAGCGCGCTGCCGTTGTCACCAATACAGTTGTCGCTCCCATTTACCTTGAGGTGGTCGAACAGTCGCTGCTAGCCGCTGGCAAGCAGGTGACACGCATCGTCCTGCCGGATGGCGAAGAGCACAAGACCTGGGAAAACCTGCAGCGCATCTACGATGGCTTGCTGGCCGACCAGTGCGACCGTAAGACCACCATCATCGCATTGGGCGGCGGCGTCATCGGCGACATGGCGGGCTTTGCGGCGGCAACCTATATGCGCGGCGTGCCTTTCGTGCAGGTGCCCACAACCCTGCTTGCCCAGGTGGATTCCTCGGTTGGCGGCAAGACGGGCATCAATCACCCGCTGGGCAAGAACATGATAGGGGCGTTCTACCAGCCCCAGGCCGTGATTGCCGACACGTCCACGCTCAACACGCTGCCCGCCAGGGAGCTGTCCGCCGGCCTTGCCGAAGTGATCAAGCATGGCGCAATCATCGATGCGGCATTTTTTGACTGGATCGAAGCGCATATCGATGCCTTGCTGGCGCGTGACCCGGCTGCACTGGCCTATGCAATCAGGCGGTCTTGCGAGATCAAGGCGGACGTCGTGCGCCAGGACGAACGCGAAGGCGGGCTGCGCGCCATCCTGAATTTCGGACATACCTTCGGCCACGCGATCGAATCCGGCATGGGTTATGGCGAATGGCTGCATGGCGAGGCGGTGGGCTGTGGCATGGTGATGGCTGCAGACTTGTCCCATCGGCTGGGCTACATCGATGCCAGCGCGCGGGACCGGGTCGCAGCACTGGTGCGGGCTGCAGGCTTGCCTGATGTCGCGCCTGACCTTGGCGCGGAGCGCTGGCTCGAGCTGATGCAGGTCGACAAGAAGAATGAAGGCGGGCAGATTCGCTTCATTCTGCTCAAGCCACTCGGCAAGCCCATCATGACGACCGTGCCGCAGGAAGTGTTGCTGGAAACCCTGAAAGCCTGTACCAGAAGCTGATCATGGACTTTGAAGCCTACCTCGCCCCATATGCTGCGACATCATCGCATTCCCAGGGGCGACGGTATGCTGAGCCTGCGAGCACATCGCGCACGGAATTCCAGCGTGACCGCGATCGCATCGTGCATTGCGGCGCCTTCCGGCGGCTGGAATACAAGACCCAGGTCTTCGTCAACCATGAGGGCGACCTGTTCCGGACCCGGCTGACGCACAGCATCGAAGTCGCGCAGATTGCCCGCTCGATTGCGCGCAACCTGCGTTTGAATGAAGACCTGGTGGAGGCGATCTCGCTGGCGCACGACCTTGGTCACACGCCATTTGGCCATGCCGGCCAGGATGCATTGCATGTCTGCATGAAGGACTACGGCGGATTCGAGCACAATCTGCAAAGCCTGCGCGTGGTGGATATGCTCGAACAGCGTTATGGCGGTTTCGACGGGCTGAACCTGATGTTCGAAACGCGCGAGGGAATCCTGAAGCATTGCACTGCCGCGCATGCCGCGGAGCTTGGCGACATCGGCAAGCGGTTTCTGGAAAAGAAGCAGCCAACGCTGGAAGCGCAACTGGCCAACCTGGCCGACGAAATTGCCTACAACAACCATGATATCGATGACGGACTGCGCTCGGGCCTGTTGACGGTAGAACAACTGGAAACCATCGATTTCTTCGCTCGTCACAAGCGCGAGGCGGAAGCTGCGTTCCCAGGAATCGGTGGACGCCGCGCCATTAATGAAACGGTGCGCCGGATGATCAATGCATTGATCATCGATCTGATCGATACATCCAGGGAGCGCATACGCGCCAGCGGTGTGCAAAGCGTCGAGGAAGTCCGGATTGCCGGCCCCCTGATTGCCTTTTCAGAAAGCATGCGCAGCGAAGCGCTATTGCTCAAGCGCTTCCTCCGCAAGAACCTGTATCAGCATTACCAGGTCAACCGCATGACCAGCAAGGCGCGTCGCGTCGTGACGGAGCTGTTCAGCATCTTCATGCAGGAACCGGCGCTTCTCCCGCCTTCCTATCAGCTTGCGCGCGATGCTGGCGTGGATGAAGCGCAGCACACTGCCTTGCAGGCACGCAGCGTCTCGGATTACATAGCGGGCATGACCGACCGTTATGCAATGCGTGAACACAGGCGCCTGTTTGCCATCGAGGAAACCTGAAGCCGCCGTGCGCGATGGCACGGCGGGCAAGTAATTCAATCAGGCTAGATCGCGTAGCGGATGGGCGTAATCAGGCCAGGCCTCCACGAAATAGGCGCTGACCTGCTCGGCGCTGACTTCCGCCACATTGGCTGGCATCCAGCGCGGCGCATTGTCCTTTTCAATCACCCGCGCCCGTATGCCTTCCAGCACTTCGGTGCCTTCGAACGAGCGTCGGATCATCACGCGTTCCATGCGCAGGCAATCGGCCACTGACAGCGTGGCACCGCGTCGCAACTGCTCCAGCGTCACGCACAGCAGCAAAGGAGAACCGCGATGCATCGCGCTCAATGACTTGTCTGCAAAGTCACTGTTATCGCCCGCAAGCGAAGTCATGATGGCGGCGATGCTGTCATGCGCGAAGTGACGGTCGATTTCCGCCCGCTGCCGGGCCAGCATGCTGTTCTCGGGATCGGCTTCGGAACGATAGGGCGCTGCAAAGCGGCTTATTCTTTCCGTAATCTGCTTGCCGCTTGCCATTGGCTCCGTCTCAAGCATGGTCAGCAGTTCCGGCAGTGCGGCCGAGGGAAGAAAGAGATCGGCCAGTCCGGCGTAGAGCGCATCGGCGGCGGCGATGGTTTGTCCAGTCAGCCCCAGCCACACGCCCAGCTTGCCTGGCAGACGGGAAAGGAAATAGCCGCCGCCTACATCCGGGAACAGACCGATATGCACTTCAGGCATCGCCATCGCGGTCTTGTCAGTCACGATGCGTAACTGGCTCTGTGCGCTACCTTGCGATATTCCCATGCCGCCGCCCATGACAATCCCGTCCATCAGCGCAATGTATGGCTTGCTGTAATGATGAATCAGGTGATTCAGTGCGTATTCTTCGGTGAAGAAATCTTCCAGCAATGCGCTGCCGCCAGCGGGACCCGCCGTGCCGACTTCATGAAAGAACCGGATGTCGCCACCCGCACAGAAAGCCCGTTGGCTGCTTGATCGTATGACGACTGCGAAGACATCCTCGTTGGCTTGCCATTCACGCAGAAGCGCAGTGAGCGCTCTTATCATGTCCAGCGATAAGGCATTCAATGCCTTGGCCCGATCAAGGGTCATGAAACCGATATGGTTTCTTATTGTGCCGGTAAGGTGTCCGCTCATATTGGCCTGGTCAAAAGCGCCTGACAAAAATGCCTTTGCCATCCTTAAAGCCAGACCACCTGTGCCGGCCGTCTCCAGGAAATTCCCTTGTGCTTCGTTGTCAGGCGCGTTAATGAAGGTGCATAGTTTAGCAACATTCAGGAAACGCAGCCTGATGTGAACCGGCCTCCGAGCGTGCGGATACCGGTCTGCAGAAATTTAATGTGCTGCGCTTGCCTTGGCCAGAACCACAGTCCAGCGATTGAACAGCAGCATTTGCAGGTGGCCGGGATCATCGCCAGGGCGGCAATCAATGATGGGATTGACGCTGTATTGATTTTTCCGCACTTCGCGGCGGATCCGCATTTCTCGGCGGCCTACGCGCAGCATGAAGCCGGCTGGTGCCTGATCGAGGTAAAGGGGATTGCTTGCGGTAGTATTGAATTGCGCCATGACGTCTTCTCCAGGGCAGAAACGTTGAACATGGCGTTAATGTATCACAAGTACTGTATGTATAAACAGTATTTTCGAACTGTGGTTTTTTATGCAAGGCGCTTGGAGCGCCCTGCGTTCATGCATTTTACGGGAATGCGCTGTGTGGCTCAGGCAGCCGGTGCCGCCGCGGTGCCGTCACTATCTTCCTCGATCATGCGCTTGATGCCGGCATGCTGATGGTCCTGGATCCTGGTCTTGTATTTCAAGACCTGGCGATCGAGCTTGTCGATCAGCGTATCAATGGCGGCGTACAGGTCCTGCGCAATGCTGGCCACATGCACATCCTTGCCCCGTAGCCTCAGGGTGATCTCGGCGCGCTGGCGCCTTTCTTTCTCAGGGAGATTATCAACGGCCAAGATGACCGCTATATCAATGACATGGTCGAAATGGCGCTTGATCCGCTCAAGCTTGCCTTGCACGTATTCACGAATTGCGGGAGTCACTTCGAGATGATGTCCACTGATGGTGAGATTCATACTACGCTCCTGTGAAAGGCCGGCAGAGGTTTCACTGAAGATGAAACATGTCAGCGAGTTACATGCTGCAAAAAACTACAAGGACTTGCGCAGGTTGACTGGAGGGATCTTCAGGGCTTCCCGATATTTTGCGACGGTACGGCGTGCCACGACCATACCCTGTTCCGCCAGCATTTCTGCGATGCGACTATCGGAAAATGGATTCTTCGGGTCTTCGGCTCCTATGAGTTGTTTGATCAACGCCCGGATTGCAGTCGATGAGGCTTCGCCGCCTGCATCGGTTGCAACATGGCTGCCAAAGAAGTACTTCAACTCGAACATGCCATGCGGCGTGAGCATGTATTTCTGTGTTGTCACACGCGAGATGGTGCTTTCGTGTAAACCCAGTGTATCAGCTATTTCTCGTAACACAAGAGGTCGCATTGCCACGGCGCCATGAGAGAAAAAATTGCGCTGGCGGTCCACAATCGCCTGGGCCACGCGCAGGATGGTATCGAAACGCTGGCGCATGTTCTTGATCAGCCATTTCGCTTCCTGCAGCTGTGAACTCATCGAGCCTTCGCCCTTGCTCTGCTTGAGGATGTTGGCATACAGCGCATTGACGCGCAGGCGCGGCATCACCTCGTGATTCAGTGTCACCTGCCAGCCGTTCTTGCCGCGCTTGACGATCACGTCGGGCACGACATAGTCGGATGCGTCGCTGGCGAACATGGCCCCAGGATGCGGATTGCATTGCCGGATCACTACCTGGGCCTCGCGCAGGTCCTCCTCGTCGCAGTCCAGGGATTTTTTCAACTTGTTGAAGTCGCGCTGGGCAAACAGCTGCAAGTGCTTCTCGACGATCTGCAGCGCGGTGCGGCGCGTCACCATGGGAACGCGGGGCATGCGCCTGATCTGCAGCGCCAGGCATTCCGACGCGTCGCGCGCGCCGACGCCGGGCGGGTCGAAGCTTTGCAAGAGCTTCAGCGCCATCGACAGCTCCTCGATCTCGACTTCCAGTTCCTCCGGCAGTCGCGCGTGGATCTCCTCCAGCGGCTCGGTCAGATAACCGTTGTCATCCAGCGCATCGATGACCAGTTCAACCAGTGCGCGGTCGCGCGGATTCTGGACGGTCACGCGCATCTGTTCCAGCAGATGCTCGCGCAGGGTCAGCTCATGCGCTTCCATCTGGGGACGGGCGTCGTCGTCTTCCGGCGCCTTGGACGTCCGCGCAACGTCGTCGAAACTCCAGTCGGCATCGGCGCCGCTATCGCTGCTTTCGCCGCCGCCTTCGCCGGCCTCGAAGCCGCCTTCGCCTTCCGCGGAAGGGGCGGCATCGGAAGCGGGTGCGTCGCTGCTTGGCGTGGAGGTGGGTGCGCTGCTGACGGAGCCGTCGGCCAGCAGCCTGATCGAATGGTCAAGCGGATCATCCAGACGTTCAAGCAGCGGATTCTCCGACAGGATCTGTTCCAGTTCCTGATGCAGTTCCAGCGTTGAGAGCTGCAGCAGCCGGATCGACTGCTGCAGTTGCGGCGTCAGCGCAAGATGCTGGGATACGCGGAGTTGAAGTGTCTGTTTCATTTGTGCCTTTTCTTACATCCGGAAGTGCTCGCCGAGATAGACGCGGCGCACCGACTCGTCGGCAATGATGTCGTCCGGGCGGCCGCTGGCCAGCACCACGCCCTGATTGATGATGTAGGCATGGTCGCAAATGCCCAGCGTCTCGCGGACATTGTGGTCCGTTATAAGCACGCCGATATTGCGCTCCTTGAGGAAACGCACGATGCGCTGGATTTCGATGACGGCGATCGGATCGACGCCGGCAAAGGGCTCGTCCAGAAGGATGAAGCGCGGGCTGGTGGCCAGGGCGCGCGCGATTTCTACACGCCTGCGTTCACCGCCGGACAGCGACATCGCCTGGTTGTCACGCAGCTTTTCGATCTGCAGTTCGGAGAGCAGGGCATTGAGCCGGTTCGCGATCTGCTCCTTCGACAGCGGCTTGCCCTCGTAGCGCTGCAGCTCCAGCACCGCGCGGATGTTTTCCTCGACGGTGAGCTTGCGAAATACCGAGGCTTCCTGCGGCAGGTAGGACAGGCCCAGCACAGCGCGGCGGTGGATAGGCAGGCGCGAGATGTCGACGCCGTCCACGTCGATGGTGCCGGCGTCGGAGGGCACCAGGCCGACGATCATGTAGAACGACGTGGTCTTGCCGGCGCCATTCGGGCCGAGCAGTCCCACCACCTGGCCGCTTTCGACATGCAGGGAGACGTCGCGCACCACCTGGCGCGCGCCATAACTCTTCTGCAGGCCCTGCACGTTGAGGATGCTGTTTTCCATCTCAAGGCGCCCTGGTGTCGTTGCGTGGCTGGATGATGGCCTTGATGCGGCCGGCGCCGGCCTTGCTGTTGCTGCTGGGCGTGTTGTTGACCGAGTAGAACTCCTGCTTGCTGTCGTAGGAAATGAATTCGCCTTCGACCTCGTCGGTCGGACTGGCGCCTTCCAGCAGGCGAATCCTGGCGCTGACGTAGAACTTCGCGACCTCGGTCTTGGTGTCGTACTCGATGCGGTCGGCGGCTTCGCCTTCTATCCAGAGATTGGGGCCGCCATCGCGTTTCTGCCGGAAGGTGGCCTTCTCGCCGCGCTTGGCGTAGACCGTGGCGTACTGGTAGCCGGCCGGGTCCTGGGTGACGACCATGCGGTCGGCCTTCAGGATCAGGGTGCCGCGCGTGAGCACGACATTGCCGGTAAAGGTGTTGATCTGCTTGACGTCGTCGTAGGCCATCTGGTTGGCCTCGATGTTGGTGGGCTTGGTCATGTCGGCCTTTTCAGCCAGCGAGCTGCCTGCCGCGGCCATGCCTATCAGCAGAATGAACCATGCGTGGAGTTGTTTCATCACTCTTCTCTAAGGTAATGCGTTGTTGATTTTCCAGTCGCGCTTTCAGCGGATGGCGGTCTGGCGCGGCGGCAGGGTTGCCTGCACCCGGCTGGCCAGGCTGAGTTCGCCGGTGGCATTGTTGGCTACCATGCCGGCGCCGTTGAGCGTCGAGCCGCCCAGGGTAAGGCGCACCGGCTTGTCGGTGCGCATGATGTCTTCGTCGGGCAATACCATCAGGTAGTCGGACTCCAGATGGAAATTTTCCGCCTGCGGCGTTTTCGGGCGATCCAGCTTGACATTGTCGTACATGTGAATCTTGACGCCGCCCGGTTCGACGATAGCCCGCTCCGAGCGCGCTGTCATTGGCGGCCTCTCGCGGGCAAGGCTGTTAATGACGGGCAAATCGATCGTATGCGTGTCGTCGGCCGGATTGTGCACCATGCGCTTGCCGGAAATGTTGTACTGCGCCTCGCCGGTGGCAGACAGCCGCACGAAATTGAAATTGTCGACGTAGTAATCGGGTTCGGTGCGCGCCGCCGCCGGGCCGGCGCTGTTGTCCGGCGCGCGCGTGATCTGCAGCAGCCAGAAACTGCCCAGCGCCAGCAGCGTGGCCAGCAGCAGCATGGGCGCCATGCTGAAGCGGCGGCGATCCTGCTTCATCTCAGATACGGCGCCAGCGCCGCCTCGTAGTTGCCCTGCGCGCGCAGGATGAAGTCGCACAGTTCGCGCACGGCGCCGCGGCCGCCGCCGGCATTGGTGACGTAGTGCACCCGCGAGCGCACTTCGGGGTGGCCGTTCGGCACGCTGGCGGCAAAGCCCACGCGGGTCAGCACCGGCAGGTCGATCACGTCGTCGCCGATGAAGCCGCTCGCTTCAGCCGCGACGCCGCATTCGGCCAGCAGCGCCTGAAAGCCCGACAGCTTGTCATGCACGCCCTGCTGGACATGGGTGATGCCGAGATCGGCCGCACGCCGCGCCACCAGCGCCGACTGGCGCGCGCTGATGATGGCGGTGATGACGCCCGACTGTTGCAGCAGCTTGATGCCGTGTCCATCGAGCACGTTGAAGGTCTTGATCATTTCGCCGTCTGCGCCGAAATGCAGGCTGCCGTCGGTCAGCACGCCATCGACATCGAACACCATCAGCCGGATGCGGCGTGCCCGCGCCATGCTTTCCTCGATTGACTGCTGCATCAGATCACCTTTGCGCGGGTCAAGTCATGGATGTGCAGGGCGCCGACTAGGATGCCGTCACTGTCGGTGACGAGCAACTGGTTGATGCGATGCTGCTCCATCATTTCAACCGCCTCTACCGCCAGCTGGTCGGGCCCGATGCTGCGCGGGCCGGCATGCATCACGTCGGCAATCACGATCTTGCTGAAGTCCTGCACCTGCTCGATCAGGCGACGCAGGTCGCCGTCGGTGAACACGCCGATCGGCCGTCCCTGCGGATCGACCACGGCGGTCATGGCCATGCCCTTGCGGCTGATTTCCAGCAGCGCCGCGTTGAGCGACACCTCCGGCGTTACCCTGGGCACGGCGTCGCCGCTGCGCATGACATCGCGCACATGGGTCAGCAGCCGCCGCCCGAGCGCGCCGCCGGGATGGGAGCGGGCAAAATCCTCTTCCCTGAAGCCGCGCGCATCGAGCAGCGCCACGGCCAGCGCATCGCCGAGCGCCAGCGTGGCTGTGGTGCTGGCCGTAGGCGCGAGATTCAGCGGGCAGGCTTCCTTGGCCACCGCCGTGTTCAGGTGCACGTTCGACAGCAACGCCAGGCTGGAGGCGTCATTGCCGGTCATGGCGACGAGCTTGGCGCCCATGCGCTTGATGATGGGCACGATGGCCAGCAGTTCGGCGGTTTCGCCGGAATTGGAAATGGCGATGAAGGCATCGTTCTCGGTCACCATGCCCAGGTCGCCATGCGCCGCCTCGGCCGGATGGACGAACAGGGAAGGGGTGCCGGTCGAGGCCAGCGTGGCGGAAATCTTGCGGGCGATATGGCCGGACTTGCCCATGCCCGACACCACCACCCGCCCGCTGCAGCCCAGCAGCAGGCCGACCGCCTGCGCGAAACTGCCGTCGTCGGAGGTGATGCGGTCCTTCAGGGCCAGGATGGCGTCGGCTTCGATCTGCAGGGTTTCACGCGCCATTTCGGTTGCGCGTGCCGCCTGCGCCGTGTCGAAAGACTTCGACAATGTTTTTTCATGGGTTACACTCATGCCCGAAGTATAAACGAATTACGAAAGCAAAAAACCTGCCAGAAATAACAAAACCCCGGTGATTTGATTGGTCACTCATCGGCACATGTTCATGTGCCGTTTCAGTTTTTCATCAATCGACCGGAAAGTCCGCCTGCCCAATGTTTTCTGCTCTCGAACTTACCTTGCTGCTGCTGGGCTCGGCCGTCCTTGGCGTGGTCGGCTTCCGCATGCTCCATCTTCCTCCCATGCTGGGCTACCTGGCCGTGGGCATCCTGATCGGCCCGCACGCGCTTGGGCTGGCCGAAGAAAACGCCACCACCCACACCCTGGCGGAATTCGGGGTGGTCTTCCTGATGTTTTCGATCGGCCTGGAATTTTCCCTGCCCAAGCTCTCCTCGATGCGCAGGACGGTGTTTGGCCTGGGCATGGCGCAGGTGCTGCTGACCATCGCGGTGACCATGCTGTTCGGCTGGCTGTCGGCCTGGGTATTGCCGCCGCTGCTGCAGATCAGCTGGCGGGCCGCCTTTGCGCTGGGCGGTGCGCTGGCCATGTCGTCCACCGCCATCGTCTCCAAGATGCTCACCGAAAGGCTGGAACTGGAAAGCGAGCATGGGCGCCGCATCATCGGCATCCTGCTGTTCCAGGACCTGGCGCTGGTGCCGCTCCTGATCCTGGTGCCCGCGCTGGCCAATCCGCGCGACCTGCTGCCAACGCTGGTGTGGGCCGGGCTGAAGGCGGTGCTGGTGCTGGTGCTGCTTCTGGTGATTGGGCAGAAGCTCATGCGCGGCTGGTTCCAGATCGTGGTCAAGCGCCGTTCGCAGGAGCTGTTCATGCTCAACCTGCTGTTGATCACGCTGGGCGCTGCCTGGATCACCGAGCGCGCCGGCCTGTCGCTGGCGCTGGGCGCCTTCGTTGCCGGCATGCTGATTTCCGAGACTGAATACAAGCACCAGGTGGAGGAAGACATCGCGCCCTTCCGCGACGTGCTGCTGGGGCTGTTCTTCATCACCATTGGCATGCTGCTCAATGTGCCGCTGGTGCTGGAAAACTGGTGGCTGGTGCTGTTGCTGCTGCTGGTGCCGGTGCTGGTGAAGTTTGCGCTGATCGCGGCGCTGGCGCGGCTGTTCGGCGCTTCGCCGGGCGTTGCGCTGCGCACCGGCCTGGCGCTGGCGCAGGCCGGCGAATTCGGTTTCGTGCTGCTCAACCAGGCCGGCGGACTGCAGCTGGTCGACCCCTTCCTGGTGCAGCTGATCCTGGCCTCCATGGTGCTGTCGATGCTGATCACGCCGCTGATCCTGGCCAAGTCGGACGCCATCGTATTGAAGCTCTCGGCCAATGACTGGATGCTGCAGTCGCTGGCGCTGACCCGCATCGCCACCCGCACCATGTCGACCCAGAAGCATGTGATCATCGCCGGCTTCGGCCGCAGCGGACAGAGCCTGGCCAAGCTGCTTGAGGAGGAGAAGATCGCCTACCACGCGCTCGACCTCGATCCGGAGCGGGTGCAGGAAGCGCAGGCGGCCGGCGCCAGCGTGTCGTATGGCGATGCGACGCGCCGCGAGAGCCTGCTGGCGGCCGGCATCCATCGGGCCGAGGCCATGGTGATCACCTACGCCAGCACGGCGTCGGCATTGAAGACGCTGCACCATGTGCATGAGCTGGCGCCGCAGCTGCCGGTCATCGTGCGTAGCCATGACGATACCGACCTTGACAAGCTGCGCGCCGCCGGCGCGGCCGAAGTGGTGCCGGAAGCGATCGAGGGCAGCCTGATGCTGGCTTCCCATGCGCTCCTGATGCTGGGCGTGCCGCTGCGCCGGGTGCTGCACCGGGTGCAGGATGTGCGCGGCCAGCGCTATGCGGCGCTGCGCGGCTATTTCCACGGCGCCGACGATGCGGCCGACCATCCCGAGCACCTGAATGTGAGGCTGCATTCGGTGGCGCTATCCGAGCATGCGCATGCGATCGGCAAGCCGCTGGCCGCGCTCGGGCTCAACGAGATGGGCGCCGAAGTCACCGCCATCCGGCGCAGCAGGAGCCGCATCGAGGTCACGCCGGATACGGTGTTCCACGGCGGCGACATCGTGGTGCTGCGCGGCGCGACCGAAGCCATTGCGCTGGCAGAAGCGCGCCTGCTCAAGGCATAGCAACAGAAGAACAAGAGCGTATGCCCTCTCAGAATCAATTCATCATTGCTGCGGCCTGCGCCATGTCCGCGCGCATGCCGAAAAAGGATTAGCCACAGTGGACATGTTTCAACGCATTCTCAGCATCATCCTGCCGGTATTCGCGATCATCGCGGTGGGCTATGGCTACGCGCGGCTGCGCGGCGACAGCGTGCGCGCCGACATGGGCGCGGTCAACCGGGTCAGCATGGAAGTGCTGTGCCCGCTGCTGGTGTTTACCGCGCTGTCGGCCAAGGATTTCGATGTCGGCCATAACCTGGTGCTGATCCTGGCCGGCGTGCTGATCTCGCTGGGTTCCGGCCTGCTCGCATGGCCGCTGGCGCGCCTCCTGGGCTACGACGTGCGCAGCTTCGTGCCGCCGATGATGTACAACAACTGCGGCAACATGGGCCTGCCGCTGGCGGCGCTGGCTTTCGGGCCGGCCGGCCTGTCGGCGGCGGTGGCGCTGTTCATGGCGGCCAACCTGGTGTACTTCTCGGTCGGTATCAAGATCATCGAGACCGGGCGGCATGGCCGCCGCAGTTCCTTCTTCAAGTTCATGACCAGCCCGATGATGCTCTCCATGATCTTCGGCATGCTGTGCGCCGTGTTCAGGCTGAGTCTGCCGGCGCCGCTGCTGTCGGCGCTCAGGATGCTGGGCGACGCCTGCATTCCGCTGATGCTGTTCTCGCTGGGCGTACGCATGATGGATGTGAATTTCCGCAGCTGGCACATCGGCCTGATCGGCGCGATTGCCTGCCCTGTGACGGGCCTGATCAGCGCCGGCCTGCTGGACCTGGCGCTGCCATTGACGGACATGCAGCGCGGCCAGATGTACCTGTTCGCCTCGCTGCCGCCGGCGGTGTTCTGCTTCATGATTGCCGAGCAGTACAGGCAGGAGCCGGACAAGGTGGCATCCATCGTGCTGCTGGGGAATCTGGCGTCGCTGGGATTCGTGCCGCTGGGATTGTGGCTGGGACTGGCCTGAGCGGGCAGCCTGCTTCAGGCGGTGGGGCGTATCTGCATGACGCCGGCACGCAAGCTGCCGGCATCGCATTGGGTGGCAAGCACCTGCTGCACGCTGGCACCGGCCGGACCTTGGCGGGCCCAGGCCTCGATCTGCGCCAGCGCGCCGGCGTCGCCGTCGACGACGGCTTCCACCGAGCCGTCATGCCGGTTGCGCACCCAGCCTGACAGGCCCCGCTTCCCGGCTTCCCGAAGGAACGCGGCGCGGTAGCCCACGCCCTGTACCCGGCCGGCGATGCGCAGATGCAGCGCCATTGCCTTAATTCTTTTTCTTCAGCATCGGCGCAAGGTACTTGCCAGTGAAGCTGGCCAGCGTCTTGGCGACATCCTCCGGCGTGCCGGCGCCGATGATCTGGCCGCCGCCCGCGCCGCCTTCCGGACCGAGATCGATGATCCAGTCGGCGGTCTTGATCACGTCGAGGTTGTGCTCGATGATGACCACGGTATTGCCCTGGTCGCGCAGGCGGTGGATCACCTTCAGGAGCAGGTCGATGTCATGGAAGTGCAGGCCGGTGGTCGGCTCGTCGAGGATGTAGAGGGTGCGGCCGGTGTCGCGCTTGGACAGCTCCAGCGACAGCTTGACCCGCTGCGCCTCGCCGCCCGACAGCGTGGTCGCGCTCTGGCCGAGGCGGATATAGCCCAGGCCGACGTCCAGCAGGGTCTGCAGCTTGCGCGCAATGACCGGCACCGGCTTGAAGAATTCATGCGCTTCCTCCACCGTCATGCCCAGCACCTCGGTGATGTTCTTGCCCTTGTACTGCACTTCCAGGGTTTCCCGGTTGTAGCGGTTGCCGTGGCAGACATCGCAGGGCACATACACGTCCGGCAGGAAGTGCATTTCCACCTTCAGCACGCCGTCGCCCTGGCAGGACTCGCAGCGCCCGCCCTTGACGTTGAACGAGAAGCGTCCGGCCGAGTAGCCGCGCTCCTTGGCGGTAGGCACGGTGGCGAACAGGTCGCGGATCGGCGTGAACACGCCGGTATAGGTGGCCGGGTTGGAGCGCGGCGTGCGGCCGATCGGCGCCTGGTCGACCGAGATCACCTTGTCGAAGTGCTCCATGCCGGAGATCGAGTCGTGCGGCGCCGGTTCGGCCTGCGAGCCGTACAGGTGGCGCGCGGCGGCGTGGTACAGGGTGTCGTTGACCAGGGTCGACTTGCCCGAACCGGAGACGCCGGTCACGCAGGTCAACAGGCCCACCGGCACCTTGAAGGTGACGTTCTTGAGGTTGTTGCCGGTAGCGCCGGTGATGATGAACTGGCGCTTGGGGTCGGGCCTGGTGCGCTGTTCCGGGACCTTGATCTGGAAAGTGCCGTTGAGGTACTGCGCGGTCAGGGACTTCTTGTTCTTCAGGATCTGCGCCAGCGTGCCCTCGGCGATCACGTCGCCGCCATGCACGCCCGCGCCCAGGCCCATGTCGACGATGTAATCGGCGCAGCGGATCGCATCTTCATCATGCTCGACCACCAGCACGCTGTTGCCGATGTCGCGCAGATGCTTCAGGGTTTCGATCAGGCGGTCGTTGTCGCGCTGGTGCAGGCCGATCGAGGGCTCGTCCAGCACATACATCACGCCGGTCAGGCCGGAGCCGATCTGCGAGGCCAGCCGGATGCGCTGCGCCTCGCCGCCCGACAGGGTGTCGGCGCTGCGTTCGAGCGACAGGTAGTCCAGGCCGACGTTGTTCAGGAAGGTCAGGCGCGCAATGATTTCCTTGATGATGCGGTCGGCGATCTCGCGCTTGGAGCCCTTGAGCTTCAGGTTTTCAAAGAATGCCAGCGTGTCGCGCAAGGGCGTGGCCGCAACTTCATAGATGGCGCGTTCCTGCGCGCCGTTGCCGACCTTCACATGGCGCGCCTCCTCGCGCAGCCGGGCGCCGTTGCAGGCCGGGCATTCCTTCTTGTTGATGAACTTGGCCAGCTCTTCCTTGACGGCGATGGAGTCGGTCTCGCGATAGCGCCGCTGCAGGTTGTTGACCACGCCTTCGAAGGTATGCTCGCGCACCACGGCGCGGCCGCGCTCGTTGATGTAGGTGAAGGGCACGGTCTGCCGGCCCGAGCCGTGCAGCACCACGTCCTGCGCCTTCTGCGGCAGGTCTTCGAAGGGCACGTCGAGGTCGAACTCGAAATGGGACGCCAGGCTGGACAGCATCTGGAAATAGAACTGGTTGCGCCGGTCCCAGCCCTTGACCGCGCCGGAGGCCAGCGACAGGTTGGGAAAGGCCACGATGCGGCGCGGGTCGAAGAACTCGATATGGCCGAGGCCGTCGCATTCCTGGCAGGCGCCCATCGGGTTGTTGAAGGAGAACAGGCGCGGCTCCAGTTCCTGCAGCGAGTAGCCGCAGTCGGTGCAGGCGAACTTGTTGGAATAGACGCTCTCGATGCCGGTGTCCATGTCCACCACCATCGCCCGGCCGTCGGCCAGGCGCAGCGCGGTCTCGAAGCTTTCCGCCAGGCGCTGCTTGATCTCGGCCTTGACCTTGATGCGGTCGATCACCACGTCGATGGTGTGCTTCTCGGTTTTCTTCAGCTTGGGCAGGTCGTCGATGTCATGGATATGCGCGCCGCCGGTGCCGGACTGCACCCGAAAGCGCACGAATCCCTGTGCCTGCATGTGCTCGAACAGCTCGAGATGCTCGCCCTTGCGGTTGGCCACCACCGGCGCCAGGATCATCAGCCTGGTGTCTTCCGGCATGGCCAGCACGGCGTCCACCATCTGCGACACCGACTGCGCCGCCAGCGCCCGCTCCGGATGGCGCGGGCAGTAGGGCGTGCCGACGCGGGCATACAGGAGGCGCAGGTAGTCGTGGATTTCGGTGACGGTGCCCACCGTCGAGCGCGGGTTGTGCGAGGTGGCCTTCTGCTCGATGGAGATGGCCGGCGACAGGCCTTCGATCAGGTCGACGTCGGGCTTTTCCATCAGCTGCAGGAACTGGCGGGCATAGGCCGACAGCGACTCCACATAGCGGCGCTGGCCCTCGGCATACAGGGTGTCGAAGGCCAGTGAGGATTTTCCGGAACCGGACAGGCCGGTAATGACAATCAGTTTGTTGCGCGGCAGGTCAAGGTTGATGTTCTTGAGGTTGTGCGTACGGGCGCCTCGAATGCGAATTTCTTCCATGAATACTTTCAGCGTTAGTATCCCGGCTGCTTGTGAAATGTTGTGCAATCTATCGTGGCAGGAGCGGGGTTCAAGCGGGTCAACCTGATACTATAACGGGTTTTGAAGTTCGCTGTATTACCCGGTATCTGCCGCTAAAACCCTATCCATGTCATCCAGTCAACCTCCCTTGCAGGACGGCCGCATGAGCCGCACCGAAGTCCGCGCCAGCGCCTCGCTGGCCGCCATCTTCGCGCTGCGCATGCTGGGCCTGTTCCTGATCCTGCCGGTGTTTTCCGTGCATGCCCGCAGCATGCCCGGCGGCGACAATGCGACCCTGATCGGCCTGGCGCTGGGCGTGTATGGCCTGACGCAATCATTCGGGCAGATCCCGTTTGGCATTGCCTCCGACCGTTATGGCAGGAAGCGCATCATCATCATCGGCCTGTTGCTGTTCGCGGTCGGCTCCTTCGTTGCGGCCATGGCCAGCCATATCGGCTGGGTCATCGTCGGCCGCGCGATCCAGGGCGCCGGCGCGATCTCGGCGGCCATCACCGCGCTGATTGCCGACAGCACTCGCGAAGAGCACCGGACCAAGGCCATGGCCATGGTGGGCGGCTCGATCGGCCTGTCATTCGCGCTGTCGCTGGTGGCCGCACCGCTGCTCTACAGCGCCATCGGCATGAGCGGCATGTTCGCGCTGATCGGCCTGATGTCGGTGGCGGCGATCCTGGTGGTGCTGTACGTGGTGCCGTCCGCCGCGCCGCTGCCGCCGGGCCGGGTGCGCTTTGCCGAAGTGCTCAGGAACCGGGAACTGATGCGGCTCAACTACGGCGTGTTCGCACTGCACCTGACGCAGATGGCGATGTTCGTGGTGGTGCCGGCGGCGCTGGTGCAGAGCATGGATCTGCCGGTGTCGGCGCACTGGAAGATCTATCTGCCGGTGGTGCTGGCTTCCTTCGTGCTGATGCTGCCGCCGGTATTCGTCGGCGAGAAGCAGGGTCGCATGAAGCAGGTGTTCATCGGCGCCATCGCGCTGCTGCTGGTGGTGCAGGCCGGCATGTGGTTCACGCTGTCGCAGGCCACGCCGGGCGCGCCGGCCCTGGTCGGCCTGCTGCTGGCCTTCTTCATCGCCTTCAACATCCTGGAAGCGAGCCAGCCGTCGCTGGTATCGCGCCTGGCGCCGCCTGGCGGACGCGGCGCCGCGCTGGGCGTCTATAACACCTTGCAGGCTTTGGGCCTGTTCTGCGGCGGCGCCGCCGGCGGCTGGCTGACCCAGCATGCGAGCCGCTCCGCGGTCTTCATTCTGGGCTCGGGGCTGACCGTGGTGTGGCTTATAATTGCGTCCAATATGCAAAACCTGCCGCGGCGCGGCCCGAAACAGCAGCCAGCCGCCGTCTAAACAGTTAAGGAGAGTTATCCATGGCTTCGGTCAACAAGGTCATCATCGTTGGCAATCTCGGGCGCGACCCGGAGACCCGCTACATGCCCAGCGGCGACGCAATGACGTCGATCACCGTCGCAACCACCGACACCTGGAAGGACAAGGCCACCGGTGAAAAGAAGGAACAGACCGAGTGGCACCGCATCAGCTTCTTCGGCAAGCTCGCCGAGATCGCCGGCCAGTACCTGAAGAAGGGCAGCCAGGTCTATATCGAAGGCTCGCTGCGCACCCGCAAGTACACCGACAAGGATGGCGTCGAGAAATACGCAACCGACATCCGCGCCGACACCATGCAGATGCTGGGCAGCCGCCAGGGCATGGGCGGCGGCGCAGGCGCCGGCGGCGGCATGGATGACGGCGGCTATGGCAGCGCGCCGCCGGCACGCCAGAACGCCGGTGGCGGTAGTGGCGGTGGCGGTGGTGGCGGCGGCAGCCGTCCTGCGCCGCGCCCGGCGCCGAACTTTTCAGATATGGATGACGATATTCCGTTCTGAAGCAACGATTTTCCAGGCAGGCGTCCGACTGAAACCCCTGACCGGCATCGCAGCCGGTCAGGGGTTTTTAACATTGGGTCGTGCTACTACGGCCACCGGCGGCGCCAGCGCTCAGTGCAGGTTCTGATGCCGATCGAAGCGAAACCAGCCGGAGTGGCAGCACCGATGCCAGCTCGCTGGCGGCAGGCAGCATCCAGGCAACGCCTGTCAATGACGGCGCGGAAGGAGCATGCCTGGAAATGCTCGTCATCCATCGAGATGACAGGCGCATTTTCGATGTGCAATCCAGGACGGCAAGCCGCGTGCTGTGACGACCATGGCAGACCGCATCGGCTAACCCGGCCTGGCCCGGGATTCCAGACACTTGCGATCGATTGTCGTGGCTTTTTCCAACCCCATGCCGCCATCCATTCGGTCTACAATCCCGGTTCTGCGCACCGTCGAGTGCGGATGCCGGATGCATGTTCGTCACACAATAAAAAATGAAATCCCAGCAAAACAAGCATGGACGCCTGGCCAGCATTGCCGGCAGCAAGCCGGTGCTGGCGGTCGGGGCGCTGGCGCTGACCTATCTGGCGGGCGGCCTGTTCATCGTGCCGGCGCTGCTCAAGTGGCAGCTGCCCGAGCAGGCGCAGAGCCGGCTGGGCGCCACGCTGAGCCTGGGGCATGTCTATTTCAATCCGCTGACACTGACGCTCGAAATGGGCGATGTCAGCCTGCGCACGGTGCGCGAAGGCACATTGCTGGCCGCCGACAAGCTGCGCGCCGACTTTGAATTTTCCAGCCTGTTCCGCCGCGCCTGGACCTTTACCGACATCCAGCTCGAGCAGCCCAGCCTGCGCCTCGAATTCGACAAGGACGGCACGCTCAACCTGCAGCCGCTGCTGGCGGCGCTGAAGCAGCCCGACGCCAAGCCGGAACAGGCGCCGGCACGGCTGCTGGTGCGGCGCCTGGGCGTGAAGAACGGCCGGGTCGACGTGGCTGACCAGCGCCTGGAACAGCAGCTCATCGCCCGCATCAACCCCATCACGCTGGAGGCAACGAACATCGGCACGCTGTCGCCGGACAGCGGCAGCTGGCAGCTGTCGGCGCGCAGCGAGGCGGGCGAGGTGCTGCGCGCCGGCGGCACGCTCGGGCTGCAGCCGTTCTCGCTGAATGGCAACCTGGACCTGGCCGGCCTGCAGGCGGGCACCCTGGCGCGCGCGCTGCATACCCGGCTGCCGCTGGGGGATGTGGCAGGCACGCTGGGCCTGTCGGGCAAGTACAGCGCGGCCATCAGGGAGGGCGCGCTGCATGCGGCGCTGGACCAGGTCGAACTGACCCTGGCCGGCTTCGCCGCCATGGTGGATCGCCAGGCCATTGCGCTGGCGTCGGCCCGGCTGGCCTTGCCGCAGGCAAAGTGGTCGCCTGCGGCCCACGGCATGCAACTGACCCTGACCGAGCCCGCGCTGACGCTGGGCGCGGCCAGCCTGTCCAGCGGCGCCGACCGCCTGCAGTTGCCCGAGGCCAGCCTGGGCATGCGCCAACTCCTGGCCAGCGTGGGCGACGCCACCGCGCTGACGCTGGAAGGCGCCGCGTTCGCAGTGCCCCGTTTGCAATGGAAACAGGCCGGCGGCAGCATCGATGCCACCGCGCCATCGCTGAAAGTGGAACGGCTTGCGCTGCGCCTCTCAGGCGGTTCGATGGAGGCGCAGGCCGACAGCGCCGCGCTGTCAATGGCCAGCCTGGCGCAACAGGCTGCCGGCCAGACAGTGCGCACCGGCGCCGTCAGCCTGACTTCGCGCCAGATCCAGTCCCGCCGCAAGGAAGGCGACAGGGCGGGCTTGTCGGCGCAGATGCTGGCGGCCAGGCTGGATGCGGCCGGCGTTGCCGTCGGCGCAGCCGGACGTCCGGGCGCGCGCTACAGCCTGGCCCAGGGCAGCAGCGCGGCCGACACGCTGACCCTGTCCTTGCCCGGGTCCGGACCGGATGTCAGCGCCGACGGCCTGTCGGCAAGCCTGAAGAAGCTGGTGATCAGCGAGTCGCGCCAGGCTGGCGAACTGGCGCATGCGGACGATGTGCAGCTCCGGGGCGCAACAGTGCGGCTGGCCGAGCGACGCCTTGATCTCGGCAGCCTGGCGCTGGCCGGTGGCGCCGCCCAGGTGCGCTTCGACAAGGATGGCAGCCTGAACTGGACCGGACCGGCAACGCCCGCACCTGTGACTGACACGACCCGCCAGCCGGATCGGAAGTCCGCAGCCAAGTCCGCAAAGCCCACCAGGTCTGCCAAGCCAACCAAGCCTGCAGACTCAACCAAGCCTGCCGAGCCAACCAAATCTGCTAAACCAGCCAACTCTGCCGAGCCAACCACGTCCGCCAAGCCTACGCGACCCGGTGACGCGCCCGCCGCGGCACCGTGGCGGGTCACCGCCAGCAAGCTGGCCCTGCGCGAATTCAGTCTGGCCTATGCCGATGCCCGCCAGGAACCGCCGCTGGCGTTCAGGGTGGATGACATCGCCGCCACCATGAACGAGTTCGATACCGGCGCTGCCGGCCCGGCGCGGCTGCAGGCATCGGGCCGCAGCGGCGGCGGCACGCTGCAGGCGGAAGGAAGCATCGGCCTGTCCACCGGCGCCGGCGACCTCGGCATCCGCGCCGCCGGCCTGCCGCTGGCGATGCTGCAACCCTACCTGACCGAAGCGGCCCGGCTCGCGCTGACCGGCGGCACCCTGTCCGGCGCCGGCCGGCTGCGCTTTGGCGACGCGCAGGGCCCGAAGCTGAGCTACACCGGCACCGCATCGCTGGACAAGGTGGCGATCGAGGAAACCGCGCCGCGCCGGCATTTCATGTCCTGGGATGCGGTGGCCGCGAGCGACATGCGTCTGACGCTTTCGCCGAACCGGCTCGAGATTGGCCAGCTGCGCATCGCCGGCCCGGTGGGTGAGCTGATCATTGCCGAAGACCAGAGCGTGAACCTGGCCCGCGTGCTGAAGCGAAAGCCGGAAGCCGCCGGACAGGCCGCCGCGGCCAAAGGCGGGAGTGCGCCTGCCGCGCCGGGCCAGGAGGGCGACGCCTTCCCGGTGTCCATCGCCCGGCTGCGGGTCGAGCGCGGCGTGCTCACCTTTGCCGACTTCAGCCAGCAGCCGCAGTTCAGCACCCGCATGCACCATCTGCAGGGCGTGATGACCGGCCTGTCCAGCGCGCCGGGCAGCCGTGCCCGGCTGCAGTTCAATGCCGCCATCGCCGACTATGGCGATGCCCGCATCGAGGGCAGCATGAATCCGTTCAAGCCCGCCTATGCCACCGATGTGCGCATGAACTTCCGCAATGTCGACCTGTCCGCGCTCACGCCTTACGTGGTGCGCTTTGCCGGCTATCGCGTCAGCGCCGGCACGCTGTCGATGGACCTGCGCTACCAGGTCAGGGAGAACCGGCTGGTGGGGGACAACCGCTTCGTGCTCAACAAGGTGCAGCTGGGTGAAAAGGTCGACAGCCCGACCGCAATGGACCTGCCGCTGAAGCTGGCGCTGTCGCTGCTGGAAGACGAGAACGGCGTGATCAATATCGGCGTGCCTGTCACCGGCGACCTGCAGAATCCGCAGTTCAGCTTTGGCGCGGTGGCGCGCCGCGCCATCGGCAATGTGCTGCGCAGCGTGGTCACCGCGCCGTTTCGCGCGCTTGCCTCGCTGTTTGGCGGCAGCGGCGAGAAGCTCGACACCATCGACTTCGAGGCGGGCAGCGCGGAACTGGCGCCGCCCGAGCAGCAGAAGCTGGCCAAGCTGGGACAAGGCCTGGCGAAACGGCCCAATGTGCGGCTGCTGGTGCATCCCGCAGTCGACGCCGGGCAGGATGCGCAAGCGCTGAGGTCGGTGGAGGCGCGACGCCTGCTGCTGGCGCGCATGGGTGTGCGCCTGGCGCCGGGTGAGGATCCCGGTCCTATCGACACCGCCAGCGTCGCTGCGCAGAAAGCCATTTCTTCCCTATATGCCGAACGCTATCCCGGCCCGCTGCCCAAGCCGCCGGCCGACCAGACCGCCGACGCCTGGTATGGGCAATTGCTGGACAAGGTGATTGCCGCGCAGCCGCTGCTACAGGATGCGCTGGCGCGGTTGAGCCAGGCGCGCGGCGACGCGGTACGGCGGCAGCTCGAAGAAGCGGCGCTGCCGGCGCAGCGGGTGGCGCTGGGTGGAGCCGAAGCATCATCGGGCGGCACGGCGACCCGGCTGGAACTTGCGCCGCTCTAGCAGGTGACCCGGTTGAAATGGCGTAGGGTGTAATACCCCGAAGGGGCATTACACCGATCCACCGGTCGTCGCACACGGCAAGGCATGATCTTCGTCCGTTATTCAACCGCCATGGCGGAATGCCCTTCGGGTATTCCGCCCTACAAGAGCTGGCGCCGCTGTAGCAGGTGACCCGGTTGGAATGGCGTAAGGTGTAATACCCCGAAGGGGCATTACACCGATCCACCGGTCGTTGCGTACGGCAAGGCGCGATTTTCGCCTGTCATTCAATCCGTCGCGAACCGGCGCGGCAGGCCGGGGCTTTCCTGCTCAAGAAACCAGCCCAGCGCCCGCTGCGCGATTTCGGGCGGCACCACATGTCCGCCCGCGAACTCTACATATGTCACCGGATACCCTTCCTGTTCCAGGCGCGGCACGATGCGCCGGCTGCAGATCGCCACTGGCAGCACGTCATCGGCATCGCCATGGGAAATGAACACATGCGGCAGGCCGCGGCTGGCCAGCGGCAGGATGAAACCCGGCGAAAAGGCGATCACGTGGGAAAACAGGTCGCCGTTGTCCATGCCCAGCGACAGCGCATAGGAAGCGCCATCGGAAAAGCCGCCAACGGCGAGGCGGCCGGTGTCGATCGCATAGTCGGCGAAGACCATGGCCAGGCTGCGTTCGATCAGTTCCACATCGGCGCCGTAGTAATGGCGGGCAATCAGGTCCCAGGTCGAGTCGCGCGACGCCGGCGCCAAAAGGATCAGCCCGGCGGCGTCGGCATGCTCGCGCAGCAGGTCCAAACCGTGCAGCGCATGGCCGCCGGCCCCATGCAGCAGCAGCGCCATCGGGGCGGGACGCTCGGGCCGGTAGCTATGCGGAACATACAGATAGCTGTCGCGCCCACTGGCATCGGGCAGCGCCTGCAGGCCGGTCGGCGCTGTATGGGTAATGGATTTGGGACGGGAATGCAGGTGGGAGTCGGCGGGCATGGGTCGGCTGCATCCTTCAGAAGATTGAAAAAATCTCAACATGCGACAGATGCTTGGAATGTTTGCCCGCGCCTCAGTTCAACGCGACGCAAGCCTTATTGCCAGAATCTGACGCGGCAAAAAGGTCAATGCCGCCATGCAGCCGTCAGAACGGTACCGAATACAGGATCGCGGCAAACGACAGCACGATCAACGAAATGCAAACCAGTTCCCCAATGGACTTCATGACAATCTCCCTGTACTTATGTTGAAGATATTGCAATGGGCGGACGGTGAGTTGGTTGATTTGACGCAACTTCTTTCCACGCCGTATTGCTGAATAGAACATTGGGTTAGAGAAAATCAAACGATTGTTCCCATCCCTTCGCTCGATCAGTGAGCAATTGGTAAAGAATTCCGGATTTCTCACCAGAACGGTGGACAATAACGGCGCGGCGCCCTTAGCCTCGCCGCGGTGTCGAACCGGATTGCGGATCATTCATGAAGTTTTCATCATTCCAGCGTCTTCCCCTGTTCCTGCAGACGCTGCTGCTGCTGGCCTGTACATTGCCCATCCTGTGGGCCTTTCTTCTTTTCGACCTGCATCGGCTCAACCACCAGGCGCGCACCCTGAGCGGCGCCCAGGTCGACAACCTGGCACGCGCCTTCGCCGAGGAAGTGAAGTCTTCCATCAGCTCGATCGACCTCACGCTGGTGGAACTGCGGGATGAATGGCAGGGCGGCTACAACGACTTTTCGCAGGTAGTGAGCCGGCGCCAGGCCTTCCTGGAGAAGGACATCGGTTTCCAGGTGGCGATCATCAATGCCGCCGGCAACCTGGTGTTTTCCAGCGTGCGTACGTCAGGCATGGCGATGAACTTCGCCGACCGTGAACACTTCCGCGTCCATCGCGGCCTGGCATTCGGCGACCGGCTGTTCATCAGCAAGCCGGTGATGGGCCGCCTGTCCAAGCGCTGGAGCATCCAGTTCACCCGGCCGCTGATCGATGCCAGCGGCAATTTTTCCGGCGTCATCGTCCTGTCGGTATCGCCTAATTATTTCGGGCGCTTCTACAACACCATCGATCTCGGCAAGGACGGTTCGATCACCCTGGCGCGCGCCAGCGGCGAGATTCTTGCGCAATCGCCCGATTCCGAAAGCGCCATGGGCAAGGCGGTCGCCGATGCGCCCTTCCTCCAGCCTGGCCAGGCCGAATACGGCCAGTACGAGGGACGCTCCGGCCTCGACGACATCGAACGGCTGTCGAGCTGGCGCCTGCTGCCCAAGGAAGAAATGGTGGTGGTGGTGGGCCAGTCCATGGACACCATCCTGGCGTCCTACCGCCAGCAGCGACTGGCCTATTTCTCGATCGGCGCCGCGATCTCGGTGCTGCTGGCCACGATAGGCTATTTCCTGCTGGCCGGCATGCGCCAGCGCGCCATTGCCACCGCCGCCCTGGTCGACAGCGAGGCACGCTGGAAATTCGCGCTGGAAGGCGCTGCCGAAGGCGTATGGGATTGGGACGTGCGTGGCGGGCAGGTCCAGTTCTCGCGGCGCTGGAAAGAGATCCTCGGCTATGCCGACGACGCCATCGGAAACCATATCGACGAATGGAACGGCAGGATCCACCCGGAAGACAAGCCGCGGGTATTGGCCGAGCTGGACTCGCACCTCAAGGGCGCGGCCCCGACCTACAACAGCGAACACCGGATGCGCTGCCAGGACGGCGGCTGGAAGTGGGTGCTGGAGCGCGGCATGGTGGTGAGCCACGCGGCCGACGGCCAGCCGCTGCGCATGGTCGGCACCTTTTCCGACATCAGCCAGCGCAAGGAGGCCGAGCAGCTGGACCGGGAGCGCCTGCAGGCGCTGGAGGACAGCCGGCGCGCGCTGCAGCAGGCGCAGAAACTGGAAGCGCTGGGACGCCTGACCGGCGGCATTGCCCATGACTTCAACAACATCCTGCAAACCCTGACCACCGGCATCCAGCTGTCGCTGTTCTCCGTGAAGGACCAGGGCATACAGACCGCGCTGCTGGCCTGCCAGCGGGCGGTGGAACGCGGCGTGCAGCTGACCCGGCAACTGCTGGTGTTCGGCCGCGTTCAGGAGGCGCACCTGAGGGCGGTGCACCTGCCGCGGCAGATGCAGGAAATCCATTCCCTGCTGCGTGGCGCGCTGCCCAGCAATATCGAATTTTTCGCGGGCATGCCCGAGACCCTGTGGCCGGTGCGCATCGATCCGCTCCAGTTCGAGCTGGCCATGCTGAACCTGACCATGAATGCCAGGGATGCGATGCCGCAGGGCGGCCAGTTCAGCATCAGCGCCAGCAATGTCACCCTTGCCGCCGCGGCCAATGGCCTTGCCCCGGGCGACTATGTGCATCTGCGCATCAGGGACACCGGCGAAGGCATGAGCGAAGAGGTGCTGAACAAGGCGCTGGACCCGTTCTTCACCACCAAGGTCGTCGGCAAGGGCTCGGGCATGGGGCTGGCGCAGGCTTATGGCTTTGCCAGCCAGATGGGCGGCACGCTGACCCTGCAGAGCAGCAAGGGCGAAGGCCTGGACGTGTCAATCTACCTGCCGCGCAGCCTGCAGGAAGCGCCCTCGGCGGCGCCGGCCGCGAGGGCGATCGCGCCGGCGGCCCGATCCCGCGGCCGCATCCTGCTGGTGGAGGACGATACCCTGGTCAGCCAGACGGTCAGCCCGGCGCTGCAGAAGGCGGGGTTCACGGTCGATGTGGCGGACAATGGCGAGGAAGCGCTGCGCCGCCTGGAATCGCAGCAGCCATTCGACCTGGTGTTTTCGGATATCGTCATGCCGGGCGCCGTCAGCGGCATCGAGCTTGCCGAGATCGTGCGCAGCCGCTTCCCGGCAATGCGCATCATGCTGGCCACCGGCTATTCCGAGCGCCGGGTCGAAACCGCGGGCATACGCACCCTTGCCAAGCCGTATGCGGTCGAGACGCTGGTTGCTGCCCTGAACGAGGAACTGTATGGCGCGCAGGGGCCGGCAGATGTCGAGCCTGCCCAGCCCGTTCATTGATGCAGGACCGGGCCTGGATGATTACTGCGCCGGCGGCCGGTTTGCCACCAGGCCGTCCGTGCCGGGCGTATAGCTGAGCTCGGGCGCGATCTCCACCCTGTTCTTGCCCAGCTTCTTGGCGATGTAGAGCGCCCGGTCGGCGCCTTCGATCATCTGCGCCACATCCAGCGCGCCCTGTTCGGCCGACTGCACGCCCAGGCTGACGGTAAAGGATGGCATGCCGTCGAAGCTGCCATCGCTGAACCTGGCGCGGATGCGTTCAGCCACGGCAATGGCCTCGTCCAGCGCGGTGTCGGGCAAGAGCAGCGCGAATTCCTCGCCGCCATATCGGCACAGCAGGTCATGGCCGCGCAGTTCACCGGTGGTGACTTCGGCGAAGGTCCTGATCACCGCATCGCCCGCCGGATGGCCATGGCTGTCGTTGATGCGCTTGAAGTCATCGATGTCGATCAGCAGCAGCGACAGCGGCCTGCGCTGCCGGCGCGCGCGCTGGACTTCGCCGGACATCATCCTGAAAAACGTGGCGCGGGTGTAGGCGCCGCTGAGATCGTCATGCGAGGCGGCATATTCCAGCTTCTCCTGCACCCTGGTGGTCACCATGAGCATGAAGCCAAAACTCAGGCCGACCAGCGCGATTGAAAAGCTGGCCAGGTAGAACACATGGACTGGTGAATTATCGTTCCAGTAGCTGCCGTTGTCCTGGCCAGTGACGGCAAAATAAAAACGGCCCAGCGATACCAGTGCCTCGGCGGCAAACAGCGTGCCCGTAAAACGCTCGGCAAAACCCTGCTTCTCCATCCGGAACAGCAGCAGTGCGCTGAGCCCGAACAGCAGCGTGTTGACGGACGTGACGAATTCGAGGCGGCCGCGATAGTCGTCAACCACCATGGTCAGCCACAGCAGCCCCGCGGCCACGGCCACCACCAGGCCCGCGGCATGGCGGTATCCGGCGCGCCGGCCAGCGAAACGGCGCAGGCTCACATGCATGAGCGCGATGCCGCCAACGATCAGCGTATTGGCCACCACGATCGTCAGCAGCGGCGGCAGCGTATTGCGGGACGTAAAAAGAAACGCCCCGGCCACCATGGTCACGCAGCCCCAGCCCCATTCGCCAATGCCGCCGATATCCCTGGGGAAGCTGCGGCGCAGGACGAAAAAAATCATCGAGCAAAGAATGCCGGCGACCGCAGAGGTGATGATGAAAGAGCGGGGATCGAAGGTGGGCATGGCGATAACGATTCAGAAGCGTTTCTGATCCATCAGCATGCAGGGAGCGCCGGATCGAAGCTGACAGGAAAAAACAATGCGCAGGCGAAGCCCGGAAATCATCGTCATGCAAATATACAGGAAAATGTTTCTTTGAGTAAATATCGTAGGATAGCTAACGACAAGACCGTATCGGAATGTCTGCATTTGCCAAATTCATGGTATCGGCTACCTGTCAGATCTTTGCCCCCACTGCCGACATCGCAGCGCCGCACAGAAAGAGCAGGGCGGCCACGGCCGCGAACACGGCGGAGATTTCCTGGTTTTTCTTCTCAGCGGACAGATTCTGGGCGAGCCGGCTGTAGATCTGCGTCAGGTCGGGCGCCGAGCCGGCGTAGAAATAATCGCCCTTGGTGATCGCCGCCATTTCCTTCAGGGTTTCCTCGTCTGGCACGACCCGTATCTCGGCGCCGTTGGGCAGCGTTACCCTGCCATTCGGCGTGCCCACGCCCACCGTGAAGATGCGCACGCCGGTATCGGCGGCAATTCGCGCCGCCTCGATCGGGTGCACACCGGTGGTGGCGCTGCCATCGCTGAGCAGAACGATGACGGCCGACTTGTACGAGCCTGGCGCCACCGGCTTGGGCGCGGATTCCTCGAGGGCGGCACGCTCCCGTTCGCCGAGCAGGCCGCGCGCGCCGCGGCTGTTGCGGTACAGGTCGAACTGGCGCTCGGGAAAGATCGCGCCGAGCGACACCAGCACCGCCGTGCCGATGGCAGTCGAATTCTGCAACTGCAGCTGGTCCAGCGCCGCCAGCACGCTTTCGGCGTCGGTGGTGGGCGTCTGCACCACCGCGGCAGTGCTGGCAAACGCTACCAGGCCAATGCGGGTATGGCGAGGCTGCCCGGCGATGAAGCCGCGCACGGCCGCCTGCGTCGCCGCCAGCCGGGTCGGCTTGACATCGTCGGCGGCCATGCTGCGCGAGATATCCAGCGTCAGGATCACGGTGTCGTAGGCATAGGGCAGCCGCAGGCTGGCCGCCGGCCTGGCCGCCGCCAGCAGCGCGGCGGCCAGGCCGAGAAAGAACAGCAGGGGCGGCAGGTGGCGCCGCAGCGAAGCGCGCGGACCCATCGCGCCCCGCACCAGCGCCAAATTCGGAAAATGCGCGACCAGCTTCTTACGGCGGCGCAGCAGCAGCACATAGGCAAGGGCGGCTGCGGGCAGTAAAGCCAGCAGCCATAGCATTTCCGGTAGCAGAAAGGTCATGGTGGTCCGATTTGCTTGAGGCGCCGCCATGAGGCTGGCGGACCATGGTCACAGTTTGAAAGCCGCAAAGGTGAAACGGTTCCTGCGAGAGCAGCGATCCTCTTCGGGATCGTTGACAGCCTGTTGTCGGTGCCTGGGCTGGCCTGCCGGGTAGGTGATGCGTGAGTAAGAATGTAACGCCGAATGGGTTTTTTTGCGCGAAGGGCGGACAGAAAGCTTGCGTCATGCCGGGGTAGTACTACGGTTTTCTGCCGGGACCGAAAAGGAGAGTCGATGGATCGTCAGGTTAGCCTGCCTCGAAGAAGAACCTCGCCTGAAACGCCTTCTGGCATACCTGTAAAATTTCTGTCACTGAACTGGCCAGCTTTCCCGGCCTGCCATCGGACGACTTTGCCCTGCGATGAAACATATGCCTAAGCATCCATTCACTCACTTCCCGCCACAGCGCCCCTTGCTACTGACTGAACTCACACTGCCAGCAAAGTCGAGCATCGTCATGCTGGCGCCGCATCCAGACGACTTCGACGCTATTGCCATTACGATGCGGTACTTGCATCGGCAGGGACATGAGGTCCACCTCGCCGTCCTGACCTCCGGCGCGAATGGTGTCGACGATGGCTGGCAGGGCAAGCATGGAGCGGCAGAAAAAGCCGCGTTGCGCGAAGCGGAGCAAAGGGCGAGCTGCGGTTTCTTCGGCTTGCCCATGGAACGCCTGGTGTTTATGCGTCTGTGGGAAGGCGGGGACGAACAGTACAACGAACAGGCTGGAAGGCAGGCGCTGCGGACTTATCTGCATGTCAGGCGTCCGGATCTCGTTTTTCTGCCCCATGGCAACGACAGCAACTGGACCCACCGGCGCACGTATGAGACCTTTCACGCCATTGCCATCGAAGATGGATTGCGCGTGCATGCCTGCATGAACCTGGATGCGAAGACCCTCTCCATGCGGCCAGACCTGTATATGTATTTCGGCGAGGAAGATGCCGCATGGAAGGCGCAGCTGCTGCGCTTTCATCGCTCCCAGCAGGAACGTAACCTAAAGATCAGAGGGCAGGGTTTCGACCAGCGGGTACTGGAGGTCAATCGGCAGGCTGCTGTAGATGCTCGTGGCCCAATGCCGTATGCGGAGGTGTTCGAGCTACAGACCTTTAGCCTGTAGGCACTTCAGGGCCGGCTTGCAGCTGAGCGCAAGCAAGCTGCCTGACCGGGCAGGTTCCGATATCAAGGTGGCGGGCCATAGTCACTACAGCCCCATTAAATTCCATTGCACCAGTCCCTTGTCCCTCATTACCTGCTCGCTTTGAAGCGTGCAGCCCATAGATCCAGTTTTTCTTGTGATTATGGTTGTCGGTAAACCGAGCTAAAAATCGTGGTTGCCGTTACCATCTCTTTGTGTTCCAAAGAAAAAACGTTTTTTATTCAAATGGTTAAGTCGTATTCGGTTGTAAATATTCTATTTTTTAAGGTTGTCGCCTTAAGAGCCACAGTTGCGGCCCGATTTCCAACTTCCAACGGGGAAACTTTCAAAATACTTCTTAAAATCAGATGCTTACATTTAACTTGCCTCGCTTTTTGAAAGTGAGATGTAAGTTGTCGGGCTGAGAGTTTTGTTGCATAAATCAGCGTTTTTGTTGCATAAATAGCGTCTTTCGTTACGCTTTTGTTGCACAAATGAGCACTTTGGACATTAGGATTTACGAAAAATAGGAGGAGTAGTTGTCGGCGGATTGCGGCACATACATTTTAAAAATGTCTTTTTATGGTCAATTGAACGCATAAACAAGGACGGCAATCAATGGTTTCGAACGCCTTGCCAGACCGCTATTTCTGCCAATCTTTACCAAGAGAGCAGGCGCAAGATATCTGGAAAAATATTTCGGTAGCCTGTTGCACAACAGGCTAGACTTTTCCTTTGTTACCCTTGAGTGTCAACTTCAACATCCGCCAGTTGCGTTCATGAGCTATGTAATGATTTGGTCCTAGTTCGTCGCTGTTAAGGACGACACTGACACCCCTGTCGTAAACTAATAGATGCGCTTGCGTTTTGCCGTGACAGAAACCTTCCACGGCTAACCTTCCGAATTGCTTCTTCCTACGACTCAACGTACTGTAGTCGGGCACTTGCCAATCTAAAGAGGCGGTTTTGAGCAAACTCTTGGTCTGCTCGATTGCGCGACGTAAAGACAGGCCAAGTAGCCATGCGACAGTCAAACAGAACTCAATCGCTGCATTGCTGAACGTCTGACTACGCCCTCGCTGCCCACTTGGATTGCCGTACCAATCCATCTTCGGATCGATCCATATCGAAACAGAAATCAAGGAAGACGGTAGGGGTTTGATCCGTTTGGAAGTTACTGGTTTTAAGCTTGGGTGAACAGGGTTTTCCATGCCGTGAAGATCTGCGGAGAGGGGGCAATATGGCAGCGCATGCACGCTGCCTGACAATGAGCTCATGGTAACCGCGTTATCGCGATCAGCATAATGCTAGCCTCCATTGGACTTAGGGTAAGTCGCCACAGATTGTCAGCCAATTTCGAAAGCCGTAGTCATCATCCATCGCATTGTGCTTACTACGCCTTATGACGGCAGCGAGGACTGCGCCCCGAAAGAGCGGGTGGATTTTAACCGGGTAGAAGAGATGCCATGGATGCTTGTCCAGGAGCTCCAAGGCTTCTTCCCATGAGTAGACGCTGTCCGATTTGTAGTGGATTGTTGCCTCGTCGATCAGGGTGGGCGTTTGATCGAGGACATCTCGTCCGAAGATCCAGCTCTTGCCGGTGTATCGGCTGTACAGCGTAATGCTGCCACCTTCTACTCCAGCTTCCAGTATTACTTCCCAGTGTTCCATATTGTTTTTCCTGTTCGTTTTGTTGATCTAGTGAGCGCGGAGATAGCGGCATGTTCTTCCCTAGTAGCTGCTCTGTGTGTAATCCAAGCACTTCATGCGGCTTTGACCCGTCGGCTTTGGAGGGCACGTGCTGCCTGAAGTGCTGCCGCCCGGTTTGCGGATGAAATGGTCGGTTTTGCCTCACCTTTGTCGCTGTCAGTCCGCAGTGCAAAAAGCGGGATCGTTGCCTGTGTGTCGACCGTGTCCATCTGTTGTCTGATGCGAGACTTGAAGACGGCAACCGATTCGCCCGGGAGAGGGGCCGGGTTCGGCGTGCCATGGTGCGTTACGGCTCCAACACTACTTAGCCGCAACGCACCGTAGTCTGCCGTCCGTTGACGTCTGAACCGCTGCTCGTTGCGACACCAGTTGCGCCAGGCAGCGAACCAGTCTGCTTTCATGCCACGCGGTCCTGGCAGCGCCGACCAGTGGTCCCGGAATTTTTCGGCGACGAACTCCACGTCTCCCGTGGTCCAAGTCGACTGCTGTTGCAATGCCCATTCTGCCCAGAGTGGCGGAAGTGCCCAGTTGCCTGGCAAAGGCATGCTGCGCACCACCAGACGGTTAGTTGATGAATCAATGACGTTTATGGGCGCGGGATCTGCAGGGGCATGATGCGAATGCTGCGGGGCTAAGGTGTCGGATGCTGCACAGGTAGAAGGAGAAATCTGCGGTACGGCAGATTCTGAGAGTGTGAAGAATTTGTCCGGGTGAACCTGGTACAGGGTACTGCGGCCTTTGCGGAACCGGCGCACCAGCATCCCGGCGCGCTCCAAGTCGCTGATGTGCTGCTGCACGGTGCGCTGGCCCATGCTGCATTTCTGCGCAATGGCTTCGACCGAGGGATAGCATTCGCCCTGATCGTCGGCATGGTCACACAGCGATAGCAGCACCAGTTTTCTGCCTGCAGGTATGTCGGTTTTCCAGGCAAGTGCCATAAAGCTGATGCTCATTGATGTATCCCCAGCCTGCGGTGAGTGTCGGCGATATAGACAGCGGTACGCGCATCGGCTTCTTCGCGGGTTATGCCAATGCACTGGTCATGTTCAACGTGGCAGCCCCGAATGCCCGGTCGGCTGCAGCAAAGGGGAAAGGTCGCCAGATAATGTGCCTTGATGCGGGCACCCTTGCCGTCCTGATAGCGGTTGCTGTAAGCGGCTTGTGAAAATCCGACAACCCCGCAACAGGCGCAAGGGAGCATCGCCACGCGCTTGAAATGTGCGGTTTCGACACTCAGTGGTTTTTTGCGTCTGGGCTTCTTGCTCTGGGTACGTTGCTTGACGCGCTGATGCGATTGCCAGAACAGTTTTCCGGTAAGGCCGCGTGACATCGGGGAGCGTTGTAATGGTTTCTTTTGCGGCTTTAACGGGGCTTTGCGAAGGAGGGCAGTGCGCTTCATACAGCCTTTCTTTGAGTGAGTTGGAATAAGAGGTAGGGAATGCGGGAGAAAACTGCATCGCTCGGAGGGGCCGGGCTGGGTAGCAGGACGATCCGTGACTTACTCATCAGGGTCCTTGCAGGTCATCTCGTAGTGGGCGAACCAGTACTCGGCACGCCAGAGCTGTTCTACAAACTTGAATGCAGGCGGGCAGTCATGAACAGAGGTGCCTTCTTGAACGGCTTGTTGAGCGGCTGCCCGGAGTTTTGCAATGGAGATAATTGGCTCCGCCATCAGTCGGCCGCTCCACTGCGATAGGTTTTGCATGTTGAACGCATAGTCGTCTTTTGTTGTTTTGATAACAACAACACTAAACACATTCGCCGTGCTTATCAATTCATTTATGAATGAACTGGAGATTCCTATTCATTTGTGTATAGTTCGGGGATGACTATCTCAAATCGCCTACAAGAAGCCATGAACAGTGCCGGCATAACGAGCCAGAGCGAGCTTGCGCGCCGCTCAGGCGTGCCTCAGCCAACGATTAACCGCATCCTCAATGGCGTTGGCAGGCAGGGACCTGCGACCGAGACGCTGAAAAAACTTGCTGTGGCATGTGAGATGCCGTTCCAGTGGCTTGCAGATGGGACAGGTGCAGAACGGGGCGTTAGTACAGAAGGAGTCGTGTTGGGCATGACGGAACCTGATCTCGAGCATCTGTTTGTTTTTCCGAAACCGTCTCATGCTGATAAAGCTGCGGGTCCGGTTCGGATCAGAACAGTCAGATTGCGGTCGTCCGCCAAGGACACCGAGTTTGCTGTTCAGGCTGATGTGAGATCAGGGGACGGGGTTTATCTTGGAAAGGAATGGCTACAGACGCGTGGCTACCACGATCAAGCGCTGATTGCGCTTGCAATGGATGGAGACAGCATGGAGCCCGGCCTGTATGCCGGAGATATCCTTGTCGTCAATCTGTCCGATAGGCAGCTTCATGATGGCGAGGTGTTTGTGCTTGCCTATGAAGGAACAGTTCTGATCAGACGCTTGCTACGCGATGCAGGACGCTGGTGGCTATGCTCGGATAGTGCTGCACAACGACGTTTTCCGCGCAAACGATATGCAAACAGCGAGTGCAGCATTATCGGTCGTGTCGTTTTTAAGCTGAGCGAAAAAATATAGATGTTGGACGTTGGCGGCGATTTGTGGCTGACGAAGTGAGGAATCTGCCTTGTTTCGCGACGGGGCAATGAAATTGTTCCGAGGATGCCATATCCATCTGTGTCAAAAATCCAAATATATGCCAATATTGCTATTATTTTTTCAAACGCTGCAATGTTGGCAACGATGGAGGTGCAAAGTATGAGTGTTGCACAGGATAAACCAACTGATCGGAACATCAGCTTGCAAGTACCTGTTCCAGAAAATGTTGATCCCGCTGTTGAGGCGACGTTGAAGGAAACAGCAGAAAAGGTGCTGGCTATCCTTGCTCGGTCAGGATCACAAGAATCAATCATCGCTTCCGCAGATCGTTTAGCCCAAGCCATGATAGGAACGTTTCAACCTGATGCCTATCTGGTTGAAGAACGTATGGATCGCTTGCGCTCGATCCGTAAAATGCTCCGTGAAGGAGAGTGGCTGACAGCGGCGGAAATCAATGCAGCGCAAGAAAACCCGCCAGCGCAGAAATCCCTTCCCGCAAGCGATTGGAAGAGACGGGGACGGATCTTTAGTGTCAACCACGACGGCATTGAATACTATCCCCGGTATGAGTTCGACGCGGCATATCGGCCACTTCCGATCATCGGTGATCTTCTGAAGGAGTTCGCAGCGGAATCCGACACCTGGAAGATCGCTGCCTGGTTTCATTTCCCGAACGGCTACCTTACTGCGGATACTCCAGGCGGACGTCAGGTTATTGCACCGAAAGACGCACTGGACCAACGCGACAAACTCTGGGCGGCGGTTCGATCCCGGAAGGGCACTTACGTCGCATGACAACGCTGTTGCGCCTGCCTACCGCCGCCGAGGCATTTACCGAGGACGAAGTCCTGCATACGGATAAGCTCGATTGGTTTCACGTCTATTCCACCGAAAACTATCCCGACACAAAACCGGATACCTTCAATGAGGGCTATGGAGCGTCACGTTTCGCGCCGCTATTCCAGGCAGATGGCACGCCAGTCCACACCTATTACATCGCTAGCACAATCGAATGCGCTGTCATGGAATCAGTCCTTCACGATGTGCCGCTACGTCCTGCCGGTACATTCGAGCTGGATCGGCTCAGGTATTTTCATTTGGTCCGGCTGCAAATTCCGTACGATCTGAAATTCGTCAGCTTCCACACGCCCTATTTGCCGAAAATGGGAATTTCACGTACAGCTCTAGTCGACAGTCCGCCAGAGGACTATCCGTGTACGAGGGCATGGGCGCAGGCTGCTTATTTGCAGCAGCCGGCAGCACAAGGGATCGGCTATGGCTCACGCCGTCACGATGCTGCCCGGTGTCTGATGTTGTTTGGTCAAAGACTTCCTTCCAGGCGGTTCAATGTGCTTGAAACCGAGTCGCTTGCTACTGGCGAGCTGCGGAGAAACATCGTCAATCTTATGCGGCGGCTGGACCTGAATCTGATTTAAGCGCTCAAAACCGGAAGTCAGGCGCGGCCTCAAAAAGCTGCGCTGGCTGTTGGGCTTTGTAGTTCATTTTCCATCCGATCGCTTATCCGGATGTGCCATTACCAGAGGTGAAGTGGCTAAATGTCTCTTATAAAGCTGTCTCGCATAGCTTGCATCTGCGTTTGAGAGATTACATGGCCTCGGGCTGCAGCCTTGGCCAGCCACATCATTCCAAGATTGTCGTCTTGCAAAACTCCATTTCCGTCTAAATGACACCGGCCAAGCCAATGCATAGCATCCGGATACTCTTGCTTCGCAGCGAGTTCAAGCCAGTAAATAGCGCTCCGAGGCTTATTGTTTTCCAAGAAAAGAAGGGCTAGATCATTTTGTGCTTCTGCATTGCCACTGTCGGCATCTTTTATCAGTGGAATGTCTTCGTCTTCAAGTGGAACACATGCATGTGGTTTGATGGCATCGAAACTGACCATAGCTCGTCCCCCTGGCCCGCTTTCAACTTCTCGTTTTAAAGACCCGTCTGCGATTCGACGTCGGAACGTACTTTCACTCCACTCCGTTAGGGTAATTGCTGACGCGATGCTAATCAGTTCCAATTTGGCAACCTCACATTTGTTTAGGGTGAATCTTATGACACTCTGGTTGGGGTGCCAAGTAATCATGACACCCCTTTTTGGGGTCTCAGAATTGATTGACGACCCTGCTAAGGGTGTCATGCTTGCTAAATAACCAAGCTTGCTCGAGCGGTTTTGGAATGTTTCTGCTTGGCACGCTTGTTGCTCATGAGAAAGTGGGTTCAACAGATTAACTTGTTTCACTTACTTACCTGAGAGGCCAATATGAAATTCGCTCAATACAAGCAACAAGCACAACAAGGTTTTACCCTGATCGAACTGATGATCGTTGTAGCAATCATCGGTATTCTGGCGGCAGTTGCGATTCCGGCATATCAGAACTACGTTATGCGCGCTGCTTATACTGAAGTAACTTTGGCAATGACGCCATACAAGCTCGCTGTCGAAGAAGGCTACCAAAATGGTGTTGCTCTTGCCGATATGGATGCTGCTACCAACGGCGGTACTGCAACCAACCTTCCAGTTACTCCTGCGACTTCGACCCAAAAAGCATTCAATAGCTTGGTTGTTGCTGATGGCGTGATCACTGCAACGCCTAATGCATACAAAGGTATTGTAGCTGGTGATACTTGCGTTCTGAGCCCGACTGTAGATGGTACTCGTCTTACTTGGACATACAGTGGCGCTTGCACGACCAAAGGCTTCGTAAAGAACTAATTAGAGGTCTAATATAAAGGGCAACTTTAAAAAGTTGCTCACAAATGAAAACACCCCGGCTCGGGGTGTTTTCGTTTGTCCAACAGCTAAGTTGGTTTGGGCGCAATCATATTATTTGTAGGCGTCGCGTCTACTACCGCACGGCCACGATTGAGATAGTCCCTGAGAACGGCGGACACAGTTTACGCGGTATCTTACGCATTACGCGTGAAGCGATCTGACAGCCTAAAACCGGAAATCGGGCGCGGCTTCGAAAAGCTGTGCTGGCCGTTGCGGGCCACGGAGAAATTTTCCAGGTAGCAGACGCAGCGAGGGCTCGTCTTTGATGAGGCGGCGAAAGGCGCCCTTATCGAGCCGGGTTCCTAATACGGCTTCGCAGGCGCGCTGCAGGTCAGTCAGCGTAAATTTGTCTGAAAGCAGATGCAGGGGCAAGGCGCCTTGCCGGACTTTTTGCCTGAGCCGAGCAAGTGCCTCACTGAGAAGAAATCCATGATCGAATGCCAGTTGATCTTCCAGATCGACAGGGGAGCACCAACCAATTGCCTTGACTGAGGTGCCAGCCGCCGCGGGAACCAACTCTCCGGGCAGCAGCGCGTAATACGCCGTGCTAATTGACCAACCCCGTGGATCGCGATGCGGGCCGCTTACCGTGGTTACCTGTTCCAGGTAGCGCACATCGACCCCGACTTTGCTTTTAAGGACACGCATTGCCGTCTCATCCAGGCTGCTGTCCAGATCTGGTCTCAGAATGCCGCCTGGGAGGGCCCATCTATCTGGCGCAGGATCGTTGTCCCTTTTTACCAGCAGCACGTGCAGCTCCCAGTCAATCAATGTGAAGAGCGCTATATCGGCGGTGACTAGAGGAAATAATTTTTTCGTTGTACTTATTTGCATAACGCCACTAACAATGCTAACTTAGTGACATAATATCATTAAGGGAGAAAGATTCATGCATAACAAGAATAACCTGCTCGATCGCGCTATCGGCTGCCTGCTTGGTGGCGCTGCAGGCGACGCACTTGGTGCTCCTGTTGAATTCATCGATCGTGCTGAAATACTGCGGCGATTCGGTCCGGCAGGCATCCGGCAATATGCACCCGCATACGGGGGTATCGGCAAAATCACCGACGATACTCAGATGACGCTATTCACTGCGGAAGGGTGCCTTCGTGTACGCCATCATTCAATGAAGTATGGCATTGACAACAGCAAGGACATTCTCAGAAATGCCTACATGCGGTGGCTGCATACCCAAACATCAGCAGCCGATAAAGGGAAAGGCACTGTTGACAGCTGGCTTCTAAAGCAGTCAGCACTTTTCTCCCGTCGGGCACCTGGCAATACGTGCCTGAGCGCGCTTGGCCGTAAAGGCGGCGAGCGCAACAACAGCAAAGGGTGCGGTGGGATCATGCGGGTTGCTCCCTGCGGAATCTTGCATCCGGGCGACCCACTGGCGGCGTTCAATCTTGGCAGCCTAGCGGCAAAACTCACGCATGGTCATCCTACCGGCTATCTATCGGCTGGCGTGTTCGCTGCATTGATTGCGTTACTCATGGATGGGCAGTCACTAGAACGAGCGGTTGACACTACCCGTGAGATTCTCATCAGTTTTCCTGAGCATGAGGAGACATTGTTTGCGTTGGATGCGGCCAAGGCTTTGGCTCGCCGAGGTGAAATGCCAGAGAAAGCCATTCCGATGCTGGGCGAAGGCTGGATAGCCGAAGAAGCTCTGGCCATCTCGCTTTATTGTGCGTTAATAGCCGAAAGCCTTGAGGACGGCGTCATCATGGCAGTCAACATTACCGGGGATAGTGATTCGACGGGTGCCATTGCGGGCAACTTGCTGGGCGCGTTGCACGGCGCGTCCGCTATTCCAAAGCAGTGGCTGGATCCGCTCGAATTGAAGGAGGTCATTGAGGCAGTGGCATGCGACTTGGTGCATATACCGGACTTTGAACCTGACGCGGACAAGAATGAGTGGTTTGGCCGCTATCCGGCTAACTAAAGGAATGCTGCACCCGGCTGCCTAATCCAATCTGGATGACAAGCGACATCACGATGAGGAAACACATGCTCGTTTACCACCCTCTGCCTGACGAACACGGAAAACCCGTTTTGCTGAAAAGCCCTAGTAAAGCAACGCCTCTGGCATGCTGGAATCAGGTCGATGCTGTTGCAACAGTGACGCCCGGCGGGCAGATGCCAAGTTCGCTCAACGGCATCAAGTTCGACGACTGGCATGATGTTCCTACTTCCCACGAGGCCTGGAATAACGTTGAAGGCCAGTGCTGTTTTGAAGAGCCGGCATTCTGCCCGCCGCAGGGCAAAATGCCGGCGGCTGGCGTTGTTGTGGAAGAAGCGGATGGTAGATTCTGGCTTGTGGCCCCTTCCAACGGATTCGGAGGTTATCTGGCGACGTTCCCGAAGGGACGTATCGAAGGTAAGGTAAGCCGGCAGGCAAGCGCCATTCGTGAAGCTTATGAGGAAGCAGGGCTGAAAGTCAGGATTACAGGATTTCTTGCTGATTCAGACCGTACGCAAAGCTACACGCGCTATTACCTTGCGCAACGTGTTGGTGGAAATCCTGCACTGATGGGATGGGAATCACAAGCAGTTCATCTTGTGCCGCGCTTAGCGCTTCGGTTTTTTTTGACACATACCAAAGATCAACCCTTGCTGAAGGCCATTATTGGCTGAGATAAGAACAATAAAAAAACCAGTGAAATAAGTTCTCGATGCCACAATGGGCGTTGGATCAGTTGTTGGAAAAACGGATTGTGGCCCGGAGCAAATGTTAAAGGCAAATTAAATACACACTTTTACATTCATCATTTATTATTGGGTTATGAATGAATACTGTAGCACAGCGGCAGTAGCCCGGAATCCCAAATTTGTTTTAACTACAGTGTCGCCTATTTTTAATCATCCATAGATCAAAAAACCAATTACTGATTTATCTCATACTTTCGAAATGCCGCACTAGAGAGGTGCAATCCGAATGCCTAGTCTGCAAGCTGAAATACCGGCAGGTTTAAGCTGACACTGCTTTGCCTATCTCATCAGCTGCTCAATTGGTCTTGGAGTTGCAAATGTCCTCTCTGCATATTAACCGGCGTAATTTCGTCAAGAGTTTTACTTCAGCTGCAGCACTCATATCCTTTCCAAGCCTCGTGCTTGGTCAAACTACCCGCATTCGTCTTGAATGGCAGCAATTCAAGACCACAACGCAATATACGCAGTTTCTTGATGCTATAAAAAGAATGCGTGCCAGCACGGCAACGAGCAGTCCTTCCTCGTGGACTTATTGGGTCAATGCCCATGTCAATTACTGCCCTCATGGCACTTCTTACTTTCTGGCATGGCATCGTGGTTATCTGTATTACTTTGAGCAAGAACTGCGCAAGATGTATCCGACTTTGACGCTGCCGTACTGGGACTACTATAAATACTCCAGAATACCAGCCGAGTTCACCGACCCGGCCACGGGCAATCCGCTTTATGTGTCGCGTACTGGCACCAATGTCTATAACGCGCTGACGCTGGCACCGTTTGCCTCCACCGTCGTGAACTTTCAGCGGGGTACTTCAAACGCATTCGAGACGTCGATAGAATCCCAACCCCATAATCCAGTGCACAATTTGATCGGCGGGGAAATGGCAAACATGACTTCTCCAAGAGACCCGATTTTCTTTCTGCACCATTGTAATATTGACCGGCTGTGGTATGCCTGGGTGCGCTCTGGCGGCAAACGCGTTCCTTATACAAGTAATCCATATAACTCATCGACTAGCAATTCTTATTGGGCTGGGTCATTCAGATATGGATCGACCATGACAATAGAACGATACAAAACCTATACGCCTAGCTGGCTAGGCTACGATAACGCCAACAATACCCGGCCAACTTCGTTGCCACTATCGGCCAAGGTGATCAGTCCGTTTAAGCTCACACAAGCACAAGTGCCGCAGTTTGTTACTCGACCGCCTGACGGAAATTTTCCGGCGACTGCTGCAAGGGCAATATCTGCGACCAGTCGGTCTTTGGGTGGTGTCGCAAGCGTGGGTTTAAGCGAAGCTTCTGTCAGTGCGCGTTTGCCTTTAAATGGAACGAATGTGCAGGTTGTGCAGAATGCTGTAACAGCGGCACTCAGTGCGCCTGCTCAATTGGCTCCCGATACTGTGCGGTCGGTCAAGGTCGTATTAGAAAATCTGCAACTGCTCGGTGCCGGTGCCCAGGGCGGCTATTTCTACAAGGTCTATATCAACTTACCTGTTTCAGGAGATGCCACCGGAGGTGGTGAAAAGTATTTGCTTGGGACGATGGGGCCGTTTGAAATTGCTGGCGCTTCACATCATGGTTCAGCCACCTTGGAATTTCCGGCCACCGAAGTCTTGTCGAAATTCTCGTCAACCGAGCTACAAGAATTTACTGTCTCTTTCGAGCGCGTCAGCGGCGAAAATGCTCCGCGCGGCCAAGTACTGCGTGTAGGAGAGATTCGTATCGAAGTTTCTACTGATGCGCCTTGGAATGATAATCCTTGATCTTGTGCACCTTGAACCTGGCTACCGCCTACCAGCGCTGTAGCCAGGTGCTTGCTTAGACCCGCGCCCTAATGTTTTCCACTACTGCGGGTAATTCTTGACCTGACCAAATAACATGATTACGCCTCACGCCAATCTTATCTAAGCGTCCTAGAAATTGATATGTACAAACACTGCTAAATGGTCACCGCTCCTCTACATGAGGTTTTGAATCAACAGTAAGGGCTGAGGGATGTTATCCATGGAGATTGATCGCCAGCTCCCAGGACAGGGAAGCATTATCTTTACCGACGCCGAAGTTTCAGTTGTAACCCAACGGGCGCCATTGTGAATGTCAGTCGTTTTTGGACCGATTTGCCGTCGGGTGTATCGAGGGCACTGATATCGAAGTTTTTTACTAATATGGTAATCACCATCTTCATTTCTTCAATAGCGAGAAAGCGGCCTGGACACAAACGCGGACCAGCGCCAAAAGGCATGCATGCCTTGCGATGTATGGACTCGGATACGCTGGTCATCCAGCGGTCCGGGCGAAATGCGCAAGGGTTCGCGAAATGCATTTCTTTCAATGCGCCCACACGCGTTAGCAACAAAATCATCGTGCCCTTCGGTATGGCGACGTCGGCGACAACTGTGTCGTGATTTGCCTCTACGCCGACGAGAGGTGCGGAAGGCCGGAGTCGCATCGATTCATTAATGCAGGCTTCGATAAAGTCCAGTTCGCCAAGTTGCTCATGGCGAGTGGACACGGCATCTTTACCTATGATCCTGTCGACTTCCTCACGGATACGTAGCAACACGTCTGGAGACTGATGAGCGAGGTAGATAAACCAGGCAAGTGAGTGCGCCGTGGTATTTTCGCCGGCCAGAAGGAGCGTGACTATATTGCCGGCCAATTCGGAGTCCAAGAAAATAGATTCATTTTCATCGCGCGCCGCAATCATTGCTTCCAATAAATTGCTAGGCTGATCGAACAAGGCCGGACTGTTATTCATCCGGTCTCTTGCCAAGCGGATGAACTCTTGTACAGACTCGCTAACGATCCTGTTGTTTTCATCAAGCCTGTGATCCTCGGCCTGCTTAATCCAATGCCAGTACGGCAATGGGGCGAACAAACGCTTTTGAAGCATGCGAAAGATGTCACCAAGATTGCCTTGGACGACAGGCCCTTCGGATTCGCTTGTATTAATATCCGTTCCGAATGGTCTCGCCCCTATATTCCCGTACTACCGGCGTTAGTTGCTCGAAGCCTGTTTTTCTCTAAACATGCGTGGCGGCAGGTACTTTAGCGCGCTATGCGGGTGCTTCGTATTGTAGTGCTCAAACCAGTCCACCAAATGTCGCATCACAGTTCCGGCATCCGGGCGTAATGCCAGCCTGGCTTAGTCGCGCTTAATGGTTTTGACCAGACCCTCGGCCATCCCGTTGCTCTGTGGGCTTGAAACCGGCGTGGTCACCGGCTTGAGACCCAGTGCAAGCGCAAACAATCGGGTCTCGGCAGCGGTATAGCAACTGCCATTGTCGGTCAGCCATTCGATCTCCGATGGCGTCGTGTTGTTTGGACCAAATCGAGACTCGACCGCTTGCATCATCAAGTCGCCCACCAGCCCGGCGTCAATGCCTTTTGTCGTTGCCACCCAGCTCATGACTTCCCGATCGCAGCAGTCCAGCGCAAAGGCTACCCGTACCCGTTCGCCATTGTCGCAAGCCACTTCAAAGCCATCCGAGCATCAGCGGGTATTGCTGCTGTCGACGGCTACCTTGCCATCGTGCCTGCGGGTAGAGACAGGTCGTTGACCATGACGGTAGAGCAGCAGGCCATGGTCCCGCATGACCCGATAGACGTATATGGACTCCTCCTTTTTTGCAAACAATTCGTTTTGGGCGTTGAGGTACGACTGCTCACGTATATCCGGTCTCTGACTGCTCGCTCCTCTACGGAGCTGGACCATGATGGGCTATTCGCGCGCTGATTCCCTATCATTTGTCCGGGCTTTGTAGCCTTTGTCTATTTCGGGTTCTTTCAGCGCCGGTTCGACCTATTTGCCATCAACGATTTGCTTTGCAATCGTGGTAGTGATTCGCTGCGTTTCTTTCTTTAACGATGCTTCTTCTATCCACTTCTCATAACTCGTTTTCCCTCATACTGACACCGCTTCCGGTTGATAGTCGGTACCATTCCTGGTCATCGCCCACGCAATTCGAGCAGTTTTATTGGCCATCGCCACGGCGGCGACGTTATGGTGCCGCGTCGTGGCAATCCGTGTAATCCACTGGCTTAGCCGATCCGTCTTTGTTACGGCAGTGCGCATGACGGATCTACCTCCATGCACAAGCAGCATGCGCAGATAGGCGTCACCGCGCTTGCTGATGCCCAGCAATCGCTCTTTTCCACCTGAGCTGTTTTGTGCTGGCGTCAACCCTAACGATGCCGCCATTTGCCGACCATTTGCGAACTGGCTGGCATCGCCAACGGTAGCCACCAACGCCGTTGCGGTAATCGGCCCGACACCGCGCAAATGCTGCAATCTCCTTGCCACCGGGTCGCTTGCCGCCATCTGAGCAATCTCGCGGTCCAGTTCGCTGATTCTTTCATCAAGCTGCCGCAGGTCTGATTGCAAACCTGTGAGCAACCGGCGAAAGCGCTCGGTCAGACCGTTGTTCATGTCTTCCAGCCAGCAGGCGATTGCTTGCCGCAACTGAAGCAATTCTCGCGGCGCCACCAAGCCGTATTCGGCAACCAGGCCGCGGGTCTGATTAGCTTTGGCAACGCGCTGCGCGATCAGCTCGGAACGGATGCGGTGTACCGCCTGCATATCCTGTTGCTCGACCATTTTGACGGCGACAAAGCGCATGCTCGGCCGACTCATTGCCTCGCAGATCGCTTCAGCGTCATTGGCATCGTTCTTGTTGCTCTTGACGTAGGGTTTGACGAACTGGGGCGCAATGAGTTTGACCTGAAAGCCATGCCGCTGCAGTTGTCTTGCCCAATGGTGGGCGCCGGCGCATGCTTCCATGCCGATCTCGCAACCTGGCTCGATCCGCTCAACGACTTCTTTAATCCAGTCTGCCCGGTTCAGCTTCTTGCGCCAGACCGGCTTTTCGAAGCGATCCACACCATGCACCTGGAAGACATTTTTTGCCAAATCGACGCCAATGCGGATAAGCTTCGTATCGGACTCCGTCTTCGACTGGTTGTGTGGAAACTCCAGTGTGACACTTTTGCGTGCTCCTTGCGGGGAGGAGGAGTCCATTCCATTGTTTGTGGTTAGGAGACTGTCCAGTCGGCCTGGGATGCTGATGTCGCAATACACCCCAGACCCGTCGGTAGCCATAGGTGCCGAGGCCGTGAATGACGTGCCGAACGTCTTCCAGCAGTGACGTGTCATCCATCCGGCTGCGTGCCGTGCGGCGGTCAGTCCAGTCATCAGAACGCTTGCGTAGTGCCACGAGATGACTGCGCGCCACGCCAAGGGTCGAACACACCAGTCTCATTGGTCGTCCCCGGGCAACAGCGGCGAGCGCGCAATCCACTTTTTTGCTTTGGCAAGGTCCACTGCTTCCTTGAGGATGTCATTCTCCAAAGTCTTGCGTCCCAATGCCGCTTCCAGTTGCTTGAAGCGCTTCATTGCATCCTGCAGTTCAGATGCTGGCACGACGGGCTCATTAGCACCTACGGCAACCAACAATCCTTCTGTATAGACTTTGCGCCACTGGAATAGCTGGCTGGCGGTGATGCCCGCCTCCCAAGCTACCAGGGACACCGACATCCCCGGTTCCATGCTGCGCTCAATCAATTCGAGCTTCTGTTCCGGGGTCCAGCGTCTGCGCCGCTGGACCCCGGTAATGACTTCCACTTGCTGATCTCTTCCCGAAGGCATAGGCATATCCATAGCAGTATTCCTAGTCGTTAGTTTAAGGAATACCGACGGTCCGGGGAATCAGGGGAGTACTTCAGTAGCGACAAGTCGTCACTTAGAGTGCGTAACAGTGCGCCACCCATGAAACACAGTTTCTATTGCATAACGCATGGTAGCAACACGATGCACCAACATCATACAGTTACAGTTCGCCTAAAAAGTTAGAGACCCTATAAGCAACCCCATGCTTTTTAAAACAAGCCATCCAATCATCGTCTGCACTCTGCACATGAGAGGACACGCGTCCGTATTAATTCTCAAGAGCGGCGGAAATTCCCCTGAGTGTAACAAAAAAATTTATTTTTTGTTTCAAATTTGAAATATTTACAGATTTATAGTTATAATTTCATCCGGGAAACGACGGGGCGTAGCCGATGGAGTATGTTCCGACGACTAGCATGCATCTTTCTACATTCCGCCATGCTTCGATTCATAGAACAAATCAAACTGACCTTTGAATCTGCATCAAAAATTGTGTTCAACAGTTTAACTGTCACATATTGATGAAGCACTGAGCAGATCGTACGAACGCGGCCATTGCAATCACATATCCAAATCAGTTGCTTGCTCCTCTTTTCTGGTACTGCTACGTAATGAATCTCTAGAATGTCACTATGAATAAAATTTCTTTGGCTGAAGTGGCACTGTCTATTCCTCTGGTAGTGGACTTGGATGGCACGCTAACTCCAACGGACACTTTAGTGGAATCCATTTTCTCGCTACTCAAAAAAAACCCCCTCAATATTTTTGTTGTACTCCTTTGGCTTTTCACTGGGCGCGCGGAGTTTAAACGTCGGGTTGCTTGCAGAACTAACTTTTCGATCAAAACTATACCGTGGCGAGAAGATTTTCTAACCTGGTTGCGTGAACAGCATAATAATGGCCGAACATTGGTCCTCGCAACGGCGGCACATCGAACAATAGCGCAAGATGCTGCGCACCATCTGGGATTTTTTCATAAGGTAATTTCAACTGACAGTGGGAGCAATTTAAAAGGGACCGCAAAGCTTCAAGAAATCCAAAAGCAGATCGGCTCGCGTTTTAGCTATGCGGGCGATAGCTCAGCAGATTTACCTATCTGGCGAGCAGCTGAAACCGCGGTTCTGGTCGGTGCGTCCCAGGCTATAAGCCGTGAAGTGCGTGAAAGCGGGAAAGTAGAGATCGAATTCCATAACCGAAAGGCTGGGGTAGTCATCTGGCTACGCGCGCTCCGAGTGCACCAGTGGTTGAAAAACCTACTCTTATTCATACCTATCCTCGCCTCTTTTGCCTTCGACGATGCTTTAAAAATCTCGGCTGCGCTAATTGCATTTGCCAGTTTCTCATTTGCTGCATCTGCCACTTATATCTTTAACGATCTGTGGGATTTAGAAAGCGACCGTAAACACCCAAGAAAGCGTTATCGGCCTTTTGCCAGCGCTCATGTACCTATTTTTCAGGGCGTTATAGTTGCAGGTGGGCTCTTCTTGACCTCATTGGTCTTGGCCTGCTTTGTCTCTTATGCATTTGCTAGCATGGTAGTGGGATATATCGTCCTAACTACGTTGTATAGCTGGACGTTGAAACATTATGTACTGATTGATGTGTTGATGTTAGCAGTCTTATACACGTTCCGCGTCCTAGCAGGCTCTATAGCAACTGAAATCCACATTACACAGTGGCTGCTCGCTTTCAGCATCTTTATGTTTTTTGGTCTTGCCCTTATTAAACGGTGTGCGGAGCTAAAGTCGCTCCAAATGGCGCAGAAGAAGAATACTGAGGGGAGGGACTATCAAGTGGAGGATTTGGCTGTGCTTTGGCCTCTTGGTATCGCGGCGAGTCTTTGCTCCGTAGTCGTGTTTGGGCTTTATATCGGTGCGCCACAAACCAAGTCGGCATATGCCAACGCGGATTTGCTTTGGCTCGTAGGCCTAGGTTTGCTTTACTGGAATGCACGTCTATGGATTAAAACAGCGCGGGGAGAAATGCATGACGATCCAATTGTGTTCGCTGCAAGGGATTTCGGTAGCCAGGCCACGCTGTTGATGATGATCGGTTTAACCTTGCTCGCACGGCTTCTAGGATAAGAAAAGTTGATGAATCCTCTGATCCTGGCTGTTATAAGCATTTGCTTTTCTGTGACTGCGCAATTTTTACTCAAGGCTGGTATGGGCAGTAGCTCCGTAAAGACAGCTTCAGCAACTTTTTCCGGCATGTCGACGCTGCTTGCAATTTTTACACAACCTTATGTCATAAGCGGGTTTGTGTTTTATGGCCTCGGTGCTGTGGTCTGGCTCTCCGTACTTTCCCGGTGGGATGTCAGCAAGGCGTATCCCTTTGTAGGTATAGGGTTTGCGATGACTGCATTGATAGGACTTTTTATAGGAGAGCAAGTCGGTCCCCTACGTGCCGGCGGCGTGATCTTGATTTGCGCAGGTGTATGGATGGTTGCGAAGTCATAGAGAAGCATGCTTGATACAGTGCCGGTCCGTATGAAGGCGGTTTTCATAAGAAGCATGCCTTGAATCTTTCCTGAAAAATAAATTGAGAATCAATTGAATACTGTTCTGGGATCCGATGTTGGTCTGACACTGCCAAAGCAATCGCGCTTTTACGACTTCGGTGTATTCATTGCGTCATTTTTATGGATATACTACTTATCCAATATTCTTTCGCCACGTCAGTTTGGTATAAGCCTTGATAATTTTTGGTTTGATGCCGATGTGCCGCGCTATATATGCCAAGCTGTTGATCGCATTGCAAACGACCATTGGAGAAATAAAGTTCATCCCTTGTTTTCCCTGATGACCTACCCACTGCCTAATGCTCTGAAATTTTTCGGCATAGAGATTATCCAAGCAATCCGTATCCAGCTTTCCCTAATTGTAGCCATTGGGGCCGTGTTTTTGTTCAATGCACTGCGCAATGCGAAAATATCCGAAATCAACGCTTTTCTTATAGTTGCTCTTGGATTGAGCGGGGCGGCGTCACTCGCTTGGTTCAGCATTCCAGAAAGCTATGCCTATTCATTTGCTGCATTTAGCATCGTACTTTTTATAACGACACTACGCCAGAAAAAATCCGGAATTGCCATGCAATGGGTGATGACGATTGCCATCGCTTTTTCAGTCACTGTGACAAACATAGCAATAGCAGGATGGGCAGCAGTACAATCGTGCGGCATCAAGCGTGCTTTAATTCTATCGGCTATGGCGATTGCGGTGGTGTCTGTTCTTGCTGTGACTCAACGACTGTTGTTTCCATTTTCTGGAATTTTTTTCCTTCCTTCCGCCGTTCAGGGAGAGGCAAGCTTCTTTGTATCCATCTCTTTGGAACGGCTTCGCCAAGTGCTGGCGTTATTTTTCTTCGGCAGCCTGGTATTCCCTGAATTTCAACTTGTTAATATGCCTGGCAAGGAGGCTTTTTTAACTGTCCAACAGGCTGTTTGGAAGCGTGATTCATTGTTGGCAGTAACAGCGCTCTTCTTGTTGAGCACCTTTCTTCTGGCCGGCTTGGTGACCATTTTCACTACTATGCTATGTTCTATCAAAAAGCAAGGCCGCATGATGGGCACCTTACTGGCACAGTCACCTATTGATAGGGTCTCGTACACCGTTGTAGGGTCCGTAGTTTTCCTGGTCCTGCTTCATTTGGTTTATGGATCTGAAACCTTTGTTTATTCCGGTAGTTTCCTCCCTTTTCTCCTGATGATTCTGGGACTCGGCGTTAGTAGGCTGGATAAGTACAGCAAGATACTTGGCACTGGGCTGCTATCTATATTGCTGGCTACAAACGCGGTGCATGGACTGACCCAGTGGCATTCGGCCGTTGCTGAAGTGCGTATTCACGCCGCGTCTGCGCCGAATGAAAAAGCCATGGCACGCAACACTTGCCCTTTCGTAAAGCGTCAGGAACTGTTCTAGCTCCTTTTATTTATAAAATTACTTTGTTTTAAAGGGCATTTTCTCAGGAGGCTTCATAGCGCGACATGGGCTTGTCGTTTAAATTTCAATTTGCTGTCATCAGGCTTTAGAGAGAGCCTATGTTTGCATCAGATTGAAATACGCTTTCGATTCAGCGCCATCTAAGCAGCATTCATAAGTAATCGTCATCTATTTTTCGGAAAAATTCAGGAACATATATAGAAATGCTGGCTTGTCGAACAGATTGCAGCAATGACCGACACCGTCGGCAAACAGTCGCTTGAACAAAAAAGTGTGGTCTGAACGCATTTTTTCACGGTAACAGGGTTGAGAAATTAGGATTTCAGATTTTGGACAATAAAGCCTGAATCGATCGTGTACCGATTAATTGAAAAATCCTTGTGCCTAATTATGCACAGCCAAATTTCTTAACTTTATTCTAGCTTTACTTATCCATGTTTCGCACCATGTCACGGGCTGACCCAAAAAAGCTTGAAAACAGGATTTCCAGAATATAGACGGCTTGACTTCAGAGTAATGATGAACTGCGAATGCCAATAAAATCATTGTTAACATGGTAATGAAAATCATCAAAATTTTATTTTCTTCTGTGGCGAATTGGGACATAATGACGTATCCAATTGATTGGTGAACAAGATATAACGGGTATGTAATCATTCCTACTTCTTTTGCGGCTGGCAAATTGAGTCCGTAAAATTTTCCAGAGCTAATGGCCCAGAAAAATAAGTAAAAGACGCATACAATTACTGCAATAATTTCGGGGGATAGAAGTTGCATCTCTTTTATTTGCGGGCTTTCGATGCAGGAAAAATTGATGGAATAGTACAGGCACGCAACTATTAGCACATTAAGTGGCCAGCTTTTCTTTTTCATTCTCACAGCAAATAAGGCGCCGGCACAAAAGTAACTGCAGTATCCGCTCAAGGCAGGGAAGGCGGTAAAATTTCCAATTGCGGCTGCCAGTATGACGATTCCCCATGCCAAGAAAAGTTTTTCAAGATTCCTGGAAAAACCAAGCAGCATAATGAAAAAGATGGCAGCATAAAATTTTAATTCAACACCAAGGGTCCAATAACTGGCGTCCAGGTGTTTTTGGCCGAAGGCAGGCGCTAGCATGGAGAAATTGGCTATGATTTGACGCAGGCTCACGGGACTTTCTGGATTGCCAAATATGAATAGAACTGAGCCGGTCAAGAGAACACAACATATATAAGCTGGGTACAACCGTAATGCACGCGCAATCAAGAATTGGGAAGCGGTTCGTCCGCTCGATGAGATAAAGATGACAAAACCGCTAATGATGAAAAAAAACTCCACCCCCAAGTAACCATACCTACCAATGTCTGTAATTTTCCCCATATAGGAAAACGATCCCACGGTTCCGTACTTGATGCCAATATAGGAATAATGGAAAAGCATGACGGAAAGCGCAGCGGCAAACCGAGCGTAGTCCAAAACATCAATTCGATGATGATCGAATTTTTTCGAAGATTGCATATTTTATTAAGAATGTAGTTAATTGAGTAATTGGGTCGGTGGAAACAATGATATCTAAGCTTTAAGTTTCCACAAAGAATATTTTTTGCCGAGATGTTGTTGGCGAGATGTTGGCCCGCTAGCGCCAGTCGATGCCGCGCCATCCGGTTGGGATTCAAATAAAAGCTGAATGTCGCTGGCTTAAACATGCATTTGCTACGCACAGTTCCTCCAACCGAAACGTTAGGGTTTTGTCCCTTGTGCAGGCTGGCATAAGAAAGAGTCCGCTCGAGATGGCATCAGGCGCATGCATGGCCTCCCGGCATCCGGTTGGCGACTGGCAAGGTCAAGCATGTGTTGCGCTTGACGCAGTGAATACAACGTGGGGTGGTAAAGCGCCCCGCAAAACCGGCACGGCTGGGGCAACATGGGCCTTGCAGCCGGCCAGCTTTTCCTGCCGCCATCGGATGGCCTCACTCTGCCGCGAAGCTCATGTACAAGCCTCCCTTCGCCGTATTTCCCAACATCGCCCCTTGCTGCTGCCTACCCGTCCTGCCCATAAGATCCCGCATCGCCGTGCTCGCACCCCATCGGGACGACTTCGACGCCATTGCCATCACGCTGCGGCACCTGCATCGGAAGGGACATGAAATCCACTTGGCTGTCCTGACTTCCGGCGCGAACGGCATCGAGGACGGGTGGCGGGGCGCGCACGGGGCTTTGGAAAAGGGCGCGTTGCGCGAAGCGGAGCAACGGGCGACCTGCGCCTTTTTCGGCCTGTCCATGGACCGCTTGGTGTTCATGCGCCTGTGAGAAGGCGAGGACGAACAGCATAACGAGCAGGCGGGATGGGAAGCGTTGCGGGCCTACCTGCATGCCAGGCGCCCGGGTTTCGTCTTTCTGCCGCATGGCGACGACACCAACCGCACCCATCGTCGCACCTACGAAACCTTCCATGCCATCGCCATTGAAGACGGCTTGCGGGTTGATACCTATCTGAACCTCGATGCAAAGACCGTCTCTATACGGGCGGACCTATATATGTACGTCGGCGAAGAAGACGCCGCATGGAAAGCGCAGCTGCTGCGCTTTCACCGCTCGCAACAGGAACGCAACCTGAAGACCCGGGGACAAGGCTTCGACCAGCGGGTGCTGGCTGTGAATCGGCAGGCTGCCGTGGATGCCGGCGGCTTGATGCCCTGCGGAAGTGTTTGAGCTCCAGACCTGTGGCATGTAGGAGCCAAAGTCAGATCTGGTGTATGCCGGGTAGGGTACGAAGCGAGTCGGTTATAGAGCTACGCCGTTCGAGCGGCACTGAGCCTGCTGATGGCGCCATACCTCATTTTGGAACGTCTGATCTGCCCATGAGCAGCGCCCCATAATCGCTGCGATCCGCAAACACTTCCAAGTCAATAAGCTTCGGTTTGCGCGGCATTGTCCTGTTCGTCTTCCTTTATAACGCCGCAAGGCACGAAAGAGAAAGAAGCTCACCGCAGCCTGCTGCCGGTTCACTCAGCTTGCATATCAAAATTTTTCTTTGAGATACAAGCTCACTGTCGAGTTTCTTTACAGAAAAGAAACGACTTTTTTGAATTTACAGGTAAGTGGTTGATTTAAGGAACTAATTTATTTCAGGCACAATTTCTGCTAAGAACTATAAAGGCAACTTTACCAGGGAGAATAATATGAATATTGTTACCACCATCAAACGCAGCCTGTCGATGCTTGCTCTTGCTGCATCCTCATTCGCCGCGCCCGCACATGCGGAACTGTTTCTGGATTTCAATGTGGATCAGGACGGAACAGGCTTTATCGCTGACAAAATGGTATTTGGCTATCAAGAGATCCTGACTATTGATAATGGGTCCACTTTTAAAACGTCAGCCGTTGCAGCTGGGCCTGTCTTCTTGGGTGAGGAAGCGACTGTTCCCGTTGGATTCGATTTGAAGGTGTACGCGATTTTCACTGCAAGCGGTCAAGTTGTTGAGAATGGCGGCAAGTTCGTTGGGACCTCCGGCAGCATTCAGCTTTTTTTGGACAAAGGTAACAGGTCTATGTTCACGCTGCCGGCAATTGGCGGTGCTCCCATCAATGTAGTGAATGGTGAAACCGACGTGCTGCTCGCTTCTACCGATACTTTCAAGTTTGGCTCGGGCTCATTGCGCCCCGGAAGCATTACAGAGGCAAATGGTGACTTTACGCTGACTTTTAATGACTTGGTGTTGACTACGGATGGTATTGCTTACTTTACCGCTCCCTCGCCGTTCTATAAGGAGCTCACCATTGATGGCAATTTCAGCAGCACTGAGCCAATCAACCTCAATGGCACAAGCTCGATCATCAAAGGCGCAGCTAATGTGTTCTTCGTGCCAGAGCCAAGTGCAGTAGCGCTGCTCGGCATTGCTCTGCTCGGTCTTGGCCTGAGCCGCCGCCGTCGCGTTTAATTCTCGGTGCAGGGTAGGTAATCAGGGTGGGCCAGCATGTTGCTGGCCCATTTGCTTTTAGTATCCGCAAAGATATACGCAGTACTTAAGCTTGGCACCGGGCTCAGTCCAGTACGTCTCCCAGCAACTGCAATGTCCGCATCGTGATGAGGTCGGCATCCCAACAGGACTCGGAAAGGAAGAACTGCAATTGCTGTACAGGCGCGGTCTGCGCCTCGACGAGCTGCTCGGCACCGGCTAATGCCGTGAGCGTCTTGGGCCGGTCGCGCGGTGCCAGTAGACCAGCAAGATAAGTGCGAAAGTGATGACGTTGCGCCAGCGAATGGAACGAGGGATCGAAGTGTGTTGCGTAATCTTCGAGTGGACCGGATGCTGGCGGGCAAGGACGGCGGGCAGTCATGGCAGCATACCTCCTGCCCCTAGCCTAGACCATCAGTCCACTACTTTCAACAAACTACTACTAGGCGTCCTGGAAATTGATATTCACGAATACTGCTAAATGGGCCTCGCTTTTCGACATGAGGTTGTTAAGCAACTGTAAGTACGCAGTGATGTTATCTGCAGGGATTGAATGCCAGATCCCAGAACAGAGACGCCTTGGCTTTAGCGACTCCGAAGTTTAAGTTGCAAGCTAACGGGGCCATTGTCAGTGTCAGCCGCTCTTGGACTAATTTACCGTCAGTTTAATCGTGAGTGCGGAAATAAAAATTTAGAAACATAGTAATCATTACTTTAAATTCTTTGAGCACAAAGAGCCTGCCGGACACAAACGCTGGACAGCGCCAATAGGCGTACACGGGTTGCATGGATTCAGCTGCGAATGCCATCCAGCCTCAAAACGATTTATGCGAAAGTAGCTCCTCATACTGTCGCAATACATCCGACCAAACAAATTCACTGCGGAAGCGCATCAAGCTCAAAGCTGACATTTCTTGCAGCTTTTTTGGGTTAGTTAATAAATTTTCAAGGCAGTAGGAAAACGATGCAGCGCCATTAAAATATATTGCGCCGTCTCCCGCTACCCATCGATTAAAGTGATTATCGTGCGCAACAATAGGGTTGCCAGCACCTAAAGCTTCTACAAGAGACGGGTTGGTTCCACCGACTTGATGCCCATGTACATATAAAATGCTAAAGAAACGAAGCGCTTGAACAATCTCTTTCTCAAAAATGGGCCCGACAAAACGAACTTGCTTACTAGCAGCGGCTCTCACCCGGCGGTGATATGGATCAGACTCATAGTATGAACCTAATATGACCAATTCGCAGTCCCTATGTTTGCTTGAAAAGCCTGAAACAATTTCCAAAATTGAATTTTCTGGCTCCGCTCGTGCAATCACCGTTATAAATTTCTTCGGTATTAACCCGAATTTATATACATGGGTTAAAGATGCATTAGAGATCAAATTTGCACCGTAGGGAATCATAGTAATTTTTTCGGCAGATATACGCGATTCTAAGTGTTTTTTAATTTCTGGATGATCTGCAACCAAATGATTTCCAATCCAGCAGGCGGCCCTTTCATTCAGCCAAAGCCATATCCTTGCCCACAAACCCCACTTTGCGCGCGTCCATTCCAACCCATCCATATTAATTACGTTGTAAATTCCTTTCAACCGTAATACGGAACAGAATATCGCAGTATTGTACCCAAGCGTAAGGCAAATATCATTGAATTGGCACGCGTGTTTTGTTGATTTCCAATCAAATAATATTGTACCTTTAGCTCCGGTTTGCCAAACAGGAATGTGAATACGTTCAACACCGTTCCAAATGTCGCCATATATTTTTTCGTCTCCTAGCTTTTGGCAGTACACAACTACACGCCAGCCACGTTTCACTAAAAAAATTGCTAACTGCTCAGCGAAGGTTTCGAATCCTCCATGTGAAGCCGGAACGCCACGGGTACCTAAAATTCGCAGAATTTTCAAAGTTTAACTTACCTAATAATAACTTGATTTAGTAATCAGAGATTCTCTATTCGTTCCGACCAAGTATATTTTCTACAAATCGCGGAAATATAGTTAATAGCGATATGCCACACAGATGAACCATACTTTCTTCCTTCGCAAAATGCCAACGCGATGGTAGGCGCAATATACGATTTGTAAATGAGCTAGACCCGTCCGCTAAGAAACCGAAAAAGACATTTTCGGCTTTCTTCAGGTCTGATAGTTCTTTCGCTGTCCAAAAATCCTTTGTTCGATATCCCGCAATCCTTGCCTTACATTCGGCATACCAAATCATCCTTTTTTTCAACGGTGGAACACGCTTCAGTCCCGCTCGAATAGTCTTTGAATGCGCACCGATCACATTGGACCCGTGCTGACGATAGCTAGTCAGTGGTTCAGGAATCAGTACAATACCTCCACCCCAGGAACTAGCTGCTAAGACACTAAGCCACCAGTCATGAATAAAGCAGTCTGGCGGGAACGGTAAAGCTTTGGCTAACAACCGCCGAGTAAACATCGTTGCGCATCCAGTTGCGAAATTTGCATAAAGCAACTGACAAAATGGCTTTCCAGGCTTTACCTTTAGCTCTTGATAACGCCACATCGATGAGGAAAGCTCACTACCATCTGAATGTATCAAGCGTAAGTCTGATACTACCAAGTCGCTTCTTGGTGCACTCTTTAAAGCCTTTACCTGCTTTTCTAGCTTGTCTACTGCAAAAATGTCGTCTTGATCTGACAATGCGATAAATTCTCCAACGCTTAAGCTAAGCCCTTTTTCGAAAGTCTTTACTACCCCGAAGTTGCGAAAGTTGCGATGAATTTTTACGCGCTGATCCTTCGCGGCGTAGGCTTGAAGATGAAAAATTGTATTATCAGTCGATGCATCGTCAACTATTATCAGCTCGAAATTTTTATAAGTCTGTTGAAGAATGCTCTCAATTTGCTGATCAATATATTTTGCGCCATTATAAGTCGCCATAACAACGCTAACTAGTTCGCTCATAATATTCTTAACTTTTAACGAATTGAAAACTTAATACGTTGGCAAAGGTAAAATTTCAATCATCTTACTAGCACATTTTTTTCAATACAAACGTATACCTGAGATCCCCTTCCTGGTCTTTGCTTGAATGACAACAGACGTCCGAGCGAATTGTGTATTTAATGCTTCAAACACACACCCTGATGTCATAAAGGTGCTTTGATTTAAAACGACATCTTATCCTGTAGGGTGCCTATTAAATCAGCTAAATTTTTTGCTTAGCTGATTTAAATAAAACTTTAAAAATAGTGATCAACGCTATCCAGTATAGAAAGTAGGTCAAAGCATATGCTACAACAGCTCCTTCTGTCCCCATCTTTGAAGTAAAGAGGATGGTAAACGTCACAAGACTTAGGCCACAGAGTAATTCTGTAACAATATATAACCTACTTAACGATCTGACTAGAATTATAAAAGAAAGAAACCAGCTCCCAATTTTCATGATATCACCTAGTAATTGCCAGAAAAATAACGGCTCTATTGGTGCAAAACTTTTAGTCAGTAAAATTGTAGTAATAAAATAGCGTAAAAGATAAATATTTAGAGCAAGTAGAATTGATGTTGGAACGAGGTATTTATAGCCGTTCAGGATTTCAAGTTTAAGCGCCTCTGATGTTCTTATTCGCGGCAATCGTGGCAGGTAATAGAAAGACATTGGGACCGTCAATATCATAAAATAAAGATCGCTTATGCGCGTAATGGCATGCCAGTAACCTGCTTCCTGCCATCCATAGTACTCGACAAGATGATTTCTTATAAAGAAGTTGGCACCATGCGCGACTAAAGCTGAAACACTGCCCATTGCTGCAAACTTTAAAAGTTTTAATGTCGATTTTTTGTCGAACTTGCCAAAGAAGTTTTGCATTTTGAACCAAACCGTTTTTCGACAAACGACAAAGGCTAGCAAGAATATTAAAGCTTGTTGGCCTAATAGAGAAATTATTGCGCCTCTGAAGCCGAAAAATATGGTAAGTGTACTGGCTAGGGCAAGCCCGATTACGTTTCCCATTACGCTTATAGCTATGAATCTTGGTAGCTGCTTTAATCCGTTAAGAATAGAAAGAAGTAATCCGGTCCATGTGATGAAGACCATTAATCCGCTCAAGCCAATTAATAAATCAGCATGGTTTTCGTTTTTTAAAACATAGGCAGATAGTTCTTGGCAAAAGAAAAAAATAAAAAGTGCAGTAGTTAGGGCGCATGCAGTTGAAATAAGAAATGCGGACCGCCAAATTTTTTTTTGACTTTCGCCACAATCTTCATACTCAGCAGTGTATCTAATTAGTCCAGTATTTAATCCACCACTCGCCAAGACCGATCCTACATTCAGGATGCTTTGGAACTGGCCCATCGCGGCATAACCGGAAGGGCCTAAATAAATAGCAGCAATTTTGTTCAGTGCTAGGCCGGTGGATATTCGTATGAAGATTGCTACAAAGTTCGATGTACTCGACTGGATAAAACTCATTTTTCCTCGCAATCATGTTCATTAACATGCGGGAACATTGCTTGTTATACTGTCCTGGTAACTTGGATGCAGCCATTTTAATAGGCAGTATTCTGGAACCACACCGTTATCGCGGTCATCAAAATTATTTTTAAGTCTAAGAGGATTGACCAATTTTCTATGTAATGGATGTCTGAGTCCACACGACGACGCATTTTATCCGGGCAGTTGATCTCACCGCGTAATCCGTTTACCTGCGCCCAGCCCGTTATGCCTGGTTTTACATTATGTCTTGCAAAATACTCACAAATAATTGATCCGTATTCCACGTTGTGCTCCACCGCGTGAGGTCGTGGTCCAACAATAGACATGTGACCCATGAGCACGTTAATCAGTTGCGGCAGTTCATCAAGGCTGAAACGACGAAGAAACTTTCCTACACGTGTAATACGCGGATCCTTTCGTGTTGCTTGTGATAATTCTGCGCTGGAACAAGCTTCCAAATTCATGGAACGGAATTTGTAAACCTCAAAAATCTGATTGTTATATCCATGGCGGCGCTGTTTAAATATGACGGGTCCCCTGCTGTCAAGCTTAATAGCAGCTGCGATAAAAGCGAAGAAAGGCAGTGATAAGGAGAGCAAAAGAGCCGAAATTATGAGGTCTTCAATTCGCTTTATTAGCCCAATTTGCTCATTTATGCGGCCGTTTGCGACTGTCAACACAGGAATGCCTGCAATTCTTTCCATGTTGATGGTGGAAAATTTCCAGATTACGTTATTTGGAGCTAAATCTACTCGCGCCGGGACAGTACGAAGTTTTTTTATTAAATAATCGATTCTGTCCGAAGCAACCCAAGGTAGAGCAACTACCACCCGATCAACAGGGTTTTGTCTAATGTAGGTCAGAAGACTGTCTATGGTCCCAAGAAGTTGATCCTGAATTGACGATGGGATGCGCTGATACTCACGATCATCAAAAATGCCCAGTATGTTTATTCCTAAGTTTGGCTCTTTAATGACCTCATTTATAATTTTCTCCGTATGTTCATTAGCGCCTACAATCACCACCGATTCAGTTAAATGGTTTTTTTGTAATGCTGCGCGTGCCATACTTATAACGGCCACGCGATTTGCTAATAACATCACAACTGTAAGAAGCATGCTCGTTAACAGCCAGATACGGGAGTATTCCCGCAATGTCCCGGAAAAAAATCCAAACATCAGAATAAAGAATAGAGCGCCAAAACCGCCAACAAAAAGCGTTCCTAACTGGGTACTTAATGAATAAATGGCTCGCGGCTTATATGCATTTGCCAAGTGAAGGGATACAGATGTAACTATGGCGCTAAGATATATAAATAAATGTGCAGATTGTAGTATTGGAGAGGATATGCCAAAACGGAAAAGATAGCCAGCAAATCCAGCGACGAGGAGGGCGACAACATCAGTTGTCCTTAAAACGTTCGAGAAAAATGATGGGCAATATTTTTTTGCTCGCGCTATCGATTGACGTTTTGAAAATATCGGTTCGTGTGAATGCACCGCCCTAGCGTTGCTAAGTGAAGTCAGTTTCAAAACAGATTCTGAAGGTAAAGATTCGCTCATTATTATTATAGCCTCCATTCAATGACTATTCAGAGAGCGCCAACATTTTATTCATACCAGTCGATGAATGGGTAGCGCCAAGACGTCATCGGCTAAAAGCAATTTTTGTTTAAAGATTTATAAAATGTAAGTGGTTTCCTACGTGGCGCTTCATCAATTCTTACACGCTTTCATCCTAAGCCGTCTGCCATCGCGAGACAATCGACCGGATGTACTTTTTTCATGGGACAAATGGCACACGCCTAAGCGTTTTATGTAGTCGTTTTGTACTATTGTTCAAAATTAAAATCAGCCATGCTCAGCGACGAGAAATCCAGCGATTACAGACAACTAATTGCATGGAAATCGCTTAAATAAAAATTCATTTCTATAGCTAAATGAATTTGCTTGAAGAATCTGTTAAGAAACGGCTTGCTAATAATAAGTAATAATGGCCCGTCGTCGCATTTGCTTTGTAAGCACCTAGCTAACTTACCTTGTGACAGTCGGGGCATATAGGAATGATCGTGTCCACCTATGTTAAGTGGAAACCTCATGACAGAAACGACCTCGACAGCGGTGCGTCGGCGCCGCCGTGGCGCAAGCTTGAAGGCGTAGATTCTTGCAGAATGCGAACGTCCAGGCGCATCGATTGCCGCCGTCGCCATGGCACATGGCGTCAATGCTAACTTGGTGCATAAGTGGCGTGCCCGGGCGGCCAAACGCCAGGACACCGCTATGACGGCGCCTGACTTGTCCTTAGTTCCCGTCGGCTTACAGGCTACCACCTTGACCTCTGAGGTTACGGAACTACGCATTAAATTGCGCCGCGGTCCGGTGACCGCCACGGTCAGCTGGCCGATGTCATCTGCTGACGAATGCGCAGCATGGCTGCGCGAGGTCCTGCGGTGATCCGCATTAATGCGATCTGGCTGGCCGGCGAACCGCTGGATATGCGGGCCGGCACGGACACTGTGCTGGCATGGGTCGTGAAGATGTTCGGCACCGCCCGCCCACACCATGCCTATCTGTTCGTCAATAAGAGCGGCACGCGAATGAAGGTCCTGGTGTATGACGGCTTGGGGATCTGGCTGGCCGCCCGCCGCCTCAACCGTGGCCGCTTCGTCTGGACCGAGGGGGCGCCAATTGCCACCGTAGCGCTCAACGCCAAGCAGTTGCAGGCACTGGTCACGGCCCTGCCATGGAAGACGCTTGCCACTGACCAAGCCATTGCAGTGGTCTAACGCCCGTACGTATACTGTTTCTGTTCCGATACGGCAGTTGTTCTGGCACACTGCCGCCCATGACTTCTGCACCCGATCTGTCCACCCTTGATGCCGACCAATTGCGCTAGCTCGCCAGCCGGCTGATGGAGGAGATGTGTGGCAAGCAGGCACTGATCGAAAAGCTCACGCACGAGATGGCCATCCTCAAGCGGCTCAAGTTCGCCGCTTCCAGCGAAGCCTATAGCGGCGAGCAGCAGCGAATGCTGTTTAAGACCCTCGACACCGACATCGAAGCCATGACCGCCGAGATCGAGCAACTCGCGCCGACCAAACCGGCCGAGGACGATGGTAAGAAGCAGCCCAAGCGCAATCACTTGCCGTTCTACCGGCAAAGCGGCATCTTTGGCCGTGCCGGACTGGCCATCCCGAACTCGACGCTGGCACAGTGGGTCGGCGTATGCGGTGTACAGCTACAGCCGCTGGTCGATGCACTCAGTCAGGAACTGCTGGCACAGCCCGTCTTGCATGCCGACGAGACACCAGTGGCGATGCTCAAGCCGGGCAATGGCAAGACGCATCGGGCCTACCTGTGGAGTTACTGCAGCACCAGCATGAGCGCCATGAAGGCAGTGGTGTTCGACTTCGCCGAATCGCGCGCTGGTCGCCATGCCGGCGACTTCCTTGGCGACTGGCGCGGCACGCTGGCTGTGATGACTATGTGGCGTACAAAGCGCTGTTCCGGCAAGGCATGATGGAAGCTGGCTGCATGGCGCACGCTCGCCGCAAGTTCCACGAGCTTTATGCGAACCACAAGAGCCAGATCGCCGAAGAAGCCCTGAAGCTGTTCGGGGTGCTGTACGACGTCGAACGCCAGGTGCAGGGGCCCGATATCAATGCCAGGCGAGCGACCAGACAGCAGTTCGGCAAGCCAGCGGCTGATACCTTGCATGCCTGGCTGCTGGCGCAACGACAGCGCGTACCGGACGGCAGTGCGGCAGCCAAGGCCATGGATTACATCCTGGGCCGTTGGGGTCCATTGACGCACTATCTGGACGATGATGCGGTACCGATCGATAACAACTGGGTAGAGAACCAGATCAGGCCAATGGCACTTGGCAAGAAGAATTGGCTGTTTGCCGGGAGTCAGAGGGCCGGGCAGCGTGCGGCTGCAGTGATGACTCTATTGCACTCGGCGCGCCTGAACGGCCATGACGTGCACGCTTACATGAAGGACGTCCTGGAGCGCTTGCCAACGCTACCGGCCAGCCGTATCAGCGACTTGCTCCCACATCGCTGGGCGCCTGCCTAGTTCGCGTCTACCTTAGAAGGTTCCGTCAAGACGGGATGGCCGGGTGCTTACTTTGCTTTCCGACTGAAAAGTTTTAGGCCGTAAAATCTTTGAAGTAGTTGTTGTGCATCTTCGCGTAAGCAAATAGCAGTAGTCTTACGCGGCCAATTCAGTTCGCCGAGTCGTAAAGTGAAGAGAGGAGACGTAAAGTTGGGATACGCTTAGACATCCTAATTAGAGTGTCGATAGCAGGACTTAAAACAAAGGCAGTTTAATTTCTATCTGAAAATCGGTACCGCCGCACCAAGTGATGTAATTGTCAGAAGCGCAACCCAAGTTTTCGGTGGATACTATATTCAAGGATTACCATTGCCATTTCCGTTGCCATTTTTTCCGTTGCCTATCCCATTATTGTTAGCATTTTGATTCGCATTGGGATTGGCGTTATCATTGCTATGATTACTGCTGTTGCCGTTGCCGCTACCAGGCCTGCAGGTTGAGCGAATGTCTGTTCCGGTAAGAAAAATTTGACTTACTCTTTCATTCAGGCCGCAAAGGCTTTCACCTGAAGCGGCGAGAGCGAGGGCAAATCCAACAGATAGTAAGGATATCAGAAGCGCATACTCGACGGCACCTGCTCCAAAGTCATTTTTCAAAATGCGCGGTAACGAAGACATTTTTTTAGTTGTTTTAAAAATAACTGTTTGATGATATCAAAAATAACATAAAACAATTGGCATATTTTTTTGCAACGGGTAGGTTTTGAGTGGAGCTGTCGATATGCCATCCATTCTAGCTGCCACCAGGCATTATAGAAAAAATCAAAAAAAGGCGTAGCCGCTGACTCTATAGTTCTCCCAATTTGCTGCACTTGATGTCTGTTCGATTAGAGAAAATTTTTTCAGTTTTCTATTCTAAAAATAGCCTGCACTCCATAAACGCGGCCAAAGCATTTTAATACCATGCAGCATATTTCGCTGAATACTCAATTCCCTATGCTTCTGTAAGTCCGCTACCTCTGGCCATAACCCCTGCACCAGCATGATAGACAAAGCAGTAAGTGAGAGCCCATAAAGACATTTTTCAAAGCGGGACCGTGGATATTGTGGAGTGTCGGAAGTCGGCCGTTGTAACTTTAGCCAACCCCATGCACAACCCCCATATAAGGCAATCCATAGCTGGCTGGCTGGCATGACAATCAATCCGGAAACCATACCATCCACTAGAATAGCAGTATAAGTTGCTATTAGAACGCTCAAGGTTGTGGACGACACTAAGTCATCTTGGGAAATATTCTTTTTTATATTTACTAATGTTTGCCACAGCCTTACCAACGTAAGGGATAGAAAAAGTGCGGCAGGAATGCCCCATTCAGAAGCAATTTGTAAAGGCCAATTATGTGGGTGGGAGGCGATGTGGAGATAGGCATCGTAATGCGCGTAGTGCAGTGGCCCAACACCAAGAAACGGGTGTGTGAGTATCATTTCCAACGCGGCACGCCATAATGCATATCGCCCTGTTGCGGGAGAAGCGATAGTTCGTTCGACTGTTTCAAATGGATTGCCAGCGGCCGGTATCCCCAGCATTTGTGGTACCAAAAAATAAAGAAGAAAATAAGCCAAAAGGCCGGCAAGGCAGCTAAAAACCATGGTGTGAATCCATAGTTTCGCATGTTTCCGGCAATGTAGATATGCGACTGCCATGCCAATAATGATGCCGGCAAATGCCCCGCGTCCCCCGGATGCAAAAAGCAACATCCACCAAAAGATCAAGACGGCCGACCAAAATAAAAACTCATAGCGATGCCACGCGCCGTCTAAGCGGTTGCCATCACGGTGTTCTCCGGATACAAAAAGCAAGCTGCGCGTTGTTAATAAGCCTAGAAGAGGCAAGCTCACGGTCTGCACATAATTGAAGAATCGGGGACTATCGAAGCTAATGAAAACAAAGGTCGCTCCGTGCATTGGAATTCCTTGAACCAGCGCTAAGACGTGCGCTTCCAGTGCAAGCAATACGTACAGGGCGCAGCCGCCACCGCATAAACGTAATATCAGTTCTAGAAGAGATTCACCAAAAGTACTAATTTCGTTTGCAATTAGACATGCCAAAACGATCAATAGACCAAACGATGCTAATTCATAAAGTGCATGGCGAACGGACCAAGCCGTAAAGCTCGACAAAAGACCCAGCGCAAAGAAAATCACAAGACATGGAAACGCCATGTTACTTGCTGCGATCGTATCAATTCTATCGATTATGATTCGCCACAGCAGAATGAAAGCTGCTATGACTAGGATAATTACTTGGCCTAACCGTTGATTATCGTGATGGTCAATGCCTTCTACTCCGGCACTGGACATAAACGAGAGCGCAACCGAGAGGGTCGTTGCTATGACCGCAAATCTGAACCTTTTGTTGGCGGCCAAGGTCGTGCCCCCGTTCTTTGTGCCGCATTGGGTTGGCTGCTTCGATCCTTGGCGTACCTGGGCAATATTCATCAAGTAATATTTTGATAATAGGTCGGAAAGAGTCTACGCCGTGATCGTTTGGGATAGCGAATTTTAACTTCGTTTATGCCCGGAAAGCCCATGGTGCCGCTTACCTTAAAGTGGAGTGAGGTGCGCGATTCCTCAAGAAAAGGTAAGTCATTTCATACAAAACAGGCATCGAACGAATTTAGCGCCGGCGCAGTTATGCCGCTGTTGATAATATGTGTCACGAAGGTTGAATTGTCTTGCTTTCGATTAGCCCCCGCCACCGATCATGGGTAGAACGTTGCGGATGATATGAATAATCGCCGGACCAAGAATCACCATCACCACAGATGGAAATATAAAAACGACCAATGGAAACAGCATTTTTGTCGGTATCTTTGCTGCTAACTCCTCTGCCCGGATTTGCCTTTTATGGCGTAAATCGTCTGAAAAAACTCTTAACGATTCACCGATGCTCGTACCGAACTTATCTGCCTGCGTCAACATAGTAGCAAACGTACTGATTTCTTCAACTCCTGTACGTGTTGCCAAGTTCCGTAATGCCTTCTCACGTGTTGACCCAGCACGGATTTCAAGATTAGTAAGATGAAGCTCTTCCGCCAGGGCGAGACTTTTAATCTTTATTTCCTCTGCTACCCGAGTCAAGCCGGAGTCTAGTCCTAACCCTGCTTCGACGCAGACCAGCATCAGGTCAGTCGCGTCTGGAAAATTTTCGAAGATTTCCCGTTGACGGTTCTTTAACTTTATAGACAGATACAGATTTGGAAGGTAACAGCCAATAAGTGCAGCAAGAGCAATTTCAAATAAAAATGTCGTTTGATCCGTTTGGTTGTTTAATCTGGCAAATAAATACATTAGAACAGCAAGGATCAATGGCAACAGAGTTTTTGCGCCAAAGAACACATAACCAGCGTCCGGGTGTCGTATACCAGCTTGGATGAATTTCACGCGCAACGGTGAGGATTCCCAGTCACCGGTAGGTGTCGACAGTCGCGCAAACGGCCCGATAATCCCAATCACCGTAGTTGACCATACGCTTTTCTCAGCAGGCTCGGCAAATTCCTGAAGCCTTTGCCTAGTTCTATTAGGAGCAAGCCAAAGATACACGCCGACTAAGCCTAACGTGATCGAAAAGAAAACAAGCAGAGGGATAATGAGCATGTTATGTTTCCTTTTTTTACACGCGGATCTTTATAATTTTTATCAAAACCAAAATCCCAATTCCCATCAGCGACAGTAGGGCTTTAATGAAAGTTGCGCCAAGAGGATCGTTCCATAACGGCGCCATGAAGTCCGGATTCATTAAACTCATCAGGCCTGCCAATGCAAATGGCATGATGGCTAATATCCATGCTGACAATCTTCCTTCCGAAGAGAGCACCCTGACCCTGCCCAATAGTTTCAACCTTTCTCTAATGAGCCGGCTTAGATTGGAGAGCACTTCAGTCAGGTTGCCGCCGGATTCCCGCTGTATTAGCACCGCGACGATGAAATACCTCAGGTCTGTGATAGGCACACGATTACCAAGGTTCATCAATGCCTGCTGTAAGGACACGCCGAAGTTCACCTCTTCATGCACGATGCGAAACTCTCCCGCAATCGGCTCCGCCATTTCCTCACCTAGCATTTGGAGGCCAGATGAGAATGCGTGGCCAGAGCGTAACGCCCTCACCAGAAGGTCCAGCGCATCAGGTAATTGGTTCTCGATTTTACGTAACCGCAGGGCGCGCTTTCGCTTGACGTAGAACCAAGGCAGCGTGGCCGCTAGTATGCTGGTCATGCCCGCCCATAGCGCTGTTTGATGCACGAGAATATTTATTATCATGTAGCTGCAGAAGCCGACCGCAATGGATGACAAGAGCAGTTTTGAAACGGTCCATTTTAGGCCCGCTTGGTGAATAAGGCCTTGCAGATCATGAGATATTGGAAATTTTAGAAGCAAGCGTTCAATGCTAGGGACATCACTGAACTTCTGATCCTTGAGAAGCTTGTTGTCTCTTTCACTCCCAGAGGAAGCTGAGAGTGCATCCAGGCGCTGTTGTATCTTTCTGGCCTCCGGGCCTCTATAAGATTTCCACACCAGGTACAAGCCTTCAAGTGCCAGCAGGACCGCGATGAAGACCAATACTGAAAGAATGAGAAAAGCGTTGCTGCCATCGGGCTTGAGCATTTTTCTCTCCTCTTTACGAGTAACGTTTGCTGGGGTCAAACATCGAGTCGGGCAAAGTAACCCCAAATGCTTGCAGCCTGTCTGCAAACTTAGGCCTTACACCGGTTGCGTGAAAATAGCCGACGATGTTGCCATTGTTGTCTACTCCTGTTTGCCGGTAGGCAAAAATTTCTTGCATTGTGATGACATCGCCTTCCATCCCAGTAATTTCCTGGATGCTGGTGATCTTGCGCTTGCCATCGATCAGGCGCAGTCCTTGAATGACGACAGTAATAGCGGACGCGATTTGCTGTCGCATTGCTTTGTTGGGCAAATTCAGGTTTGCCATGCCTATCATGTTTTCCAACCGCGACACCGCGTCACGCGGCGTATTCGCATGGATAGTTGTTAGTGATCCCTCGTGTCCGGTATTCATCGCCTGCAGCATGTCAACCGCTTCCGCGCCGCGCACTTCGCCGATTACAATCCGGTCGGGCCGCATCCGCAGGGCATTGCGGACCAGCGCTCGTGCAGTAACCTCTCCTTTGCCTTCGATATTGGCTGGGCGGGTTTCCAACCTTACTACGTGAGGCTGCTGCATCTGCAGTTCAGCCGCGTCTTCGATAGTGACGACACGCTCTGACGCAGGGATATAGCCGGATAGGATATTAAGCAGCGTAGTTTTGCCAGCGCCAGTGCCACCGGAAATAATCATGTTTACTTTGGCGCGGGCTAAGCCTTCTAGTAAAACCCCCATTTCCGGCGTAAGTGATTTCAAGTCATGGATCAAGTTTTCCATTCTCAGCGGGATATGCGCAAACCGTCGAATTGACATCATCGGTCCATCCAGAGCAATAGGAGGAATGACAGCATTTACACGCGAGCCATCCGGCAATCTGGCATCCACCATCGGGCTTGATTCGTCGATACGCCGTCCCACCAGCGAAACGATCTTGTCAAGAATCCGCAGCAAATGCTGATCGTCAGTAAAGCTGACATTTGTCAGCTCAAGCTTTCCTTTGCGCTCAACATAGATCTTGTTGTACGAATTAACTAGGATATCTGAGACGGTTGGATCCGCCATTAGGAGTTCTAATGGGCCAAATCCGAGCATTTCATGCTGAATGTCGCGTATGAGCATACGTCGTTCGATATCATTAACCGCCGCTTGCTCTTCGAGTAACAAACGTTCAACCATTGTGCCGATTTCCTGCCGCAACTTTTCCGGCGCCAAGCTTTCTAGGACAGTTAAGTCGAATTTGTCAAGCAATTTTAGATGAATATCCGCTTTGATTTGCTTATAAGATTCACTCGGTCCTTGGCTTTGCTCGTGGGCCACAGGCATAGATTGAACCGCGTTCAGTTTTTCCCGAAATGACATGCCAACACCCTTTATCCGCTGAATCGTTTTTTAATAAATAAATAGTCTGTCATGTGCGCCGGAAAAGACGCCCAAACACACTGCGGCTTTCTTCCTGTTTCGGGCTTAAGGACAATGCGAGTTCCGCCAGCTGCCTTGACACCATATTCGACCGCGCAAGTTGCAGAATAGGATTGCCGTGGTTGATAGACATACTTACTTCTTTGAAGGAGTTTGGCATCGTGTGCAGGACGTAAGGGCCGAGTGTGCGCCGCATATCGTCCAAGCCAATCTCTCCCTTTTTTTCAAAGCGATTGGCGATTAACTCGATTTTTTCAGCCGGATAACCGAGCGCATTAAACACCTTGAGCAATTTACGGGCGTTTCTGAGGTGCGGCAAACCAGCTTGTAGAACCGGAAAGATGCGTTCTGCACGGTCTAGTGCCTTGATGGAGACAGGATCGATAATTCGAGGCACGTCAACCAACACATAATCGTATTGAGTCACTGCCAGCTTCAGGATAGCCTCAACATGCTCGGGTTTGATTTCCATTGCCGTCGCCGGGTCTTCAGGGGCTGCTAGAATGCTTAAATTGGGAGCTGCTTTGACTGCGCTTGCTGCCAAGAAGGAAGCATCTAGGCGACTGATGTCATGAGCAAGGTCTGCGATAGTCACTGCTGGCGCACGGTCATGCACAAACGAGAGTGCGTCGCCGAATTGAAGGTTTAAATCAACTAGCAATACTGTCTTCGACTCTGCCAGTTGATAGCCAAAATTTGAGGCCAGGAAAGTTGCGCCGCTACCGCCTTTGCAAGGCATGAACGCCAATATCTTTCCTGATGTGTTGTTTCGTACTTTCGCTCGCTTTGAAAATATGCGGTTTACTGCCCCTTCCAATGCTTCTGCGCTTGCCGGTGAGGGAAGCACTTCGCGCACTCCGGCTCGCATTGAGCTAATCAAAAATTCGGGGGTGTTGATAGCGCAAAGGAGGACTACTGCAATGCTTGGATGCTGCGTGGTCAGATGCTCTATCTGATCCAGTTCCGCTGGGTCACAGCACATGCCTTCTACAATCATCAGGTCAGGCATCTCCTGTTCGGCAACAGTTCGCATTTTCGTCTTGCCGCCTTCAACCGTTACGACCGTATGAGACATAGCCTCCAACACCGTGCGGAGTTGTTGCAAATGGTCTTTGTTCGGTGAGATAGCTGCGATTTTCATATTCAATTTTCTGGAAGTTAAGAGCAAACCGCGGCGCTGTTGGGATCTTGGCCCATGACTTCTCTAGGAAGATAGGTTGAGAAAGCTGGCATCGGCATGGCCGCACGTAGACTGAATCCAATAGGGGAAATCCACTGATAGTCCAAGTTTTGAATTTGAACCTTAACTCCTGCACAGTTCGTAGAGTTACAGGTTGTGCTAATGGCACCTGCCCCGTCGTACCAGTCGATTTTGACGTTAGCTGCAGTTAATTGAGGCAAATAATTCTTCATGTTTTTCAGTGCGATCTCTGATCCCCTGTCGCATACAACGGATGCCCTCGCTCCCCAGCGTGTCGCCTCGTTTGCTGCATTCCAAGTCCAGAGCATGCGTGCGAAATCAATAATGCCGAGGAAAACGGTCAGGAACGTCATAAGGACCAGCGCAAATTCAACTATAGTGGCACCGACCTGATTTTTCATGATGGACTCCGCATCGTTGCGCTTATATCTGAAAAATTTACATTGCCAAAATTGACCCCAAAAACACTACTTAGTAGTGGGACGAATTTGTAGCACGGCGGTGCCGAGTTGCCACAGCCCGCAATTTTGATCGTGACGGTATTAATGACCGGACTTGTGCCGGCCGTCTGCCATGTAGGATCTTTTACTTGATTTGTACTCAAACCGAAAGCCAATGGGGAGCCAGTATTGGAAAGGCTGCCATAAACAACTAGGTTTTTTGCTTTGTCAGTATTGATTCCAGGATATTGGACTGAGAGATACCGCACAGCATCTCTTACTGATTTGGTCAAGGTGTTGTATTGGTAAAGGGCGCGGCCAAGCTCTGTGGTAATTAATGTCAGCACCAATAGCAATGGTAAAACCAATGCAAACTCTATCAACGCGACACCGTCTTGCTTCTTTCTCATGAGTGCCCCTTTTACTGAACAAGCGTAGGTACCAGTGACCCGCCTGTGCCGCCTGCGAGACCTGAAGTGCTGCATGGGCTATTCAGGGCCGATGCATTACCTATATATTCCAAATAGACTGTGACATTCGGTCCGTCAATTGGATGCAGCAGCAGAATACAGGCAAAGGCAATGATTTTTCCGCTGCTGACTACGGGGGCCAAGGCCAAACGTCTATTTTGCCCATGGGTTGCAAGGGAATTTGTTCCCGCTGCATAAGTGCCCATTTCGCTGTCCCTATAACTTCCTTTCATATTCAATCCGGTAAGAGAATCACCTTCGTTCACACTGTCAACTGTGTCGCCATAAGATCGGTTGGATGCCCGTTTCGCCAGAAAATCGGACGAGGCATTTGCCTTGGTTGGCCAGTTATTAAGGTAATAGGAGTAACCTGTTAAGTCTGGCGGCGCGTTGTTGATATTCGGGTTGCCACTACCATTTTTGTAAAGTCCAAAACGGGTATTCCACGCCGTCCTTGCACCGACTTTTGCGCCTGGAGTTGACACATCATTGACTCGCAAGTCGCATACGCCGCTCCCTAGTAATTGGGATACGGTATCCGAAGCGCTTGAACTGCCGTTGAGGTTAGCCCAGCCAAAATGGCCAGCGGCTGTATCAGAAGTGCCGCTCGAGTTTTCGTCATAAAGGGAAGGGATCCACTCGCCGGGTGCAAAGCCGAAATTCGTGCCTGTTCCCTTGGGATTAATTTGTACCGGAATAGCACAGCTACTTTGGGCTGATGCGCGAGTAGCTACTGCGTGGGCAAACACGTTTCGATTGTTTCCATAGCTGTTATCTCCGGTGAATAACCCCATGAACTGTAATAACCAAGGAGTGATGCCGGATTTTGTATGGCTGCATTTTGCGTATTTCACGGTGCTTGCCGGAAGAGTACGGCTGTATGTTCCTGTCAGGGTTTCGCTAAACGAAATATCATTATCAACAATTGCTGCTGGACTACCTTGAAAACCAACTTTGTTAAGATTTCCCGCAGTGGATGCCGCTTTCGTCGCACGCTCTAGCGAATCGCTGGCACCATCTAGTTCTTGTGCGGCTGCAAGAGCGCAACTATCCATTGCTGTTTGCAGCTCGGTTTTAATAATAAATAGCCGTCCAAAGTCTAAGGAAATCCCCATAAAACCGAGCAAGAATAACAAGCTGAGAGCAACTGTGATGAGGATTGTTCCGTCTTGGCGACCCTGTTCAGTTATTTTCTTCATGGAAATACTCTTTAATGAATTTTTGCCTGTACAAAAGTCAAAAATCATTTACTACTTTGATTTTCAATTCTTGATACTTGTAAATCTTGAAAGAGCAGCGTTGCTAGATTTCGTTTCATCACGGGCCTATTTTTAAAAATGCCCGTGATGAAGAAATTAAGTTACGAGGTGCACGAGCTGCCGGTGGTGAGGCAGGTACCGACTTTAGTAATAAATGCGCCAAATTGTCCGTTGAGTCCCCTAAGGCCGATTACCAGCGCAATGGATACAACTGCAATGATCAGGGCGTATTCGATAACTTGGGCACCTTCTTCTTCTTTGAAGAAAGATTTCGAATACTCTTTAATGGAATCTAAAGTAATGTTCATTGATTTCCTTTCGGTTTTGAAAAATACTAAGAGGTGCAAGAACTTCCTGTGGTCAGGCACGTTCCGACTTTAGTAATAAATGTGTCGAAATTTCCGTTGAGTCCTCTAAGCCCTATTACTAATGCAATGGATACGACTGCAATAATCAATGCATATTCAATAACTTGGGCGCCTTCTTCCTCTCTGAAAAAGCACTTTGAATAGGTTTTTATAGAAGTCAAAGTATTATTCATTGCAAACCTTTCAGCCAGGGATGACTAAGCTATTAGGAAGTGCACGAACTGCCGGTGGTGAGGCAGGTACCGACTTTAGTAATAAATGCGCCGAACTGTCCGTTGAGTCCCCTAAGGCCGATTACCAGCGCAATGGATACAACTGCAATGATCAGGGCGTATTCGATAACTTGGGCACCTTCTTCTTCTTTGAAGAAAGATTTCGAATACTCTTTAATGGAATCTAAAGTAATGTTCATTGATTTCCTTTCTATTCAGGTTGAAATGTTAATCTAATGTTGCTTTCTAACAAAGTGCTCTTCTAAATTGCACTCTTTTTATTATTTTTATCATCTTCCACTTCCGATAGCCCCACCGATATTGATGACGTTTACCGCCGGTGGAGGAGAAGTAAACGTTCCTTGGTACAAACTCATTGCTTCCTTCGCTGCCTTGCCGTCCAGACCAGCTACGTCATCAGATCTTTTTCCTGCATTGGGATTAATGATCATTTTTAACTTTGCTTGCCGCACTGCATCGCCGAAGTGAGCGTCATAGTTTGGTGTGACAGTTGCGCATCCGGCCAACATACTTGCGACAAGTGCGATTCCAAGCTTGAACATGGCTTTCCCTCTTATTGGTTGTGATTGACGGGGGTGAGCTGAGCCGGTATGGCGCTTTCCAAGCTACCGTTGAGGTACACCTCGCCACGTGTAGGTATGACATGGTTGTCAGTCGGCAGGCGCGGAGACTCAGACAGGGGCTTTACCAAGCGCGGCGTGACAACGAATAGCAACTCACTTTGATCGTTTTGGAATTCCGAGCTTCGCGCTAAGGCACCCACTACCGGAATTTCACCCAGGCCGGGAAAGCGTTTGATTGTTTCGGTGACGTTGTTTTTTATCAGGCCAGCGATCACGAAACTTTGGCCGTCGTTGAGCTGCACCGTAGTATCAGCACGCCGGACGGTGAGGGATGGCAAGACCGATGTAACACCGCTTACGGTGGTAAAAGGCGACCCTGTTTGTGAGAGGTCCGACACCTCGGACACCATTTTCAGATTCACCCGGTCGCCGTTAAGCACAGTGGGCGTAAATTTCACGCCAATACCAAACTCTTTTTCCTGCAACGTAATCGTTGGCGTGCCGAGATTATTGCTTTGCGCTACAGGAATGAAAATTTTGCCGCCAGAGAGAAAGCTTGCCTGCTGGCCGCTGATAGCCATAATGTTTGGCTCGGCAAGAACGCGAACTAGGCCGTCATCTTTCTGGCCGTCGAGAGTCACAGCAGTCCTGCCTATCTTCAGGGCTTCCAGGACGGCGCCTCCCCCGGAGAGAAAGCTCGACAGAAGCGAATAGGAATTCGCGCCGCCGTTACTGCTGCGACTGACGCCTAAGGAAGAGCCGACCCGGTCAAGCAGCGTCTTGCTTACCTCGGCTATTTTTACCTCCAGCATAACCTGTTGAGGTGCACCGACGCGGAGCAGGTTAACCACCTTCCTGCCGTCGCCATAGGAAGTCGTCAGGCTCATTACCTGGTCAAGCTTGACCGAATCAGTAATCGTTCCACTTAGTACAATGGCATTTTCAGCACCCCGCACCTGGATGCCCGTTTCTTCGGGCATGAGTTCCATCAGTTTCGCACGGATGGCATTCGGATCGATGGTGACAATGATGTCCTTGATATGGCACTGTCCGTTGGCGCTCTGCAGGATGACATTCATTGCACCGGCCTTGCGTCCGAGTACAAATAATTCCGTCGGGCTTAGCAGTGTAATGTCGACATCAGATACGCCGTCTGTTGCGCTTCCTGCCGAACCGGCGGCCGGCGTGGGGGCTAGTCCCATCGCTGTCGCTTGCGGTGATACAGGCGCTTGGGGCGAAATTTGCGGAACGGGCTGGGCAGAACGCCCTACCCGACTGGAGCCTTGGCCGCCGACCATCATGCGAATAACCGGGGCTTCCAACCTGACGACTGTCGACTTGCCCAATGTGACATTGGTAGCCTGATCAACAACGACGGACGTACATGGCTTGAGGCGGGAGTTCATGGCCGTGTTCGGGCCAACGTCGGTGTTTTGGGTTGTTGCGGAACTGGCCGATGCGCCTGTTGCTGCGCCGGCATGAGCCCCGAATGTCATTACAACTGTGATGGCGATATTGGTATATTTGGTTCGCACGTTTGCTGCTCCCTTTTTCTTGTTTTCAGAAACAGTTGTATACCGCGGCGTTGTTCTGAATTATTTCCACGCAGTTGGTCAATGCACTTGTCGACTTGGGACGTGGCGGCTTGGGACTCACGACTGGCTTGATGCTGGCGGGGATCTTTACGGGAGCCGGTGCTTCATCGTTAAATAGCTGTTGTTTTGTAATTCCAGCAGTGGACACGGTTTTGGTGTCGACCTGGTTGCGCAATACAAGGGACAGCGTCCCGATGCTGCGCGCCAAGTCCAGCTTTTCAGAGTCTTCCAGCGATAACTCGAGCGTCACTGCGCTAACCACCTTCGGTTTGGTATCGTCACGGCTTGCCTCTTGAGCGACAGCCAGTACAAGCACATGCTCAAGCACTGTCTTGCTGATTTTCTGGTCGTCTCCACCATTGCCATCTTTGGAGCGCTGGGCATTGACCATCACGTCGACATAGTTTCCTGGCAGCGCAAAGCCGGCTACACCTACAACGTCATTAACGCGTACTGTCATGGCGCGTTTGCCTTCCGCAATTACTGCAGACAACCCGCCTTGTGTGCCAACAGGTGCCAGCTTTCCTTCTAGTAGTGCTTCGCCGCGAACCACGCCAACCTTAACGACCCGGTCTTCGAGAGCCTTAAGGTCCTGTATCGCCCCGCTGGGCAAGGAACCGCTGGGCCAGTCAACCGTAGAAAGCATCTGGGCGGTAAGCTTGCTGCCTGGTCCTACGTCGACAGCAGCGACGACCACTTTGTTTGACGCGATATTTGCCCGTTGGGAAGTCCAGGCGGCCGCATAGAATGCTGCTGCCAGCCCGATTGCCGCGGCGAGGAGCAACAGTGCTAATGCCTTGATGTTTTTCATAAAAGTCTCCGCTTGGTCCGCTTGCTGTTCGTTGATTACAGGTAGCCAAAGTGCCGTGCCAATACAAAGCCCGAGGTGCCGATAGCGATGCTCACGCCATAAGGCAGCCTGCCTACCGACTGAGCAGCATGGACGCGAATGTCGGGGCGCATACCGCCGGCGATCGACATGGCGGCAAGGCGGGCAATGTCACGGATGTTGGCGAGCATCTTGCCAAGCACCCGATGTGTGGCAGCGAATCCTATTGAAGCGACGCCACCTACGATGAAGGTGCATAACACAGCGTAAAAAGTCGCTTCCAGACCCAGGAGGCTGCCTGCCATTGCCATCAGCTTTACATCGCCGGCACCCATCACCCTCAACATATACATGGGCAACATCACCGCAAATCCGAAACCAAGCCCAGTCAGTGACCATAGAACTCCATGGCTCGTCGTACCTGGATTCAGCAGGCTATACCCCAGCCCAAACACCATGCCTGAAAACGTAAGCCAATTAGGAATGCGGAAAGTCCGGTAATCAATAACAGCAGCGATTGTCAGCAACAACAGCAAGACCATGCTTCGCGTGTCTGTCGCCAGCATTCCCAGTAGTTCGAGAAATGATTTAAATTCCTGCATGCTGTCTACCTAGTCTCAGGTCCCGTAATACTTCAACTTAATGAAGTCGTTCATAGTCCGATTCAGAGCTTTCCGAAGGCAAGTATCGCGATGCCACCCACCACAGCAACAAGCGAGGCCACGAGAGCACATTCAATAAACGACATGCCGTCTTCCTCGAGGAAGAACTGTTTCAGGCTGTAAACTTCAGACGTCGTCGATTGCATTTGTCTCTCCCTTGGCACTTTGTCCCGGGGTGCTTAAACAACTTCGTTCCGCCGGCTGATGTGCAAACTATACGGATGGGAAAGTAAGACGACTTCTTACAAAACGACCAATCCTTGTAGGACTCCGCAACCTTTATTTGTGTATAAACGGGGGAGATTTGTACTAGGGCTGAGAGGAGAGGAATCCTGTTTCCTGGTGAGAAGAGAGCAAGAAAGCCTTGCAGGGTGCAGGCGCTCGACGCTTATTCAGGAAATGCGGGGGAGCGCGGAGTGCGCTCAGAGGCGAATAAATTTGAAATAGAACTAAGCGCAAGAGCTCATGCGCTCTTTTTACTCGGATCGGAAACCTGCTCCACCCCTAGCCCATGCTTCACCGCATACACATACAGCTCCAGCCGGTTCGCCACCTGCAGCTTCTGATAAATGGATGTCAAATGATTCCTCAGAGTGTACTCCGAGATGAACAGCCGTTCCGCAATGACCTTGTTCAGCGCGCCATTGCCTTCCACCACCGCCTGGATTACCTTGCGTTCCTTGCTGGTTAGGCTGGCGCGCCGGTGCGCATCCGGGTCAGGTTTGGGGGCGACAACGGGATTCATGAAATTGCCAAGCACCCGCCCCAATGAAACATTGTCCAGCCACAATTCGCCGCAGTGAACCTTTTCAATTGCTTTGAGTACATCAGCGGTCGCTGCCTTCTTGTGCAGAATGCCGCGCGCGCCGCGCTTGATGGCCAAGTCCAGGATTTCCTGGTCGCTGCTGCCGGTCAGCAGCAGCACCTTGGAGACACCATTAGCCAGCAGGCCGGGGAGAATGTCGACCGAACAACTGCCACCGAGGTCGACGTCCAACAGGATCAGGTCCGGCGCCAAGCGCTGAGCTGAGCTCAGTGCGTCTTCGCTGTTGCGCGCGGTGCCTATCACCTCCATGCGAGGCGCTTCGCCGCGTATCAGCTGTTCCAGCCCCCACAACATGGTTTGGTGGTCGTCGACCAGCATAATTTTTATTGTTTCCTGCATGCGTTCTATTCCTGTTCGATTCTATTGTTGTGCCACACCAGCATCACACTGGTATCTCGATATGCACCGCGGTACGGCCGCCATTTGCGGTAAGCACCCTAGCGCGTCCGCCAAGCGCGGCAGCACGGTGGGAAATTGACCGCGGCGTGAAGTCAGCCGGATGCGTTTCATCGCCCTCGTTCTCTATACGGATTTTGAGCCAGCCTTCTGCGCAGCTCACCCAGATTGCGCCTCGGCGGGCGCTGGTATGCTTGCGGATGTTGGCAAGGCCCTCGCTCACGACGTGGTAAACCTCCGCCGCTAGCCGGTCGCTGATGGCGATCTCGTCATCAACGCTGACGGTTATATCGATGCCATAGAACTTGCGCACCTGCTCAGCCTGTCGGTGCAGGCTTGCCAGGAATACAGACTCACCTAAGACGACAGTATCGCTGAAGCCGCCGGCATAGCGGCGCAAATCCTGAATCACCTGGGCAGCCATGTCGCTGATCTTTTGCAGGTCTTCTGCCAGCGGATTGTCCGGTTTTGCCTTACGGCTCATCGCATGCAAGGCAATCTTCAGGCCGATGTACGGCTGTATGACTGCATCATGCAGGTCATACGCTATTTTCTTGCGCTCCTGAGACGCAGCCTCGGAGGCAATGCGGTCCAGCAGTTCAATGTTCTCAATCACAGGAAAGGCTTGCGCAGCGATATGACCCAGAAATAATGCGTCAGCCTTTCTAAAATCACGCTTCCCGGACAGCGCATAAATGCGGCCTTCACCGTGTCGCAGCGGAACTGGCGCAGCGATGAAAGTCCTGCTGTTTAGCATTTCGGCAACGCTGTGCCCTTCGTCGCCGGCGCCTTTAATCCACTGGTTGCTGGCGCTGTCATACACACGCCAGTCGGCCAGGAAGGCGGCTCTGGGCGAGGTAGGGGAGCAATACACCACAGCCTGGTCGCGCGCAAAATTCAGCAGCGGGGCCATGGCCTGCGCATCCACCTGCTGTGCGCGCGTTATTTCGGCGGGTGTATCGCCCTTGACGGCGCGGTACTGGCATTCGACCTTGTCCTCAGTGCGCACCACCAGCACGCAACTGTCGGCGCTAAAGAATTCCAAGGTCTTGCGCATGACCGACGTCACAGTATGGTCCACGCCGAAACGCGGGTTGGACAACCGGCTAACATCGCGCAGCAGCGCGAGCCTCCGTCGCGATGTCAGCTCAGACTGGCCCCAGCGGGAAATCATGTAGCCCAGCGCCAGCAGGAAGGTGGCGCGCAGCAGCAGGATGGAAGGCACATCGACGGTTTTCTCAAGGCCGCATGCCGCAAAGAAGAGCAGGGTAGACGCCACGGTCACCCGCGCGCCTTCCTCAAAGCCCCAGCGGAACGATGCAGTCAGGATGGCAAAGAAGAAGAACAGAAAAAACAGGCTTTGGCTACCGCCGGTGGAGACAACCATCATGGTGTACCAGCAGGCGTCCAGCCAATGGATCAGCTTGCTGCGTGCAATTGGCTTGTGCAGCAGGGAAAGCACGAACAGCGCAGTGGTGTGCAGCGTGTAGCCAATGAATACGGCCCAGTCCAAGTGGTCCGGTTCGGGTGCCGACTCGGTAAAAATGGTAAGCAGGGCGGAGACTGCGAGCAGCAACCTGATATGGGTCACCATGGACCCATCCGAAAAGTCCAGCCCTAATCGGCCATTACTGTCGTTCTTGTTCTTGAACATGCTTGGGTTACACAGCTATGGCATTGCAAACAGGTCAGCGGATTGCGCCACTCCATGCAACAAGTGAGCGTCAGAGCGCTAACAGATTTAACAAACCTTTATTCAAATTGGGATTACTGCTAGTAGCCTGCGACGATCTTACCACTGGAAAATTAGCGCGGATAGCAAACGTTCTAAAAATTATATTTCTTCACAGATTGTTGAAATATTGAAACTTCCTTTGTCAACAAGAATGTGTTCCTTTCGCCTAAGAAAACAGAGGTTTGTTTCATACATGACTTGCTTTTAAATAAGAAAATGCCGCGATTTGCTGGCGTTGAATTGAAGCATAAGTCCAACACACATCAAGAAACTGCAGCTAGCGGCGACCTCAAACTTGGATGATTCAACGCTTTAATTTGACGCCGGGCTTAAAACACTAAGAACGTTAAATCTGGACGCTCGACGGATTTAATTTTTTAAGGGAAGTCTCACTGCGCACTGAATAGGCTGCCGCAGCTGAGCACCTGCCGGAAACTGAAAGCCTTCCCCGTTGGGGCAGCACCGATGTCGTCAAGAAATCAACTTCCTTAAATATCTCAAGATTACCTTTAATTCTGTCTGTCGCCTTTCTGAAAGAAGGCACGAAAAACTAGAATTTAGCAAAAAACAGTACAAATCAACTAGTTGCGCGGAGATAAAAGAGGCATTTCATCCTATTAATAGGGGGACATAACAAGATTGTGTGGACATGGGTTGCTCTTTATTATCGTCGAAGCTTGTAGGAATGTGTGAACTGGCATGTAAGGGTTTGTCCTACCCGGAAAACAGATTGGAACGCAAGTTCGAAGCATTAACAAAACTGCCTGGCTGATGGCCGAGCTAAACGACACGAACATATTAAATATCAAAGAGATAACAATGGCCGACACTACATCAACTCCAGGAATCAACGTTTCGTTTTCCAATACCCCGCAAGCAACGGCTGACCAGTTCACGTTTATTGAAGACCAAAAAGTCATCTTTACCCTGGATGTGATGGCGAACGACCTTGGCGGAAACGCAAAGACGCTCTACTCGCTCGATAACGGCGATCTGCAAGGTGACTTGCTCACCAAAGACACGGTCATCGGCGCGCTTAGCACGGAAAGGAGCGCCGGCGGTGCAACGATATGGATAGAGGATGGGAAGGTTGCGTATGACACTACGCTAATCCAGGACAAGATCCAGGCACTCGGGGCAGGAGCGGTTTTTAACGACAGCTTCACTTACGCTATCCGCTTGGGCAACGGCACTTTGAGCTGGGCAACTGCGAAAATAACTATCACTGGTACTAATGATGGTCCGGTTGCAGTGGCGGATACGGCGGCCGGTACCGAGAACCAAACCCTGACCATCGATGTGCTGGCCAACGATACCGACAAGGACAACGGTCATGTGTTCACCTTGATGTCTGGTGTAGCTCCGCAAAACAAGGGCGTAGCTACCGTAGTGAACAACCAACTGGTATTTAACCCCGGTACGGACTTTGACCACCTCAAGGCAGGCGCCACTGAGACGGTGACCGTCAGCTACCTAATGAAGGACGACCAAGGCGCTGAATCGACCAGCACGGTAAGGATCACGATTACCGGCACCAATGATGCTCCGGTTGCTGTGGCAGACATTGCTTCTGGCACGGAAAACCAAAAACTGAGCATTGATGTGCTGGCCAATGATACCGACAAGGACGACGGCCATGTATTCACCTTGGTATCGGTGACTGCACCGCAGGGCAAGGGCGCGGCTACTATCGTGAACAACCAGCTGGTCTTTACGCCAGGCAGTGATTTCGACCACCTTAAGGCAGGCGCTACCGAGACGGTCACCATCAGCTACGTTATGAAGGACGACCAGAATGCCGAGTCGTCCAGCACGGTGACGGTGACGATTACGGGCACCAATGACGGTCCGGTCGCTGTGGCCGATACGGCAGCCGGTACGGAAAACGCTACGCTGAGCATTGATGTGCTGGCCAACGATACTGATGCCGATGACAACCACAGCTTTACGCTGCTGTCAGGCAGCGCTCCGACCGGCAAAGGTACGGTTGCTGTCGCAGACGGCAAGCTGGTGTTCAACCCGGGTACGGCATTCGACCACCTGGCCGCTGGTGCGACTGAAGTGGTCACGCTGAACTACACCATGAAGGACGACCAGAACGCCGAGTCGTCCAGCACGGTGACGGTGACGATTACGGGCACCAATGACGGCCCGGTCGCTGTGGCCGATACGGCAGCCGGTACGGAAAACGCTACGCTGAGCATTGATGTGCTGGCCAATGATACCGATGCCGATGACGGCCACGTGTTCACGCTGGTGTCGGGCGCTGCGCCGACCGGCAAAGGTACGGTTGCTGTCGCAGACGGCAAGCTGGTGTTCAACCCGGGTACGGCATTCGACCACCTGGCCGCTGGTGCGACTGAAGTGGTCACGCTGAACTACACCATGAAGGACGACCAGAACGCCGAGTCGTCCAGCACGGTGACGGTGACGATTACGGGTACCAACGATGGTCCGGTCGCTGTGGCCGATACGGCAGCCGGTACGGAAAACCAGACGCTGGCCATCGATGTGCTGGCCAACGACACGGATGCCGACGACGGCCATGCCTTCACTCTGGTGTCGGGCACAGCACCGACCGGCAAGGGTAGCGCCAGCGTCGTCGACGGCAAGCTGGTGTTCAACCCGGGCACGGCATTCGACCACCTGGCCGCTGGTGCGACTGAAGTGGTCACGCTGAACTACACCATGAAGGACGACCAGAACGCCGAGTCGTCCAGCACGGTGACGGTGACGATTACGGGCACCAATGACGGCCCGGTCGCTGTGGCCGATACGGCAGCCGGTACGGAAAACGCTACGCTGAGCATTGATGTGCTGGCCAACGACACGGATGCCGACGACGGCCACGTGTTCACGCTGGTGTCGGGCGCTGCGCCGACCGGCAAAGGTACGGTTGCTGTCGCAGACGGCAAGCTGGTGTTCAACCCGGGTACGGCATTCGACCACCTGGCCGCTGGTGCGACTGAAGTGGTCACGCTGAACTACACCATGAAGGACGACCAGAACGCCGAGTCGTCCAGCACGGTGACGGTGACGATTACGGGCACCAATGACGGCCCGGTCGCTGTGGCCGATACGGCAGCCGGTACGGAAAACGCTACGCTGAGCATTGATGTGCTGGCCAACGATACTGATGCCGATGACAACCACAGCTTTACGCTGCTGTCAGGCAGCGCTCCGACCGGCAAGGGTAGCGCCAGCGTCGTCGACGGCAAGCTGGTGTTCAACCCGGGCACGGCATTCGACCACCTGGCCGCTGGTGCGACTGAAGTGGTCACGCTGAACTACACCATGAAGGATGACCAGAACGCCGAGTCGTCCAGCACGGTGACGGTGACGATTACGGGCACCAATGACGGCCCGGTCGCTGTGGCCGATACGGCAGCCGGTACGGAAAACCAGACGCTGGCCATCGATGTGCTGGCCAACGACACGGATGCCGATGACGGCCATGCCTTCACTCTGGTGTCGGGCACAGCACCGACCGGCAAGGGTAGCGCCAGCGTCGTCGACGGCAAGCTGGTGTTCAACCCGGGCACGGCATTCGACCACCTGGCCGCTGGTGCGACTGAAGTGGTCACGCTGAACTACACCATGAAGGACGACCAGAACGCCGAGTCGTCCAGCACGGTGACGGTCACGATTACGGGTACCAACGATGGTCCGGTCGCTGTGGCCGATACGGCAGCCGGTACGGAAAACCAGACGCTGGCCATCGATGTGCTGGCCAACGACACGGATGCCGATGACGGCCACGTGTTCACTCTGGTGTCGGGCACAGCACCGACCGGCAAGGGTAGCGCCAGCGTCGTCGACGGCAAGCTGGTGTTCAACCCGGGCACGGCATTCGACCACCTGGCCGCTGGTGCGACTGAAGTGGTCACGCTGAACTACACCATGAAGGATGACCAGAACGCCGAGTCGTCCAGCACAGTGAAGATTACGATTAGTGGCACCAACGATGCGCCAACTGTTGTTGCTAGCGCCACAACTGCGACCGGCTCTATCGTGGAACTGGCGGCGCAGACAGGTTCAACAGTTTCGGACAACGTAGGAGGAAGAATTGGCTTCGCGGACTTGGATCTGATTGATAGTCACTCGGTGAACCAAGCAGTTCCAGTGTTTGTTTGGTCCGGCGGAACGCTCAGCGCTGGCCAGATTGCAGCGCTAACAAGCGCAAGCACGCTTTCACTAAGTATGTCGGATAGTACTAATTCGGGCACGGGAGCGGTCGACTGGCACTATAGTGCACAAGACAAAGCGTTTGACTTCTTAAGCGCTGGCCAAACATTGTCTATCACGTATGGCATAAATATTGACGATGGACATACCAGCGTAGTCAATCAAAATGTATTGGTGACGGTCACCGGCACTGATGAGCCAGTCAATAACAGTGCTCCTACCGACATAATCTTTACCGCCGCAGCACCGCCGAGTGGCAATACATTACCGGGGGCCAGCCAGACCATCGCGTCGTTATCCACAGTCGATCCTGATGCCGGTGACACATTCAGCTATGCGTTTGATATCAATGGAGCAGGAACATTAGCTACCACCGTTTCGAACAATGGTACTCAGTTCAATTTAAATGGGTCAACGCTCATAAGTGATGGTCTGCGTGCTAGCACGACTTACACACTCCAAATACGTTCAACCGATGCTCATGGGTTGTCAATACAAGAAACATTGAACATTATCACTGGCTCTACTAGTGGGAGTGGTGACGTCTTGCCCTCTGCATCAGGGGCAAATGATCCCATAGCGGCAGGAGATGACATTCTTTATGGGCTCGCCGGTGGCAATGGCAGCAATATTGACATCCTTTATGGCGGCGGGGGTAATGACACTTTATATGGTCAAGATGGGCAGGACCGGCTAGAAGGAGGTGCCGGCAACGATTTGTTAATCGGTGGAGACGGCAGCGACACCTTCGTCTTCAATACCACGCTTAATGCTTCCTCCAATGTCGATCATATTAGCGATTTTGAGTCAAACGCGATTGATAGCATCTTTTTGTCGAGATCGGTATTTACTAATCTGTCTACTACGAGTGGAACGCTTAATGCTAGCGAATACGCGGCAGTAACTAATGGAACAGGAGCTACCAGCACGTTTGCGGCCGGCGTCCATATAATATACGACAGCCAGACAGGCAATTTGTTTTACGATGCCGATGGAGGCAACACGACAAGCGGCCGTACCCTTTTCGCCGTACTGGATAATCATCCTGTAGCCGGGTCTGCGAGCACCGCGTTTAACAACGGCGATATTCAGGTCGGTTAGTAACTACATTGCCACCTACCCTGGAAAGGTGGGTGGCAAAATTACTAGAACGTCACTTATCATGAAATCTCTCCTGAAGCTCGTTAAGCGCCCGCTCGCGTTCATCGCCTGCTTTTCTTTTTTCACCAACCTGCTGTTGCTGGCCCCGGCGCTATTCATGCTGCAGGTCTTTGACCGTGTGCTAACCAGCCAGAGCCAAGAAACCTTGCTGGTGCTGTTGCTTGGCATGGCGATTGCGCTTAGCCTGTCACTGCTGCTCGACTACCTGCGTAGCCGCTTGCAGGGTGTGGCTGGCAACATGGTGGCCGAGCAACTCTCGCCAATAGTGGCGCGTGTGATGCTTGCCCGTTCGGCCAACAATGCCGGGCAGGGAAGTGCCGAAGGCTTGCGCGATGTCGCTGCGCTGCGCAACTTGCTGTCTGCACAAGGGCTACTGGCTATCTTCGATACACCATGGGCAGTGGTCTATGTCGCGGTAATCTGGCTCGCCCATCCAGTGCTAGGCATGGCTGCTCTAGCTGCCTGCGTGCTGATGCTTGCCCTGGCCATACTCAATGACAGAATCACTCGCAAGAACATCGAGGCGCTGCAGCAGGAAGCAGCAAAGTCTACTCGCTACCTTGAAGCTTCAATGCAAAATGCTGAAGTGGTGCAGTCGCTCGGCATGGGCGGCGCGCTGATTTCGAATTGGCGCCAGCTTAATGCGAAAGTCACGGCATTGCAGCGACCCACCGCCCAGAAGTCAGTGGCCATGGCCGCCGCCACCCGGGCCACCCGGCAGATGGTGCAGGTGCTGATGCAGGCACTGGGCGCTTATCTTGTCATTACAGGCGAAGGCACTGCAGGCATCCTGGTAGCGACAACTATTCTGTTGGGCAAGGCCCTGTCGCCAGTCGAGCAAATCGTTGGCAGCTGGCGTGTACTGGCCGAAGGTCGGCTGGCGTATGCCCGCACCAGTGCTCTGCTCGCCACGGTCGGCAGCCAGCCGGAACGGATGAAGTTGCCGGCGCCGACCGGCAGGCTGCAGGCCAGCGGCCTGGTCTTCCGGCCGCCAAGGAGCGAGCGCATGATCCTGGCGGGCGTGTCGTTGAGCCTGGAGCCGGGCGAGGCAATGGCCATCGTAGGCTCCAGCGGCGCCGGCAAGTCGACTCTAGTGCGCCTCCTGACCGGACTCTGGCAGCCGAACGCCGGTGTGGTGCGTCTCGATGGCGTCGACCTGGCGCAGTGGGACCGGGAAGAGCTGGGCCCATGGTTGGGATACGTGCCGCAGGACGTCGAGCTGTTTGCCGGCACGGTCGCGGAAAATATTGCACGGCTGGGAACGGTGGACGCGGAAGCAGTGGTGCGCGCAGCGCAGCGTGCCGGCATCCACGACATGGTGCTGGCTTTGCCTAATGGATACGACACCGTGATTGGCAGCACTGGCGTGATGCTGTCGCCAGGCCAACGCCAGCGCATCGCCTTGGCGCGCGCGCTGTATGGCGACCCCAAGCTGCTGGTGCTGGACGAGCCCAATTCCAACCTCGACGGCGCCGGCGAGCTGGCGCTGGGCGAAGCGCTGAAGGCGTTGAAGGGCGAGGTCACGGTGGTCGTGGTGACTCACCGCAGCACTCTGGTGCAGCACATGGACAAGATGCTGGTACTGGAAGCCGGCCGCGCCCAGCACTACGGCACCGTGGCCGAAGTGCTGCAGGCAATGCGGCAGCCGGCCGGTGCGCAGGTCGTGGCGATGCCGCGCGCTGCGCAAGGGGCTGCGTAGGCGGCGCCAGCGGATCAACCAGACAAAGTGAAATAACGAAGAGAGCAGCATGACAATTTCTATGCGGGCCGATGCGGCCAATGACCATTTAATTCCCCATATCGACGAGGCGCGCAGCTTGGCGCGCTGGGGCGGTGTGGTCGTACTGGGAGGCCTGTTGCCGGTGCTGGCCTGGATGGCGCTGGCGCCGCTTTCGTCGGCGGTGGTCGCGCCGGCGTATGTCAAGGTCGATCTGAACCGGCGCCCGGTGCAGCATGCCGAGGGCGGCATCGTGCGCGAGGTGCTGGTGCGCGACGGCCAGCGGGTGCAAAAGGGCGAGCCGCTGCTGGTGCTGGGCGACGTCGCGGTGGACGCCGACCGGAACCGCTTGGACTACCGGGTGCTGGCCGAGCGCGCCAGCCTGGCGCGGCTGGATGCGGAACAGTCCATGGCAAAAACCGTGGATTTTCCAGCTGAGGTGTTGGCAGGGGCAAAAACTGATGCACGGCTGCAGGCACAGGTGGCAAAAGAGCAGTCACTGTTTCAGACCCGGCGTCAGGCCTTGACTGGGCAAGCGGCGCTGCTGCGGTCGCAGCGTGAGAAAATTGCTGAAGAGACAATCTTTCTGCAAGCCCAGATCAAGCAGGCGATGGAATCGATGGCATTCCAAAAAAACGATTTGGAGAACAATCGCAAGCTGTTGAAGGATGGATATATCGCGCCCACGCGCATCGCGCAGCTGGAAGGCATAGTGGCCGATTACGGCGTGAAGCTTGAAGAGCGGCGTTCGGAACTGGCACGCGCTGGACAGCGCATGATCGATACCGATTTGAAAATCCGCTCGCTGGAAAGCGAATACCGTCAGCAGGCCAGCGACCAGCTTAAGGTCACTGCCGCACGGGTTTCCGAAATAGAGCAGGAGCAGCGCAAGTCCATCGACGCATCGGCGCGTCAGGTGATCGTCGCACCCGCGGATGGTGAAGTAATGGATCTGAAATATGCAACACCGGGTGTAGTCATTCCGCCGCGCGAAACGATTGCAGACATCGTGCCGGACGACACCCGTCTGCTGACCGAAGCGCGGATCCGCACAGAGGATATCAACCGGGTCCACAAGGGCCAGGAAGCGGATATCCGCTTTACCGCCTTCAAGGCGCGCACCACACAATTGGTGCATGGCAAGCTGGTCTATGTCTCAGCCGACCGCCTCGTTGATCGGGCCACTAATGTGCCTTACTACACAGCGCTGGTCGAAGCGGACCCGGCATCGCTGGCATCCGCGGGGGATCTGAAGCTGCTAGCCGGCATGCCGGCCGAAGTGTATGTCAAGGGAGAGGAGCGCACGCCGCTCCAGTACCTGGCCGAGCCGGTGACGCAAGTGCTGCGACGCGCCGCGCGGGAACGCTGAGCCGTCGAAAGCCAAGGCGTCGCGGAGAACGGTCTCCTAACGCCGTTAGGACGTGACCTCTTCCGCTAGGACGGGTTCTAAACGACAGAAATTTCCCTTGGTAGCGCTATACCACGCGGCGAATAGATCGCGTTCAAGCGCTAACCTGCGCATTTCCTCTCTCTGAACCTGCACCAGTTCCTCAAGCTTAGCCAGCCGGTTAAGTAGGGTATCTGTGCGTTTGTCTATTTCCATGCTGTGTTTCGATTTATTGTCCCGCGGGCGGGCAGTATATTGGGCGCGCCTCGGAGCGGCGCAGTCAACGCGATGGACGCTTGCGAAAATCGACACTGTGATGGTTGACGCGTTCAGGTCAACAGGGCATCGATGTCGATGATCCGGCGACACAAGCTTCAGAAATTCCCCTTATTTCATCACCAGGCAGGGGTAGTAGATTTAAGTATTGCCCACTAATGCCGTAAAAAAGCATTGGGCCACGGCGTTCAGGCCGCGACGATAACAATAGAGAACCTGCAAAGATACTCCATGCCAGCCGCTACACAGGCTTTCAAAGAGCATTACAAACGCTACCTCAGATACGTCCTGCCAGACACGGAACACGCTCCGCCGGAACAGGCGATGGTAGTCACGACTCTAGTTAATGTGTCCTTGCTGGCAGCATTACTGGTGCCGGCTTTCGTTGTTGAATATGCCCTGGTACAGATGTGGCGTCTCGTAGTGCCGCTTTCCGTCGCTGGGGTAATCATGGTGGTGACACCGTTGATCTACCGCTGCAGCCAGTCAATGTCTTTGGCGCGTGAACTGTTTATCGCCTCGCTGTTTAGCTTCAAATTGTGGGAATGCGTGGTATTTGGCGACGTGGTATCTCCTGGCGCGGTATGGTTCGTTACCATGCCGCTGCTTGCGATCATGCTGGGGAGCGTCCGCTCTGCGGTCGCCTGGCTCGTGATTACGAACATGGCGATGATTTTGACGCACCTGTTGCTCGGCAACAGCGTGGTGTTTCCTATTGCGTCGACGGAAAACCCACACTTCCTGTATATCTTCAGCCATATCGGCGCTTCCTTCTCCATTGCTATTTTTTTGCTCATTGTCGAAAGTGCGCGTCGCCGCGCATTCCACCGCCTGAAGATTGCAAACGAGATCATCAGCAACCTGGCGATTCGTGATGCGCTAACCGGCGTCTACAATCGCCGCCATATCGTCAGTGAAATCAACCGTGCCGAAGATGCCGCAGACAGCTTTTCTGTCTGCCTGCTGGACCTGGACCACTTCAAGCGCATCAATGACAACCATGGCCACGCGGTGGGCGACCTAGTACTGCAGAGGGTAGCCGGGGCCGTTCAGGACGAAATCCGCCAGAGCGACTGCTTCGGGCGTTACGGTGGCGAAGAGTTTCTGTTGTTACTGAAGGATGCACACCTGGCAGGCAGCAAGCAGCTTCTGGAACGGATACGCGAGCGCATAGAAGCGCTGGAAATCGAGGAGATGGAAAACTGCTCCCGCATCACGATATCGGGCGGTGTTGCGCAATACCGGCCGGGAGAATCCAGTAGCGAGACAATCAATCGCGCCGACCAGGCGCTGTATGCCGCCAAGGCGGCCGGGCGCAATCGCATCATCTTCGAAAGCGCCAATCAGCTGTAGATGAGCAGTGGTAAAAGTGGCAAGACACATATCGAAGTAAAGACGTTATCACGTCGTCATGTCATCACCGTACCGGCAGGCAGATTGCGATGCGCTGTCTGGAAGTACGTCGCTCCTTTTTCCTCCTTCAAAACCCTTCTACCACCGGGTAGCAGCGGTGCAGTCCATGCTCGTCCCTTCCTTTTCAATCTATCAATACCTTGCCACGACTGTTGCGAGATGACATGTCCTTTGCTGGATTTGCGTTGCTTTAGAGAAAATACTGGTTTAGTTCCTTGTGGAAATATGATACAAGGAAACAAAACTGAGGTGCGCTGGTCTCTATGCGCCCTATCAGGTTGGAATTGGAGCGTAACAGTTATGAAAACTGCGGTCGAAAAAAATCTCAAAGAAACGCAACTGCCCCCTTTGTCCTACAAGGCAGAGGCGCTGGACCTGCTCGCGCCGCAAGACCAGACACAACCGACTGCGCACCCTCTGCAGCTAGACACGCAACCGCTCGAAAGGCCGGCGGCGCCAGCCGCATCCGAGCGGAAATTCTATTTGTCAGTTCGGACCAAGTTCGCCATCACCGTGGTCTTCTCCTTGCTGTGGGCGGCGCTGTCGGTCTATCTCTCGCAGCCATGGACTCGTGATCTGGCCGCCTATATCGGCTACCCGCTGGCCTACACCATCATCGCCGGCATCGCCATCATTCCCGGCTTTATGAATGCCTTCATGGTGGCCGCCCTGATGCTGGACCGGCGGCCGCCGCGCGCACCGCTGCAAGCGCTCTATCCGCCGCTGTCGATCCTGATCGCGGCCTACAAGGAAGAGGAAAGCATCCTGGGCACACTGGAAAGCGTTGCCAAGCAGGGCTATCCCGGCAGGCTGCAGGTCATCGTGATCAATGACGGCTCGCCGGATCGGACCGCCGAGCTGGTGCGCGGCGCGCAGGCTGACTATCCCTGGCTGGAACTGGTCGACCTGGAAAAGAACGCCGGCAAGGCCAATGCGCTGAACCAGGGCCTGAAGCAGGCCAGGCATTCGCTGGTGCTCACCGTCGATGGCGATTCCTATCTGTACAAGGATGCGCTGAAGAACATTGTCGAGCGCTACATCAACGATCCGGCCAATACGGCCGCGGTGGCCGGCTGCATCCTGGTGCGCAACTCACGTTTGAACTGGCTGGCCAAGGCGCAGGAATGGGACTACTTCCATGGCATTGCCTGCATCAAGCGCATCCAGTCGCTGTTCCAGGGCACTCTGGTGGCGCAGGGTGCGTTCTCGCTCTACCGCAAGGCGGTGCTGGAGGAGGCCGGTGGCTGGCCCGAATGCGTCGGCGAGGATATCGTGCTGACCTGGGCCATCCTGAAGAAAGGCTACCGCGTCGGCTTTTGCGAGGATGCCTGCGCCTTCACCAATGTGCCCACCACGCTGTCGCAGTTCATCCGGCAAAGACAGCGCTGGTCGCGCGGCATGATCGAAGCCTTCAAGCAGCATCCGCAAATCCTCGTGACGCCACGGCTGTCGACCTTCTTCGTCTACTGGAATGTGCTGTTCCCGCTGCTCGACCTGATCTTCACCATCGTTTTCCTGCCCGGCTTGGTGGCCGCGCTGCTGGGCTATTATTTCATCGCCGGGCCGATGACGCTGGTGCTGCTGCCGCTGGCGGGGCTGATCAATATCCTGATGTTCTCCATCGGCCGCAAGATGTTCGACGCCAATGGACTGATCGTCCGGCGTAACATTGCAGGCTTTTTGATTTACACGCTCGCCTACAGCGTATTCCTGCAACCTGCCTGCCTTCTGGGCTACCTTTCCGAAATGCTTGAATTGAAAAAGAGTTGGGGCACGAAATAATGGGTACGACAATGTGCCGTCGCAGTTTTTCCGTTTTGTTCATGAGCCTGGGCATGCATGCGGCTGGCGCCCTGGCAACCGATGCCGAGCCGTCCACGCCCACCATGGCGGCCGGACCGACGTTTTTTGCGTCCAATGACAATGAACATTTCAACACCCGCAGGACGGGCGTCGATTTCTTCCCGTCGCTGCAGGCGCAGGATGCGGCCACTGGCGTGCGTTACCGCCATCATGACTTCAGCCAGGACGGCTGGTCCAGGAGCGGGGAGCAGCTGGCGCTGGCGGCCAGGGGGCCGCTGACAGCCGGCGTGCGCAGCTGGCAGCTGGAAGCGGGCGCGATGTCGCAGGGCGGCCATACGCTGCTGACGGCCGATGGCAGCTACCTGCTGCCGATTGCGAAGGGCACGTCGGCAGAGTTCTTCATCAACCGCGACTTTGTCGAAACCAGGACCGCGCTCGACCGGGGCATCCATTTCACCTTCGTCGGCGGCAGCCTGGAGCATCAGCCGCATCCCAAGGTCACCCTGATCGGCACCCTGGGTTACCAGGACTTCAGCGACGACAACCACCGCAGGCATGCGCGCTTCAGGGCGGTGTTCCAGCCCGACCTCGACCTCGGCCTGACCTTCCAGTACCGCTTCCGCCATTACGACAGCACGCCCAATGAAAGCCGGCGCGGCTATTTCAATCCCGAGCGCTACCAGGAAAACATGCTGCTGGCCGGATGGCGCTACCGTTCCAGCGGCTGGGTCGGCAGCGTTCTGGCCGGCGCCGGCACGCAAAGCATTGCCGAGACGCCGAGCGGGCCATCGCGCCTGCTGGAGTTTGGCCTCAGCAGCCCGCTGGCCGGGCAGCAGCGGCTGGACCTTAGGGCAGGGTATCTGCGCACGGCCTCGTTTGGCGGGCCGGATTACCAGTACCGGTACATTCAGGCGAACTGGGTGATCCGGTTCTGAGCGAAGCGGTATGCATATCTAGATAACGATGCGTTTTAAAGACAAGAAAGCCCACTAAGCTCAGCGGGCTTTTTGTAGTGGGTGCAGCCTATTCAGGCTGCGCTGAAAAACCGTTTTGGCCGAGTCTGCATGCGGGTGAGGCCGTGGCATTTGCAAGGTACGGTTGGTGTCATATTCATTCCCCTGCAAATTTTGATGAGGCCGAAATGGACCCGAGTCATCATTCCGGAAAGGCCGCATCGGCACAACGACAAGATTTCTACTTCCGGGACCACCTCAATCTGAACCATCCGCTCATCGTGCTAGCGAAGCTAATCGACTGAAATGCCATCGACCAGGTCGTCTATGAGGCCATGGTGCCATGGTGCCCCAAGCATCGTGGCCCGCCCTTGCGGCCGCGCCTGGTCGCAGGTCTGCTCTACTTGCAACACACCTTCGATCTAGCCGATGAAGAAGTCGTGTGGGGCTGGGTAGAGAATCCGTCTGAGCGCGCCGGGAAACCGGCAAGGTGCAGGTAGTTAAAGTCCACTGCGATGAAGGTTTAGCGAACCACATCGGCCCCGAGCCGTGCGTGGTTGCCCGTGAGCGCGGCTACTAAGCGTCGGTAGGAGTGCATATAGGCCAGCCATGGAGCCACGAAATGGTTTATTTCCAGGATGCCGACGTACTTCAGTATGCGGAAGTCAATACGTACGGGCGTGCTATCGCCATTGTCTGACGGTCCGGCGTGGTCGAAGGCCCTGGCATGGCTTGGTGAACTGCTGGGCGCACCCGCCGCATCCTGTAGCAACGGCCCAAAGACAAGAACAAGCTGTCTGCGTTGCATGCACCAGAAGTCGGGTGCATTAGCAAGGCAAGGCGCGCGTGCGCTACGAGTTTGGCGTCAAGGGGTTGATCGTGGCGACGTTGAAGGAGGGCCTGGTGGTCGGGGCGCGCTCCATGCCGGGCAATCCCTACGATGGCTACACGCCGCACGAAGCGCTGGAGCAGCTTCGAGGCTCGCAACAATGGTTAGCGATAGGGAGGGACACAACAAGCCCCTCAATTCTGTCGAAAATTCTTACAGAAAACATTTTTAATAAGAAATATTTGTTTTAAGTAACTGTTTATGAAGAGAATTATTTACTGGAACAAACATTGCTTACAGAATGCATTGATCAGATAAACAATCACCACCTTACAGGGAAACGAAAATGAACATCTCGAAAATCAAAAATGTCTTGGCTACCGGCGGTTTCGTTCTCGCGTCGCTGGCAGGAAGCACTGCAGCAAACGCCAGTGTAATTTACGAGTTTTCTAACGCAGGTCTGTATGGCACTACCAGTGCAAACGCGACCGGAATTTTTGCAACGGCAGAGTTCACTGATGTTGTAAACGGCGTGCAGTTAGTAATGAAGGTGCTCAGCAGTCTTAGTCCTAGCCAGTATGTAAATGACTGGGCCTTCAACCTGAACACCACAGGTAATACGTCAATCAGCACCGTTACTTCAAAAGGAGGCGTCAGCGCGCCGACAGTTACGAAGACGCTCGATAACGACAGCTTTGGAAACGCGAGCAACAGCGGCTTATTCGATCTCGTTTTCAATTTTGCCGCTTCCGGCTCTAACAAGGATCTCAGCCAGAATGGGTCGTCAACCTATTTGATCACAGGCACGAATCTTAGCTCGGACGACTTCCTCATTGCGAACAGCAAGAATATTTATGCGTCCATTCAAGTCGAAGGAGGCAATACGAACAATACCTATATCCGACAGGTCAATTCGGGTGGCGTCGCGAGCGCCGCCGTGCCTGAGCCGACCATGGTGGCACTGATGGGTCTCGGTCTGCTGGGCTTCGCTGCAGCACGCCGTAAGTCAGCAAAAACCAAGAACGCATAAAAGCCCTACCTGCATGTTTGAAGCCCGTCACGAGCGGGCTTTTTTTCGTTTGTTAGTCCAAACTTGTTTATTAGCGCAGGTTGCTATTGAAGTCGCACCAACCATGACCGGTCTTCACTTGCTGGTCGACAGCACCGGCATCAAGATGCCATAACTAGGCCGGTAGGAAGCCAAGCTCTGTCTTTACCTTATTTATGCAACAAAGCCTATCGAAACTGAATCGCATTTGCCGTGATGCACAAGATGGCGGCGCCACTATCAAGGCGCTGGCTGCACGAAAGATCGAGGTGATCGTGCTACAGCCTGGGGAAACTCGACCTGATATCGAGTGCGAGCAAACTGATGTTGGAGATGCTGGCGGCGGTTACCGAGATGGAGTGGGATCTGCTGGTGGCGCGAACACAGTCTAGCCTGGCCATGGCGAAGACAGCGAGTAGGGCACTCGGGCGTCCATCGAAGACTAGCACTGAGCAACGCACGGTGATTACCGCAGATCACGCGGCTAGCGTGCGTGTAAGTGAGCTGGCGCGTCGGTTTGCCGTTTCTCGGGCCAACGTCTTCAGCATCGTAAAGCCGCTGAATGAAGATGCAGTCGATAATCACCTTTCACAATTGATGAAACCGCACTACAAAAAAATTCTGTCGAGAAACTTTACACCATCAGGTTCTAACAATACTTGATTCTCAGTAAGTGTTTGAAAAGAAACGAAAAAAGTTTCTGGCATGCAAAATGCTAATCTGTGGACAAGATCACTCACCGGAGCCAAGCATGAATGCATTCAAATTTGTCCGTCCCATGGCACTTGCTGCCGCCCTTCTCTGCAGCGCCACAGCGGCGAATGCGTCGTTGGTCTACACCCTGATGGATTACTCCAACAGCGTTAAGCAGCAAAACGTTTCTCTGGGCACCGTAACATTGACGGGGTCTACGAACGAAGTCGATGTCACTGTTTCGGTGAACCCTAACTATTTTGTAGAGACGGGCTCGCATTCCTTGTTTGCGTTTAATTTGGCTTCCTTGGATAGCGGCTATACATTCACTGATATTTCACCGCTTGTGCCTAATGGCGGCACCAACAATACCCCTGCTCCACTGTTTACCGTAAACAAACAAAATGTTACCCAGCCAGGATTCGGTAACTTTACGTACGCTGCCGATTGTGTGCTGTGCGGCAATGGCTCGAGCAATGCGCAATACACCACGATTTCCTTTACAGTGCACGGGAACGGCATTACCGAAAGCAGCTTCCTGGCAAATGCCAACGGTTACCTTTTCGCGACTGACATCTATGACACCACAACGAGGCTGACTGGTTTGATCGGTTCGAAAGGCACGGAAGGCGGCGGAGATGGCGCGGGCAATGTGCCTGAACCAGGAACAGTCGCGCTGCTTGGCTTGGGCCTGTTTGGTTTTGCAGTAGCACGCCGCAAGTCTGTAAAGTAATCTGGCAAGAGGAATGAGAAAAGCCCGCCAAGTGCGGGCTTTTTTACGTCTCAGCAAAAGCAAACTGTTAACAAACGAACGTTTATAAGCTGGTAACAATGCGTCATCATCTGCGCGTTGGTTACATGCGTATCAATTGCGCGTGGAAGAGCAGCGCCAACAAATCCCAAGCACGCTGTAAACAGCATTCCCAAGTCAGTACAATGTCGGCTCCCCAACCGGCACGCCTGCTTCCATGGCCCGACTCCCCCGACTGGTAATCCCCCAGCAAACCCACTACCTCAGCCAGCAGGGTCACGACCGCCAGCCGGTGTTCCGTGACAGCGACGACTACATCGCCTATCTCGCCTGGCTGCGCGAGGCCAGCTGGAAGTTTGGCGTTGCCCTCCATGCCTACGTGCTGCTGCCCGAGAGCATCGACCTGCTGATCACGCCATCAGACGAGGAGGGACCGGGCAAGATGATGCAATGGATAGGCCGCTACTACGTGCCGTACTTCAATCGCAAGTACAAGCGCAGCGGCACCCTGTGGGGCAGCCGTTACCAGGCCACCGTGGTCGAGGCGCAGGGCTGGTTCCTGGAATGCTGCCGCTATATGGAAATGCGCCCGGTTCTGGAAAGCGCAGCGGCGGAGCCGGTGGATTACCGCTGGTCCAGCTATGCCCATCATGCCGGCATACAGACAGACCCAATGCTGACCGACCATCCTCAGTACTGGCAGCTGGGCAATACCCCCTTCGAACGCGAGGCCGCTTACCGGCAGAAAATGGAGCGCGGCATGTCCCGCACGGAGATTGACCATATCGGCGCCGCAGTACGCGGCGGCTGGCCGCTGGGCTCTAAGGAATTCAAGCAGGAACTCGAAAAGCGCACACAGCGTCGGATGTCGCCCGGCCGCAGAGGCAGGCCTCCAGCAGAGATGTCGTTGCAATCTAGAAAGACAAACAAGCCCGACACCTGACCGTTTGCACTGCCTTGACTCTGTCCCCAATTAAAATGACCCGGCATAAGGCATATTTTTAATTGCACTCTGACCCTAATTTTTCTCATTGAACTATCTGATTCTTTGCACTATTCTGCACGGTCAATTCTTATCAGCAGTGGAGAAACCCCATGCACGCGCAAGGTCTATACGATCCAGCCAATGAACATGACGCCTGCGGCGTCGGTTTCATCGCCCATATCAAGGGCAAAAAAAGCCATTCCATCGTCGAGCAGGGTCTGCTGATTCTGAAAAATCTCGATCACCGCGGTGCGGTAGGCGCAGACAAGCTGATGGGCGACGGCGCCGGCATCCTGATCCAGATTCCTGACCAGTACTATCGTGAAGAAATGGCCAAGCAGGGCGTAACGCTGCCGCCGCCCGGCGAATACGGCGTCGGCATGGTGTTCCTGCCCAAGGAAAGCGCCTCGCGCATCGCCTGCGAACAGGAAATCGAGCGCGCAGTCTTGGCCGAAGGCCAGGTTGTGCTGGGCTGGCGCGACGTGCCGGTCGACATCGACATGCCGATGTCGCCCACCGTGCGCGAAAAAGAGCCGGTGATCCGCCAGATATTCATCGGCCGCGGCCAGGACATCATGGTGACCGACGCGCTGGAACGTAAGCTCTACGTGATCCGCAAGTCGTCCGGCCACGCGATCCAGGCGCTGAACCTGTTGCACGGCAAGGAATTTTTCGTGCCCTCAATGTCGGCCCGCACCGTGGTCTACAAGGGCCTGCTGCTGGCCGACCAGGTTGGCGTGTACTACCGCGACCTGCAGGACGAGCGCTGCATCTCCGCGCTGGCCCTGGTGCACCAGCGCTTCTCCACCAACACCTTCCCGGAATGGCCGCTGGCCCACCCGTACCGCCTCCTGGCGCACAACGGCGAGATCAATACCGTCAAGGGCAACTTCAACTGGATGCGCGCCCGCGAAGGCGTGATGAAGTCGGCCGTGCTGGGTGACGACCTGAAGAAGCTGTTCCCGCTGATCTATGAAGGCCAGTCCGATACCGCCTGTTTCGACAATGCGCTGGAACTGCTGGTGATGTCGGGCTATCCGATTCCCCAGGCCATGATGATGATGATTCCCGAAGCCTGGGAAAACCACACCCTGATGGACGACAACCGTCGCGCCTTCTATGAATACCATGCGGCGATGATGGAGCCGTGGGACGGCCCGGCCGCGATGGCCTTCACCGACGGCCGCCACATCGGCGGCACGCTCGACCGCAACGGCCTGCGTCCGGCCCGCTACATCGTCACCGACGACGACTTCGTGGTGATGGCGTCCGAGTCCGGCGTGCTGCCGATCCCGGAATCCAAGATCATCAAGAAATGGCGCCTGCAGCCGGGCAAGATGTTCCTCATCGACCTCGACGCCGGCCGCATCATCGACGACAAGGAACTGAAGGACACCTACGCCAACGCCAAGCCGTACAAGCAGTGGATCGAGTCGGTCCGCATCAAGCTCGACGACCTGGAAGCCGACGCCGCCGCGCCGCAGGCCGACGTGCCGCTGCTGGACCGCCAGCAAGCCTTCGGCTACACCCAGGAAGACCTCAAGTTCCTGATGTCGCCGATGGCGGTGCAGGCCGAGGAAGCCACCGGCTCCATGGGCAACGACTCGCCGCTGGCCGTCATGTCCAACAAGAACAAGACGCTGTACCACTACTTCAAGCAGCTGTTCGCGCAGGTGACCAATCCGCCGATCGACCCGATCCGCGAAGCGATGGTGATGTCGCTGGTGTCCTTCATCGGCCCCAAGCCCAACCTGCTCGACACCAACAACATCAATCCGCCGATGCGGCTGGAAGTCTCGCAGCCCATCCTGGACTATGCCGACATCGCCCGCCTGCGCGATATCAGCAGGCACACCGGCGGCAAGTTCCGCTCGCATGAGCTGGACATCTGCTATCCGCTGGCATGGGGCAAGGAAGGCATCGAGGCGCGCCTGGCGTCGCTGTGCGCGCAGGCCGTGGACGCGGTGCGTTCCGGCCACAACATCCTGATCATTTCCGACCGCCGCGTGAGCGCCGAGAACGTCGCGATCCCGGCGCTGCTGGCCACCTCCGCCATCCACCTGCACCTGGTCAGCAAGGGCCTGCGCACCTCCACCGGCCTGGTGGTGGAAACCGGTTCGGCCCGCGAGACGCATCACTTCGCGCTGCTGGCCGGCTATGGCGCCGAAGCCATCCATCCGTACCTGGCGATGGATACCCTGGCCGAGATGGCGCGCGGCCTGCCGGGCGACCTGTCGGAAGAAAAGGCGATCTACAACTTCCAGAAGGCCGTCGGCAAGGGCTTGATGAAGGTCATGTCCAAGATGGGCATCTCGACCTACATGTCCTACTGCGGCGCGCAGATCTTCGAAGCCATCGGCCTGAACAAGGCGCTGGTGGACAAGTACTTCAAGGGCACCGCGTCCAACGTCGAGGGCATCGGCGTGTTCGAAGTGGCCGAGGAAGCGCTGCGCCTGCACCGCCTGGCCTTCGGCAATGACCCGATCCTCGCCAACGCGCTCGACACCGGCGGCGAATACGCCTACCGCGTGCGCGGCGAAGACCACATGTGGACGCCGGACGCGATCGCCAAGCTGCAGCACTCGGCCCGCGCCAACAACTTCAGCACGTACAAGGAATACGCCCAGATCATCAACGACCAGTCGCGTCGCCACATGACCCTGCGCGGCCTGTTCGAGTTCAAGCTCGACCCGACCCGTGCGATCCCGCTGGAGGAAGTCGAGCCGGCCAAGGAAATCGTCAAGCGCTTCGCCACCGGCGCCATGTCGCTCGGCTCGATCTCGACCGAAGCCCACGCCACCCTGGCGATTGCGATGAACCGCATCGGCGGCAAGTCCAACACCGGCGAAGGCGGCGAGGACGAGAACCGCTATCGCCAGGAACTGAAGGGCATCCCGATCAAGCAGGGCGATACCCTGGCCTCCATCGTTGGCAAGGAACAAATCGAAGTCGACATGCCGCTGCTGCCGGGCGACTCGCTGCGCTCGAAGATCAAGCAGGTGGCATCGGGCCGCTTCGGCGTCACCGCCGAGTACCTGATCTCGGCCGACCAGATCCAGATCAAGATGGCGCAGGGCGCCAAGCCCGGCGAAGGCGGCCAGCTGCCCGGCCACAAGGTGTCCGAGTACATCGCCAAGCTGCGCTTCTCGGTGCCTGGCGTGGGCCTGATCTCGCCGCCGCCGCACCATGACATCTACTCCATCGAAGACCTGGCGCAGCTGATCCACGACCTGAAGAACGTCAATCCGCAGGCATCGATCTCGGTCAAGCTGGTGTCGGAAGTGGGCGTGGGCACCGTGGCCGCGGGCGTGGCCAAGGCCAAGGCCGACCACGTGGTGGTGGCAGGCCATGACGGCGGCACCGGCGCGTCGCCGCTGTCCTCGGTCAAGCATGCCGGCACGCCGTGGGAACTCGGCCTGGCCGAAACCCAGCAGACGCTGGTGCTGAACCGCCTGCGCAGCCGCATCCGCGTGCAGACCGACGGCCAGATCAAGACCGGCCGCGACGTCGTGATCGCCGCGATGCTGGGCGCCGATGAAGTGGGCTTCGCCACCGCGCCGCTGGTGGCCGAGGGCTGCATCATGATGCGCAAGTGCCACCTCAACACCTGCCCGGTGGGCGTGGCCACGCAAGACCCGGTGCTGCGCAAGAAATTCACCGGCAAGCCGGAACACGTGGTGAACTTCTTCTTCTTCGTTGCCGAGGAAGCGCGCCAGATCATGGCGCAGCTGGGCATCCGCACCTATGACGAGCTGATCGGCCGCACCGACCTGCTGGACAAGTCGCGCGCCGTGTCGCACTGGAAGGCCAAGGGACTGGATTTCAGCCGCATCTTCCATCAGCCGGAACTGTCGGACGACATTCCGCTGTACCAGGCCGAGTTCCAGGACCACGGCCTGGAGTCGGCGCTGGACCACAAGCTGATCGCGCAGGCCAGGCCGGCGCTGGAAAAGGGCGAGCGCGTGTCCTTCATCACGCCGATCAAGAACCTGAACCGCACCGTTGGCGCAATGCTGTCGGGCGAAGTGGCCAAGCGTTACGGCCATGAAGGCCTGCCGGATGACACCATCCACATCCAGCTGCACGGCACCGCGGGCCAGTCGGCCGGCGCCTTCCTGGCGCGCGGCATCACGCTGGACCTGGTGGGCGAGGGCAACGACTATGTCGGCAAGGGCCTGTCGGGCGGCCGCATCGTGGTCCGTCCCAACACCGAGTTCCGCGGCCGCGCCGTGGACAACATCATCATCGGCAACACCGTGCTGTACGGCGCGATCGCCGGCGAAGCCTTCTTCAACGGCGTGGCCGGCGAACGCTTCGCGGTGCGCAACTCCGGCGCGGTGGCCGTGGTGGAAGGCACCGGCGACCATGGCTGCGAATACATGACCGGCGGCACCGTGGTCGTGCTCGGCACCACCGGCCGCAACTTCGCAGCCGGCATGTCGGGCGGCATTGCCTACGTCTATGACGAGGACGGCGACTTCGCGAAGAAGTGCAACATGTCGATGGTGGCGCTGGACGGCGTGCTGTCGGCCGCGGACCAGGAAGCCAAGATGCCGAAGGCGACCTGGCACAGCCAGCTGCGCGGCGGCGAAGGCCAGACCGACGAGGCGATCCTGAAGGGCCTGATCGAGCGCCACTTCAAGTACACCGGGAGCACCCGCGCGCGGGCCCTGCTGGACGACTGGTCCAATGCCCGCGGCAAGTTCGTCAAGGTGTTCCCGACCGAGTACAAGCGGGCGCTGGGCGAAATGGATGCGGCGCGCACCGCCAGGCAAGCCAAGGACAAGGTTCCGGCTTAACGATCAACAATCCCGCGCGGCACGACGCCGCGCGGTTGACGAGGTGAGTAAAACAAATGGGTAAAGTAACCGGCTTTCTGGAATTCCAGCGTATGCAAGAAGCGGCCGAACCATCGACCGCGCGCATCAAGCACTACAAGGAATTCACTGTCCGCCTATCGGACGACCAGGCCAAGGTGCAGGGCGCGCGCTGCATGGACTGCGGCATCCCCTTCTGCAACAGCAGCTGCCCGGTCAACAACATCATTCCCGACTGGAATGACATGGTCTACCGCGGCACCTACCGCGAGGCGCTGGACAACCTGCATTCGACCAACAACTTCCCGGAGTTCACTGGCCGCATCTGCCCGGCGCCCTGCGAGGCCGGCTGCACGCTGAACATCAACAACGACCCGGTGGGCATCAAGTCGATCGAGCATTTCATCATCGACAAGGGCTGGGAAAACGGCTGGGTGGTGCCGCTGCCGGCCGAGAACAAGACCGGCAAGAAGGTCGCCGTCGTCGGTTCCGGCCCGGCCGGCATGGCCGCGGCCCAGCAGCTGGCCCGCGTCGGCCACGATGTGACGGTGTTCGAGAAGAATGACCGGGTCGGCGGCCTGCTGCGCTACGGCATTCCGGATTTCAAGATGGAGAAGTCCCATATCGACCGCCGCGTCGAGCAGATGAAGGCCGAAGGCGTGACCTTCCGCACCGGCGTGCTGGTGGGCAAGGACTTCCCGGCCAATGTCACCAACTGGGCCAAGGAAACCATCTCGCCGGAACAGTTGAAGGAAGAGTTCGACGCGGTGGTCATCGCCGGCGGCGCAGAGCAGCCGCGCGACCTGCCGGTGCCCGGCCGCGAACTGGCCGGCGTGCATTTCGCGATGGACTTCCTGCCGCTGCAGAACAAGGTCAATGCCGGCGACAAGCTGAAAGACCAGATCAAGGCCACCGGCAAGCATGTGGTCGTGATCGGCGGCGGCGACACCGGTTCCGACTGCGTCGGCACCTCCAACCGCCATGGCGCGGCGTCGGTCGTGCAGTTCGAACTGCTGCCGCAACCGCCCGAGCAGGAAAACAAGCCGCTGGTATGGCCGTACTGGCCGACCAAGCTGCGCACCTCTTCCTCGCATGAGGAAGGCTGCGAGCGCGACTGGGCCGTGGCCACCAAGCGCCTGGAAGGCAAGAACGGCAAGGTCGAGAAGCTGATCGCCGCCCGCGTCGAATGGAAGGACGGCCGCATGCAGGAAGTGCCGGATTCGGAATTCGAACTGAAGGCCGACCTGGTGCTGCTGGCCATGGGCTTCGTCTCGCCGGTGCAGCAGGTGCTGGATGCCTTTGGCGTCGACCGGGATGCCCGCGGCAATGCCCGCGCCAGCACCGAGGGCGATACCTGCTACAAGACTTCGGTCGACAAGGTCTTCGCCGCCGGCGACGTGCGTCGCGGCCAGTCGCTGGTGGTCTGGGCGATCCGCGAAGGCCGGCAGTGTGCCCGCGCCGTGGACGAGTTCCTGATGGGCGCATCCGTACTGCCGCGCTGATACGGCCGCCGGGATGTCAGAAAAGCCTGCGCAAGCAGGCTTTTTTTCCTTTCCGAAACAGTTTGCTGGACGGTAAAAGCAGCTTGGCCGCAGGAAAGGTTATAATCCGCCGGATTTGCTGTCGAGTCAGTGGATTGTTGCAATCAGAAAATTTGTCATTTTCAAGGACTTTGTTCCAGAAAGCGTCACTACCTTCGCTTGTCTGAAGTTGCCTGGCGCAGGGACACACCAGGCATGTGATGCCTTACTGGCATGCATGAAATACGGTTAAGTTTACTTTTTGCAACAACATGTGTTCCCTTTGGTAAGCAACATTCTGCTCGCCAGCGTTACCTGGCGCTCCAAGCCGGAGCGGCTTTCTGCTCTACAATCACGTATTTTTAAATTCCGCCACGACCCGTGCCCAACCTCGTAGAAATCCGCGACCTGCATTTTGCCTATGGAGACCGACCCATCCTGTCCGGGCTGGAAATGGATTTCCCGCGCGGCAGGGTGATTGCGGTGATGGGCGGCTCCGGATCGGGTAAAACCACCATCCTGCGCCTGATCGGCGGGCAAATTGCTCCCACCCGTGGCGGCGTCATGCTGGACGGCAGGGCGGTCGATACCCGCAACCAGGCAGCGCTCTACCAGATGCGCCGGCGCATCGGCATGCTGTTCCAGCATGGCGCCCTGTTCACCGACCTCACCGTGTTCGACAACGTGGCTTTCCCGCTGCGCGAGAATGCCGACCTGCCCGACGAACTGCTGCGCGACCTGGTGCTGATGAAGCTGCATGCGGTCGGCCTGCGCAATGCGGCCATGCTGAAACCCGCCGAGATTTCCGGCGGCATGGCGCGCCGGGTAGCCCTGGCGCGGGCGGTGGCGCTGGACCCGCAGCTCATCATGTACGACGAGCCTTTCGCCGGGCTCGACCCGATCTCGATGGGCGTGACCGCCAACCTGATCCGCCGCCTGAACGATGCACTGGGCTCGACCTCCATCCTGGTCTCGCACGATGTGCACGAATCGTTTTCGATTGCCGACTATGTCTATTTCCTGTCGCAGGGGAAAATCGTCGCCCATGGCACGCCGCAGCAGATGCTGCAATCGAGCGACCCGTATGTGAAGCAGTTCGTCCATGCCGAGGCCGACGGCCCGGTGCCTTTCCATTACCCCGGCCGCAGCCTGGCCGACGATCTCGGCCTGGGAGCGCGCCCATGATCCTGGCCTTCCTGTCCGCCATAGGACGCAGCGTGCGTGAATTCGTGGTCAACCTTGGCTACGGCACCCGCACCTTCTTCGCGGTGCTGGGCGCGTCGGGCGGCCTGCTGCGCCGTTTCCGCCTGATTACCGACCAGATTCATTTCATCGGCAATTATTCGCTGGTCATCATCAGCGTGTCCGGCCTGTTCGTCGGCTTCGTGCTCGGCCTGCAGGGCTACTACACCCTCAACAAATACGGATCCGAACAGGCGCTGGGCCTGCTGGTGGCGCTGTCGCTGACCCGGGAACTGGGGCCGGTGGTGACCGCGCTGCTGTTCGCCGGCCGCGCCGGCACCTCGCTGACGGCCGAAATCGGCCTGATGAAGGCCGGCGAGCAACTGGCGGCGATGGAAATGATGGCGGTCAATCCGCTGCAGCGGGTGCTGGCGCCACGCTTCTGGGCCGGCGTGATCGCCATGCCCATCCTGGCCGCGATCTTCAGCGCCGTCGGCATCCTGGGCGGTTACGTGGTTGGCGTGCTGTTGATCGGCGTCGACGAGGGCGCTTTCTGGTCGCAGATGCAGGGCGGCGTCGATATCTTCAAGGACATTGCCAATGGCGTCATCAAGAGCATTGTGTTCGGCATAGCGGTGACGTTCATCGCGCTTTATCAGGGGTATGAAGCCCGCCCGACGCCGGAAGGCGTGGCCCGCGCCACCACGCGGACCGTGGTGATCGGTTCGCTCACCGTGCTGGCGCTGGACTTCCTGCTCACGGCGCTGATGTTCAATACATAACGGTTTCGAAGGGTGTAAGCATGCAACGTAAATCTCTGGATGTCTGGGTTGGCCTGTTCGTGGTACTGGGCGCGGCTGCCTTGCTGTTCCTGGCCCTGAAGGCCGGCAACATGAGTTCAATCTCGTTCGCCAAGACCTATGACGTGACGGCGCGCTTCGACAACATCGGTGGCCTGAAGCCTGGCGCGCCGGTCAAGAGCGCCGGCGTGGTGGTCGGCCGGGTCGACAATATCGGCCTGAACGGCAAAACCTTCCAGGCGGAAGTCAGGCTGAAGATGCAGAGCGGCTACGCGTTTCCGAAGGACAGTTCGGCCAAGATCCTGACCTCCGGCCTGCTGGGCGAGCAATACATCGGCCTGGAGCCGGGCGGCGACACCAACAATCTCGCCCAGGGCGACCGCATCACCATGACGCAATCCGCGATCGTGCTGGAAAATCTGATCAGTCAATTCCTCTTCAGCAAGGCTGCTGAAGGGAAAGAGGAACAAAAACAATGAATACCCTGGGCCGTTCCCTGCTCGCGCTGAGCATGGTCACCATCCTGTCCGGCTGTGCCACCACGAGTACTACCGATTCCGGCTCCGCCGCAAGAAATCCGGTGGACCCGTTCGAGAAGTTCAACCGGACCATGTTCACCTTCAACGACAAGGTGGACCAGTATGCACTGAAGCCGGCGGCCACCGCCTACAAGCGCGTGGTGCCTTCCTTCATGCAGACCGGCGTCTACAACTTCTTTGGCAACCTCGCCGATGTCTGGACCGCGGTCAACAACCTGCTGCAGGGCAGGGTGGCCGACGGCGTCTCGGACGTGATGCGCTTCACCATCAATTCCACCTTCGGCATCGCCGGCCTGATCGACATCGGCAGCGACGCCGGCCTGCCCAAGCATAGCCAGGACTTCGGCGCCACGCTGGGCGTCTGGGGAGTGCAGTCCGGGCCTTATGTGGTGTTGCCGCTGCTGGGTTCCTCCACCGTGCGCGACTCGGCGGCGCTGCCAGCCGATTTCGCCGGCAATCCATGGACCTACGTCACGCCCGACGCCACCCGCTACTTCGGCACCGCGCTGCGCGTGATCGACCTGCGTGCCGGCGTGCTGGACGCCTCCAACCTGATCGAGGATGCCGCGCTGGACCGCTACGAGTTCATCCGCGACGCCTATCTGCAGCGCCGCGCCGGCAAGATCAGCAGCAACCGCGAGCGCGGCGCCGACTCGGTGTACCGCGCGCTGCCCGACGACGATGAGCTGGATTCGAAAACGGACAATGGTTCGTCATTGAATGGCGGTTCGGCAGCCCCATCTGCGGAACCCGCGACCAAGGGCGATGCCCAACAGGAAAAGGCGCCGGCCGCACCTGCCGCCAACGGCAGCCAGCCGGCTTTCATTCCCGCCCCCGACGGGAACCTCCCTAAGTAATCGTGACGGCGCGCGGGCAGGCATGCCGCCGCCACTGTCAATTTCAGGAAAAAGATCATGTTTAAAAAATTCATCGCAATTCTCACCCTTGGCATGCTCAGCTTCACCGGCGCCGCCGTCGCGCAGGAAGCGCCCGACGTCTTCATCAAGCGCATCAGCCAGGAAGTGCTGGAAACGGCCAAGAGCGACAAGGACATCCAGAGCGGCAACCAGCAGAAGATCCTGGACGTGGTGCAGAGCAAGATCCTGCCCAACGTCGACTTCCAGCGCATGACTGCGCTGGCCGCCGGCCGTTACTGGCGCGAAGCCACGCCGGACCAGCAGAAGCGTCTGACCGAGGAATTCCGCGACCTGCTGGTCTACACCTATGCCGGCGCGATCGCCCAGATCCGCGACCAGCAGCTGGAATTCAAGCCGATGCGCAACGACCCGTCCGACACCGACGTGGAAGTGCGTTCGCAGGTGGTGCAGCAGCGCGGCGAGCCGATCCAGCTCAATTACCGCCTGGCCAAGTCCGGCAATACCTGGAAGATCTATGACCTGAACGTGCTCGGCGCCTGGCTGGTGGAAACCTACAAGGGCAACTTCGCCAGCGAAATCAGCAAGGGCGGCATCGACGGCCTGATCAAGACTTTGGCAGAGCGCAACAAGAAGCTGTCGGCCAATGGCATCGCCAAGAACGCGAAGTCCTGAGCATGTACCAGCCGGCCGAATCCCTGACCCTGGCCGAGGCCAGGGCCGCACTGGGCGCGGGGCTGCAGGCCATTGCCGGCGGCCAGACCGAGATCGACCTGGCGCGCATGTCCACGGTCGATTCCTCGGCCGTTGCCACTCTCCTGGCCTGGAAGCGGGCGGCGGCGGCGCGCAATGCGCCGCTGGCGCTGCGCAATGCGCCGGCCAGCCTGCGCAGCCTGGCGCAGCTGTACGGCGTGGCTGAACTCCTGCAATTGTCCTGAGCGTTTGCGCGGCCCGATGCGGGCAGGCGTCATGCCGTCCGCATTCTCCGGGCAAACGGGCTGCCGGCTGCCTCCCGCACCTCGTCCAGAGTGCCTGTGCGGAAATCCCCTATAATCAAGCCCTTTCACCGGCCGGCTTTTCCTGCGCCGGTTCATCCGCAACAACAATGAAGCCCGCATGGCCGCCATTCAGATAGACCAGGTAAAGAAACGCTACGGCACGCTGCAAGCCCTGGGCGGCGTCACATTCTCCATCGAGGAAGGCGAGTTTTTCGGATTGCTGGGGCCCAACGGCGCCGGCAAGACCACGCTCATTTCCATCCTGGCCGGCCTGAACCGCGCCGATTCCGGCAGCGTGAAGATCATGGGCCACGACGTGGTCCGCGATTACCGCCAGGCGCGCCGGCTGCTCGGCGTGGTGCCGCAGGAACTGGTGTTCGATCCCTTTTTCACCGTGCGCGAAACCCTGCGCATGCAGTCCGGCTATTTCGGGCTGAAGAAGAACGATGACTGGATCGACGAGATCATGCACAACCTCGACCTGACCAACAAGGCCGATGCCAACATGCGCGCGCTGTCCGGCGGCATGAAGCGCCGGGTGCTGGTCGCGCAGGCGCTGGTGCACAAGCCGCCGGTCATCGTGCTCGACGAGCCGACCGCCGGCGTCGACGTCGAACTGCGCCAGACGCTATGGAAGTTCGTCTCGCGCCTGAACCGGGAAGGCCATACGGTGGTGCTGACGACGCACTACCTGGAAGAGGCGCAGGCGCTGTGCAACCGCATCGCGATGCTGCGCGGCGGCAAGGTGGTGGCGCTCGACTCCACCGCCGCGCTGATCCGCCGCATTTCCGGCTCGCAGCTGGAAGTGCAGCTGACCGGCGAATTTCCCGGCTCGCTGGCGCCGCTGCTGTCCCATCCGGCCGAGCCGGGCAGCAACAAGTATGTATTCCGCATCGCCGACTATGCCGATGTCGAGCCGATACTCGCCACGCTGCGCCAGAACGGCGCGCAGATCGAGGACATGCAGCTGCATCAGGCCGATCTGGAAGATGTGTTCATTGAAATCATGGAAGGCAGCAAATGACGGGCTTTCGCACGCTGTTCTACAAGGAAGTCTTGCGCTTCTGGAAGGTCGCCACGCAAACCCTGACCGCGCCCATCGTCACCGCCATGCTCTACCTGCTGATCTTCGGCCAGGTGCTGGAAGGCCGGGTCGAGGTCTATCCGGGCGTGACCTATACCGCCTTCCTGGTGCCGGGCCTGGTGATGATGAGCGTGCTGCAGAATGCCTTCGCCAATTCCTCGTCGTCGCTGATCCAGTCCAAGATCACCGGCAACCTGGTGTTCATTCTGCTGCCGCCGCTGTCGCACTGGGAAATGTTCGGCGCCTATGTGCTGGCGGCCATGGTGCGCGGCCTGGCCGTTGGCCTAGGCGTGTTCGTCATCACCGCCTGGTTCGCCCACCTGTCCTTCGTGGCGCCGCTGTGGATCTTCGCCTTTGCGCTGCTGGGCTCGGCGATCCTGGGCACCATGGGCCTGATCGCGGGCATCTGGGCCGAGAAATTCGACCAGCTGGCCGCCTTCCAGAATTTCCTGATCATGCCGGCAACCTTCCTGGCCGGCGTGTTCTATTCGATACACTCGCTGCCGTCTTTCTGGCTGGCGGTGTCGCATGCCAATCCGTTTTTTTATATGATTGACGGCTTTCGCTACGGTTTCTTCGGCCATTCCGACGTGGCGCCCGGCATCAGCTTTGCGATCGTGACCACCTTTTTCGTGGTGCTCGCCGGCGTTGCCATCACCATGCTCAAGAGCGGCTACAAGCTGCGCCATTGATCATTGAACACACCACGATGCGCTCGACCATCATCAACCTCAACAAGGCAGAAATCATGTTGCCCACCCCTGAGCTCGTGAAGAGCTATATCGCCGCCGGCCTGGACTGCACCCACCTGGAGGTCGAAGGCGACGGCCAGCATTTCACCGCCGTCATCGTCTCGCCGGCCTTTGCCGGCAAGCGCCTGATCCAGCGCCACCAGCTGGTCTATGCGGCCCTGGGCGACCGCATGCGCGAGGAAATCCACGCCTTATCGATGAAGACGCTGACCCCTGACGAATTTCAAACGTAATGCAAAAACTGTTAATCACGGGCGGCAAGCGCCTGGCTGGCGATATCGCCATTTCCGGCGCCAAGAATGCGGCGCTGCCCATCCTGTGCGCCGGCCTGCTGACGGCCGACACCGTGCAGCTGTCCAACGTGCCGCGCCTGCAGGACGTGGCCACCATGCTGAAACTGCTGCGCCAGATGGGCCTGCGCGCCGAGGAAGAGGGCGATCGCATTGCTCTGAACGGCGGCCGCATCGACAAGCTGGAAGCGCCCTATGAAATGGTGAAAACCATGCGCGCCGCCATCCTGGTGCTGGGACCGCTGGTGGCGCGCTTCGGCGAAGCCCGCGTCTCGCTGCCGGGCGGCTGCGCCATCGGCTCGCGTCCGGTCGACCAGCACATCAAGGGCCTGCGCGCCATGGGCGCCGAGATCCAGATCGAGGCCGGCTATATCCATGCCCGCGCCAAGAAGCTCAGAGGCGCGCGCATCGTCACTGACATGATCACCGTCACCGGCACCGAGAACCTGCTGATGGCCGCCACCCTGGCCGATGGCGAGACCGTACTGGAAAACGCCGCGCGCGAGCCGGAAGTGACGGATCTCGCCAACCTGCTGGTGGCCATGGGCGCGCAGATTTCCGGCATCGGCACCGACCGGCTGGTGATCCAGGGCGTGCCCAGCCTGCATGGCGCCTCGCATGCGGTGATCCCCGACCGGGTCGAGACCGCCACCTTCCTGTGCGCGGTGGCTGCCGCCGGCGGCGATGTGACGCTGACCAACGTGCGCACCGACATCCTCGATGTCGCGCTCGACAAGCTGCGCGAAGCCGGCGTGGTGCTGACCACCGGCCCGGACTGGATCCGCGCCCAGATGGCGGCACGGCCCAGGGCAGTGAGCTTCCGCACCACCGAATACCCCGGTTTCCCGACCGACATGCAGGCCCAGTTCATGGCGCTGAACTGCATCGCCGAAGGCAACAGCCGCGTCACCGAAACCATCTTCGAGAACCGTTTCATGCATGTGCAGGAAATGAACCGCTTGGGCGCCTGCATCGGCATCGAGGGCCATACCGCGATCATCGAGGGCGTGCCGCAACTGGTCGGCGCGCCGGTGATGGCCACCGACCTGCGCGCCTCGGCCTCGCTGGTGATCGCCGGCCTGGCCGCCCGCGGCGAAACCCTGGTCGACCGCATCTATCACCTCGACCGCGGCTACGACCGCATGGAAGTCAAGCTGTGCGCCGTCGGCGCCGATATACAGAGGGTGAACGGATGAAGCGCCAATTAACGCTGGCCCTGTCCAAGGGCCGCATCTTCGAGGAAACCCTGCCATTGCTGCAGGCGGCCGGCATCACGGTCACCGAAAACCCGGAAACCTCGCGCAAGCTGATCCTGCCGACCAACGACGAGGCGCTGCGGGTGATCATCGTGCGCGCTTCCGACGTGCCGACCTATGTGCAGCATGGCGCCGCCGACTTCGGCGTGGCCGGCAAGGACGTGCTGCTGGAGCATGGCGGCGAGGGCCTGTACCAGCCGATCGACCTCAACATCGCGCGCTGCCGGATGTCGGTGGCGGTGTCGGCCGGCTTCGACTATGCCAGCGCGGTGAAGCAGGGCGCGCGGCTGCGCGTGGCCACCAAGTACACCGAGACCGCGCGCCAGCATTTCGCCGCCAAGGGCGTGCATGTGGACCTGATCAAGCTGTACGGCTCGATGGAGCTGGCGCCGCTGGTCGGCCTGTCGGACGCCATCGTCGACCTGGTCAGCACCGGCAGCACCCTGAAGGCCAACCACCTGGTCGAAGTAGAGCACATCATGGATATTTCCTCGCGCCTGGTGGTGAACCAGGCCGCGCTGAAACTGAAGCGCGAGCGCCTCCAGCCCATCATCGACGCCTTCGAGCAGGCGTCGAAACGTTAACCCATCCCCTATCGCCATGTCCGCACCGATACGCACACTCGATTCGACCGACGCCGATTTCAATGCGCAGCTGCGCGCCGTGCTGGCCTTCGAGGCCAGCGAGGATGACGCGATCGACCGCGCCGCCGCCGGCATCCTGGCCGACGTGAAGGCCCGCGGCGACGCCGCCGTGCTGGAATACACCAACCGCTTCGACCAGCTGGAAGCGGCGTCGATGTCGGCGCTGGAAATCCGCCAGGACGAGCTGCATGCGGCGCTGGCCGGCCTGCCCGAGGCGCGCCGCGAGGCGCTGCAGATCGCGGCCGACCGGGTGCGCGCCTATCACGAGCGGCAGAAGGAGGAGTGCGGCTCCGACGGCTTCCTCTATACCGAGGACGACGGCACCGTATTGGGCCAGAAGGTAACGCCGCTGGACCGGGTCGGCATCTACGTGCCGGGCGGCAAGGCGGCCTATCCCTCGTCCGTCCTGATGAATGCGATTCCGGCCCATGTCGCCGGCGTGCAGGACATCATCATGGTGGTGCCCACGCCCGCCGGCGTGAAGAACGAGCTGGTGCTGGCCGCCGCGGCGATTGCCGGCGTCAACCGCGTCTTCACCATCGGCGGCGCGCAGGCGGTGGCCGCGCTGGCCTACGGCACGGCCACCATCCCGCAGGTCGACAAGATCGTCGGTCCCGGCAATGCCTATGTCGCCGCGGCCAAGCGCCGGGTGTTCGGCACCGTGGGCATCGACATGATCGCCGGTCCGTCCGAGATCCTGGTGCTGTGCGACGGCAGCACCGACCCGGACTGGGTCGCCATGGACCTGTTCTCCCAGGCCGAGCATGACGAGCTGGCGCAGTCCATCCTGGTCTGCCCGGACGCCGACTACATGGCGCGGGTGCAGAATAGCGTGGACCGGCTGCTGGAGGAAATGCCGCGCAAGGACGTGATCCGCACCTCGCTGACCAACCGCGGCGCGATGGTCAAGGTGCGCGACATGAACGAAGCCTGCGAGATCGCCAACTTCATCGCGCCCGAGCACCTGGAAATCTCGGCCGAGAATCCGCTGGCCTGGTCGCACCGCATCCGCCATGCAGGCGCGATGTTCCTCGGCCGCTTCTCGTCCGAGTCCATCGGCGACTACTGCGCCGGACCCAACCATGTGCTGCCGACCTCCCGCACCGCGCGCTTTTCGTCGCCGCTGGGCGTCTACGACTTCCAGAAGCGTTCGTCGGTGATCCAGGTCAGCGAAGCCGGCGCCCGCACCCTGGGCCAGGTCGCGGCCGAGCTGGCCTACGGCGAAGGCCTGCAGGCGCATGCCCGCTCCGCCGAATACCGCTACAAGAAATGATGCGCAGGCAGGCCGTTGGACAACGATAACTGGCGCAACCGCGTTTTCTGCGAAGACGCGTTGGCCGGCATCGCGCGCCTGCCCGACGGCGCGGTGGACCTGATCATCGCCGATCCGCCGTACAACCTCGGCAAGGACTACGGCAACGACTCCGACCGCATGGAAAGCGCGGCCTACCTGGAATGGACCGAAGCCTGGGTCGACGCCGCCTTGCCCAAGCTGAAGGCCGGCGGCAGCCTGTATGTGTTCCTGACCTGGCGCTACTCGCCGGAAGTATTCGTGATGCTCAAGCAGCGCATGACCATGATCAACGAGATCGTCTGGGACCGCCGGGTGCCGTCCATGGGCGGCAGCACCCGCCGCTATTCCTCGGTGCATGACAACATCGGCTTCTTCGCCAATGCCCGCGACTATTACTTCGACCTCGACGCGGTGCGCATTCCCTATGACGCCCAGACCAAGAAGGCGCGCTCGCGCTCCATCTTCGTCGGCGCGAAGTGGCTGGAGCTGGGCTACAACCCCAAGGACGTGTGGAGCGTGTCGCGCCTGCACCGCGAGCACCGGGAAAGGGCCGACCACCCGACCCAGAAGCCGCTGGAAATCATCGAGCGCATGGTCAAGGCGTCCTGCCCGCCCGGCGGCCTGGTGCTGGACCCGTTCATGGGCAGCGGCACCACCGCCGTGGCGGCGCGCCGCTGCGGCCGCGACTTCGTCGGCTTTGAACTCAACGCCGATTACTGCAAACTGATAGACCAAAGGCTGGCGGCGCTGGAACCCGCCGAACAATCCGCCGCCGACAACGTGAGCACGCCATGTCCCTGATCGAAAACCTTATCCGTCCCGACGTCCTTGCCCTGTCGGCCTACCATGTGCAGGACGCGGCCGGCTGCGTCAAGCTCGACGCGATGGAAAACCCCTACCAGCTGCCCGGGCCGCTGCGCGCCGAGCTCGGCCGCCGGCTGTCCGAAGTGGCGCTGAACCGCTATCCGACGCCAAGCTATACCGAACTGAAGGCCGGCATCCGCGGCAAGCTCGGCGTGCCGGCCGGCTATGACGTGGTGCTGGGCAATGGCTCCGACGAGCTGATCTCGATGGTGTCGGTGGCGTGCGCCAAGCCCGGCGCCAAGGTGCTGGCGCCGCTGCCCGCCTTCGTGATGTATGCGATGTCGGCCCAGTTCGCCGGCCTGCAGTTCATCGGCGTCGATCTCAGGCCCGATTTCAGCCTCGACCGCGACGCCATGCTGGCCGCCATCGCCGCGCACCGGCCGGCGGTGACCTACCTGGCCTACCCGAACAACCCGACCGGCAACCTGTTCGACGAGGCCGCCATGGTCGACATCCTGCGCGCGGTCGGCGACAGCGGCATCGTGATCGTCGACGAGGCCTACCAGCCCTTCGCCCAGGCCAGCTTCATGCCGCGCCTGGCCGAATTCGATAACCTGGTGGTAATGCGCACCGTCTCCAAGCTGGGCCTGGCCGGCATCCGGCTCGGCTACATGTCGGCAAGCAGCGCGCTGCTGGAGCAGTTCGAGAAGGTGCGCCCGCCGTACAACATCAATGTGCTGACCCAGGCCACCGCCGAATTCGTGCTCGAGCACAGCGATGTGCTGGATGCCCAGGCGGCTTCCCTGCGCGACGAACGCAGCCGGGTGGCCGCCGAACTGGCCGCGCTGCCGGGCGTCGAGGTGTTTCCGTCGGCCGCCAATTTCCTGCTGATGCGCGTCACCCGGCCCGGCCTGGATTCCGCGCCGGTGCATGCGCGCCTGCTGGAACAGAAGGTGCTGGTCAAAAATGTCGGTAAAATGCACGCTTTGCTGCATAATTGCCTGCGCGTGACGGTCAGCACCCCGGAAGAAAACACCCTGTTCCTGAATGCCCTGAAGACCGCGCTCGCTCTCTAACCTGGTTCAAACATGTCTACGCCACGCATTGCGGAAGTCGTCCGCAACACCAACGAAACCCAGATCCGCATCGCCATCAACCTTGACGGCAGCGGCAAGCAGAATCTCAACACCGGCGTGCCTTTCCTGGACCACATGCTGGACCAGATCGCCCGCCATGGCCTGATCGACCTCGACGTCGAGGCCAGGGGAGACCTGCATATCGATGCGCACCATACGGTGGAAGACGTGGGCATCACGCTGGGCCAGGCGGTGGCCAAGGCGGTTGGCGACAAGAAGGGCCTGCGCCGCTACGGCCACGCCTATGTGCCGCTGGATGAAGCGCTGTCGCGGGTGGTGGTCGACTTCTCCGGCCGTCCCGGCCTGGAATTCCATGTGCCGTTCACCCGCTCCATGATCGGCGGCTTCGATGTCGACCTGACCCGTGAGTTCTTCCAGGGCTTCGTCAACCATGCGCTGGTCACCCTGCACATCGACAATCTGCGTGGCGCCAACGCCCACCATCAGTGCGAAACCGTTTTCAAGGCATTCGGCCGCGCGCTGCGCATGGCCAGCGAACTCGATGCCCGCGCCGCCGGCACCATTCCGTCGACCAAGGGCAGCCTGTAATTTTCGGCTGACCAGCTTAATTTCTGACATGAACAAGATCGTGGTAGTGGATTACGGCATGGGCAACCTGCGCTCGGTGGCGCAGGCGCTGCGCCATGTCGCGCCGGAAGCCGATGTGCGCATCTCCGGCGAAGTCGCCGACATCAGCGCCGCCGACCGGGTGGTGCTGCCGGGCCAGGGCGCGATGCCGGACTGCATGCGCAGCCTGCGCGCCTCCGGCCTGGAAGAGGCGGTGAAGGCCGCCTCGCAGACCAAGCCGCTGTTTGGCGTCTGCGTCGGCGAACAGATGCTGTTCGACTGGAGCGAGGAGGGCGACACGCCCTGCCTCGGCCTGTTGCCGGGCAAAGTGGTGCGCTTCAATCTCGAAGGCCGGCTGCAGGACGACGGCTCGCGCTTCAAGGTGCCGCAGATGGGCTGGAACCGGGTGCGCCAGACCGCCCCGCATCCCATGTGGGAGGGCGTGGCCGACAATGATTATTTCTATTTCGTCCACAGCTACCATGCCGCGCCCGCCAATCCGGCGCATGTGCTGGGCGAGACCGATTACGGCGCCGCGTTTGCATGCGCGGTCGGACGCGACTATATTTTCGCTACCCAGTTCCACCCGGAGAAAAGCGCTGCCGCCGGCCTGCAGCTCTACAGAAACTTTGCCAACTGGAAGCCCTGAGCCAGTGCAGCCCTCGTTTATCCAACCACCAACCTTAACGTCCCACTCACTGTAGCCATGCTGCTTATACCTGCTATCGATCTCAAAGACGGTCATTGCGTACGCCTGAAACAGGGCGACATGGAGCAAGCCACCGTATTCTCCGACGACCCGGCCGAGATGGCGCGGCACTGGCTGGCCCAGGGCGCGCGCCGGCTGCACCTGGTCGACCTGAATGGCGCCTTCGCCGGCAAGCCCAAGAACGAACTGGCGGTCAAGTCCATCATCAAGGCGGTGCGCGAGTTTGCAATCGACAACGATGTCGATGAAATCCCGATCCAGCTGGGCGGCGGCATCCGCGATCTCGACACCATCGAGCGCTACCTGGACGGCGGCCTGTCCTACATCATCATTGGCACCGCCGCGGTGAAGAATCCCGGCTTCCTGCACGATGCCTGCAGCGCCTTCCCCGGCCAGATCATCGTCGGCCTCGACGCCAAGGACGGCAAGGTCGCCACCGACGGCTGGAGCAAGCTGTCCGGCCATGAGGTGCTGGACCTGGCCAAGAAATTCGAGGACTACGGCTGCGAAGCCATCGTCTACACCGACATCGGCCGCGACGGCATGATGGGCGGCGTCAACATCGACGCCACCGTGCGCCTGGCGCGCAGCATGACGATTCCCGTGATCGCCTCCGGCGGCGTGCACAACATCAAGGACGTCGAAGCCCTGTGCGCGGTGCAGGACGAAGGCATCGAAGGCGTGATCTGCGGCCGCTCCATCTACGAAGGCACGCTGGACCTGCGCCTGGCGCAGGAAAGGGCCGACGCGCTTTCGGGCGTGGAAGAGGGCGAAACCGACTGATCATGACTCTTGCAAAACGCATCATTCCCTGCCTCGATGTCACCGCCGGGCGGGTGGTCAAGGGCATCAACTTCGTCGAGCTGCGCGACGCCGGCGACCCGGTGGAAATCGCGCGCCGCTATGACGAGCAGGGCGCGGACGAACTGACCTTCCTCGACATCACCGCATCGAGCGACGAGCGCGACCTGATCCTGCACATCATCGAAGCGGTGGCCTCCCAGGTCTTCATTCCGCTGACGGTGGGAGGCGGCGTGCGCGTGGTGGAAGACGTGCGGCGGCTGCTCAATGCCGGCGCCGACAAGGTCAGCATCAACACCTCGGCCGTGACCAATCCGCAGCTGGTGCAGGACGCGGCCGACAAGTACGGCTCGCAATGCATCGTGGTGGCGATCGACGCCAAGCGCTCCGGCGAGAACCAGTGGCAGGTCTATACCCACGGCGGGCGCAAGGCCACCGGCCTGGACGCGGTGGAATGGGCGCGCAGGATGCAGATGCTGGGCGCCGGCGAGATCCTGCTCACCAGCATGGACCGCGACGGCACCCGTTCCGGCTTCGACCTGGCGCTGACCCAGGCCGTGTCGGATGCGATCACCATCCCGGTCATTGCCTCCGGCGGCGTGGGCGGCCTGCAGGACCTGGCCGACGGCGTCAGGAAGGGCCATGCCGACGCGGTGCTGGCAGCCAGCATTTTCCATTATGGCCAGCACACCGTGCAGGAAGCCAAGCAATTCATGGCGGGCCAGGGCATACCGATGAGGCTGGCATGAGCGTCAAGGCGAAATGGTTGAACAAGGTGCGCTGGGACGAGCACGGCCTGGTGCCGGTGATTGCCCAGGAGGTCGGCAGCAACGACGTGCTGATGTTTGCCTGGATGAACCGGGAAGCGCTGGCGCGCACGGCCGAATCGGGCCAGGCGGTCTACTGGAGCCGCTCGCGCAAGAAACTGTGGCACAAGGGCGAGGAATCGGGCCATGTGCAGAAGGTGCATGAACTGCGCCTGGACTGCGACGAGGACGTGGTGCTGCTCAAGGTCGAACAGGTGGACGGCATTGCCTGCCACACCGGCCGGCATTCCTGCTTCTTCCAAAAATTCGAGGGCAGCGCCGCCGACGGCGAATGGGTCGCGGTCGACCCGGTCTTGAAGAATCCCGACAGCATCTACAAGTAAAGGCAAAGCGGCACAATGAGCGACACCCTGAACCGCCTGGCGCAAGTCATCGAGTCACGCAAGCCCGCCAACGGCGGCGATCCGGAGAAATCCTATGTCAGCCGGCTGTTCGCCAAGGGCGACGACGCGATCCTGAAGAAGATCGGCGAGGAAGCCACCGAGACCGTGATGGCCGCCAAGGATGCGCGGGTCGATGGCGATGCGTCCAGGGTGCTGTATGAGTGCGCCGACCTCTGGTTTCATACGCTTGTCATGCTGGCGCAGTTTAATCTCACGCCGGACGATGTACTGAAGGAACTGGCGCGGCGGGAAGGCATCTCGGGTATCGAGGAAAAGGCCAGCCGCAGCCTGAAGCACGACTGAAGGCGGCAGCACGGAACGGGAACAAGCTCATCAATAGCAACGGAGACTGGTTTGGACAACTGTATTTTCTGCAAGATCACCGCGGGGCAGATTCCCTCGAAGAAGGTGCATGAAGACGAGGATCTGATCGCCTTCCACGACATCAATCCGGCGGCGCCCGTGCATGTTCTTATTGTGCCGAAGCAACACATTCCGACACTGGCCGACTGCACGGAACAGCACTCTGCTTTGTTAGGTAAAATGCTGCTTCTGGCGCCCAGGCTGGCGCAACAATTAGGCTGCGGATACGAGGCCGATGGCGGCGCCAATGGCTCTGGCGGCTTCAAGACCCTGTTCAATACTGGTCCGGATGGTGGACAAGAGGTATACCATCTTCATCTGCATGTGATCGGCGGACCGCGTCCCTGGCGCGGCCAACGGTAGTCCGGTCGGATCCGGACAAATTCAACCTGGAACGCAGCGTTCCGCAAGGAGAAACAAATGGGTTCATTTAGCGTCTGGCACTGGCTGATCGTTCTGGTCATCGTGATGCTGGTATTCGGCACCAAGAAGATCGGCAACATGGGTTCCGACCTCGGCAAGGCAGTGAAGGGCTTCAAGGATGGCGTCAAGGGCGAGGAAGACCGCGTCGCCGGCGCGCCGCCGACCGTGGCCGACAAGGGCACCATCGACGTCGAAACCAAAGAAAAGAACCGGACCTGAGCCGATGCGCATCGTGCACGGTAGCGCCACATGATCGATCTCGGCCTGACCAAGATTGCCCTGATCGGCGTCGTGGCGCTGGTCGTCATCGGGCCGGAAAAACTGCCGCGCGTGGCGCGCATGGCGGGTTCCCTGTTTGGCCGCGCACAGCGCTACATCAATGACGTGAAGCAGGAAGTCAGCCGGGAAATCGACCTCGACGAATTCCGCAAGATGCAGCAGGACGTGCGGGAGGCCGCCAGCACGGTGGAGCAATCCATCTCGGAGAATGCCGCCGAAGTGCGCGACGCCGTCAGTTCCGGCTGGAATGATGATTTCACCAGCGCGTCCAATCCGCTGATGGAGCCGCCCACGCCTGACCAGCATGCGGTCAAGGCCAAGGACTTTCGCAGGAAGAAGCTGGCCCGCACCTCGGCCGTGCCTTCCTGGTACAAGCGGCAGAACGGCCGCCGGTCGCGTGTGCTGTCAGGCGCGGCCCGCGTCGCCCGGCATCGCCCCTCGGGCAGCCGCAAACCCACCCAATCGTTCCATTAAATGGCTGAAGACACACAAGCCGACGCGCAGGATACCTTCATTTCCCATCTGGTCGAACTGCGCAACCGCCTGGTCAGGGCAGTCGCCGTGGTGCTGGCGGTATTCCTTGTGCTGGTCGCCGTCTGGCCCGGCCCGGGCGCGGTCTATGACTTCATTGCCCGGCCGATGATGATCGCGCTGCCTGGCGACGCGAAGATGATTGCCACCGGCGTGATCACGCCCTTCATGGTGCCGATGAAGGTCACGCTGCTGGCCGCCTTCATCATCTCGCTGCCGTGGGTGCTGTACCAGGCGTGGGCCTTCGTTGCGCCTGGCCTGTACGCCCATGAAAAGCGGCTGATTGCGCCGCTGGTGATTTCATCCTCCTTCCTGTTCATGGTGGGCGTGGCCTTCTGCTACTTCCTGGTGTTCGGCAAGGTGTTCCGCTTCATCTACGACTTTGCGCCCAGCTCGATCACCGTGGCGCCCGACATCGAGAACTACCTCGATTTCGTGATGACCATGTGCCTGGCCTTCGGCATCACCTTCGAGGTGCCGGTAGTGGTGGTGGTGCTGGTGCGGATGAATCTGATGACAGTGGAAAAGCTGAAGGCAATCCGGCCGTATGTCATCGTCGGCGCCTTCGTCGTCGCTGCGGTGGTCACGCCGCCCGATATCATGAGCCAGTTGTTCCTGGCGGTGCCGATGTGCCTGCTGTTTGAATTGGGCCTGCTGCTGGCGCCGATGTTCGTGCGGGCCACCCAGGCGCCGGAAGAGCATCCCAGCAGCACCGGCAGCACCGGCAGCTAAAGCTTCAAGCGGCCGACCGCCTACGCGTTCGGCACCTGCCGCAGCCACTGCACCAGTGGCTGCGCATCCCTGAAATTCTTCAGCACCATCTGTTCCAGTTCGTCGCCGGTCATGCCGTCCACGCTGCGCTCGTTCCACACGATGAAGCTCTTGTGGCGCACATACTCGGCATGCGGCGTGTCCGCGCCGAAGCCCTTGGGCGGCCGCGTCAGCTTGCCTTCCTGCTGCAGGTCGCCAAAGGCGGCGCGCAGTTTCCGGTTATTCAATACCGCCGAGAAGCCATCCGCATCGGCAATCACCTGCTGCCGGATCTGGCGCAGCCGGTCGGGCGGCGGAAGGTATTCGCCGCCGGCGATCAGCAACTGGCCTTTTTCATCGACGTGGAAGTAATAAGCCGGCCCGCCGCCCTGGCTGGGCTTCTTCAGCCCGCTGGCGGTAATGGCGGCGGAAAAGTGCGTCTTGTAAGGCTTGGGGTCGCGCGAGAAGCGCAGGTCGCGGTTGATGCGAAACAGCGCCTTCTTCGGGTTGCAGGCCGCCACCGCCGGATCGAACCGGGCAATGCCCCTGATCAGGCGCGTTGTCAGTTCCAGAAACTCGGCGCGCAGTATGTCGTAGCGCGGCTTGTTCATCACGAACCAGGCGCGCTGGTTGTTCTCATCCAGCTCCGCCAGGTATTGCCTCAGGTCGCGTACATGCATGTCTACTCCGCGGGACGTGTCTGCATCTTGGGACGGATGCCCACCGTCACATCGAGGCTGGTTTCGGCATTCTTGCGCAGCACCTTCATGCTGGCCTTCTTGCCAGGTTGCAGCTGGGCGATCAGGTTCAGCATCGACGTGGTGTCGTCCACCGGGCGGCCATCGACTTCCACCAGGATGTCGCCCGGCCGCATGCCGGCGCGGTCGGCGGGACCGTTGCGCAGCACGCCGGCGATGATGGTGCCCGACTTGCGCTGCAGGCCAAAGCTTTCCGCCAGTTCGGGCGTGATGTCCTGCGGCTCCACGCCGATCCAGCCGCGCACCACCTGGCCGGTCTTGATGATGGATTCCATCACGGTCTTGACCGTGGTGACGGGAATGGCGAAGCCGATGCCCAGCGAGCCGCCGGTGCGGGAATAGATCGCGGTATTGATGCCCAGCAGATTGCCGTTGGTGTCGACCAGCGCGCCGCCCGAATTGCCGGGATTGATGGCGGCGTCGGTCTGGATGAAGTTTTCGAAGGTGTTGATGCCCAGGTGGTTGCGGCCCAGCGCCGAGACGATGCCCATGGTGACCGTCTGGCCGACGCCGAACGGATTGCCGATGGCCAGCACCACGTCGCCGACGCGGGTCTGCTCGATCTGGGCCAGGGTGATGGTGGGCAGATCCTTCAGGTCCACCTTGATCACCGCCAGATCGGTTTCCGGATCGGTGCCGACCAGGCGGGCCGCGGCCTTGCGGCCGTCGGCCAGCGCGATCTCGATCTCGTCGGCCGCTTCCACCACATGGTTATTGGTCAGGATGTAGCCTTCGGAACTGACGATCACGCCCGAGCCCAGGCTGGACTGCTTTTCCTCCTGCTCGCCCTGGCGCTCGCCGAAGAAGCGGCGCAGGAAGGGGTCGTCCAGCAGCGGATTGCGCGCCGGGCGCACGCCCTTGCTGGTGAAGATGTTGACCACCGCTGGCATGGCCCGCTGCGACGCGTCGCGGTAGCTGCTGCCCTGCTGCACCCTGGGTGACGCGGTGGATTCCTGCATCGGGACATTGCCGGTATTCAGGGTGACCGGCTGAGTGCCGCCATGGATGCGCGGCGCCCAGTCCGGCTTGAGTGTCGCTACAATGAACCACAGCGCCAGACCGACAGTGACGGTTTGGGCAAACAATAACCAGAGACGTTGCATAAAGAGAGAAGGGTGAATGAATTGAGTGAGCCATCCGTGGATCGCCGGGCGCTGTCGGATTATCTGGCTTGTCTGCTTGATATCAGCCGCATCCGTGATTTTAGCCCAAACGGTTTGCAGGTCGAGGGACGCGACCGCATTGCCAGTATCGTCACCGGCGTTACCGCCAGCGCCGCGCTGATCGACGCCGCCTTGGAAGAAGGCGCCGATGCGATTCTCGTGCATCACGGCTATTTCTGGCGCGGCGAGGATGGCCGGATTACCGGCATCCGGCGCCAGCGCCTGAAGCGGCTGCTGGCCAATGACGTCAATCTCTTCGCCTATCATCTGCCGCTGGATGTGCATCCGGAGCTGGGCAACAATGCCCAGCTTGGACGGCAACTCGGTCTGAACGCCCAGTCCCGCTTCGGCGAAAACGACCTCGGCTGGCTTGGCGCGCCGGAAGACGCGGCGGTGCGCACGGTCGGGGACCTGGCGCGGCGGATCGAGCAGCGGCTGGGACGCTCGCCCATGGTCATCGGCGATGCCGGGCAGCTTCTTGGACAGGTGGGATGGTGCACCGGAGCGGCGCAGGGTTATCTCGACGATGCGATCGCCGCCGGCGCCGGCACCTATCTCAGCGGAGAAATCTCGGAGCAAACCGTGCATCTGGCGCGCGAAACCGGCGTGGCCTATCTGGCCTGCGGCCATCATGCAACCGAACGGTATGGCATACAGGCGCTCGGCCAGCATCTCGCCGGCCAGTTCGGCATCGCGCATCGTTTCATCGATATCGACAATCCGGTCTAGATCCAGGCCGATTCCTGTCATGTGACTTCTGCCATGGCGACAGATCCGCGAACCTGAAGGCCAGGCGAGAAATATCTGATGTCTTCGCATTTTTGCCAGCCTGATGTTACGAAGGCCCGGCTTCACACAGATTGCGTAACTTCGGCATGCGCCTACCGGTAATCGTTCGACAGTTCGCAGTTAGGCGCTCACCAAGGCGCTCATTCACGGCACAGACAGGAAAACCATGATGTCGCAAGCAGCAGTCCGGCAACCGATCAACGTCATGATTGTTGAGGACGATAACGTTACCCGCAAGTATCTCGCAGCGGCCATCCAGTCCGAGCCAGCGCTACAGCTGGTTGCCTCCTTCGATAGCGTCCAGCCGGCGCTGGCCTGGCTGGTGTCCACGCCGGTGGATCTGCTGCTGACCGACCTTGGCCTGCCCGACGGATCCGGCGTGGATGTGATTCGCGCCTGTGTCGGCCGCTGGCCGGATTGCGGCATTCTGGTCATTACCATGTCCAGCGATGAGGATAGCGTACTGGCATGCATCGAAGCCGGCGCGGCCGGCTATGTGCTGAAGGACGCCGGACATCTGGACATCGTGCGTGCATTGATGGACCTGCACTCGGGTGGCTCGCCCATCAGCCCGCTGATCGCCAGGAAAGTCCTGGGCCGGATGCGCGACGCCATGCCAGCGTCGTCTGCGCCAGCCAGCAATGCGGATGCACGCTCTCTGCTCACGCGGCGCGAGGCGGCGATTCTCAACCTGATTGCCCGTGGCGACAGCTATGGCGAAGTGGCGCGGACACTGTCCGTATCGGTCGGCACGGTGCAGACCCATGTGAAGAACATTTACGGCAAGCTGTCCGTGCATTCCCGCGGAGAAGCGGTATTCGAGGCGCAGCGCCGCGGCTTGCTCCGGATGGCGACATTGAAAGCGCGCGAACCCGGCTGAGGCCAAGACTTTTCCGGCTGCGGGGTGGCCGGACAAGAACGCCGGGCAGTTGATTCAGCGGGCCGCAGCGGATCCAGCGATTTCTGGCGCCAAGTGATTGCGCTGCTGCCGTTTCGGGCTGCTCAACGCAGATTTTCCGGCCGACGCAGGGCGTCGCGGATTTCGCGCAGCAGCAGGATGTCCTCGGACGGCGGCGCGGCCGGGGCGGCGTCTTCCACTTCCTGCTGCCTGCGGAAGGACAGGGTGCGCGCCTTGTTGATCAGCCTGACCATCTGAAAAATGATGAAGGCCAGAATGATGAAGTTCAGCAGGATGGTGAGGAAATTGCCGTATGCCAGAACGGCGCCGGCCTTCTTGGCTTCGGCGAGCGTGAGATTCATGCCCTGGTTATTCAGCGGCAAATAATAATTCGAGAAATCCAGGCCACCGAAAATCTTTCCCACCACCGGCATGATCACATCCTGGACCAGGGAATCGACGATCTTGCCGAAGGCGGCGCCAATGATGACGGCGACTGCAAGGTCCACTACATTGCCCTTGACTGCAAATGCCTTGAATTCCTGCAGCATGCTCATTGCGACTCTCCTATGGTTAGTGATCGAAGGTGGTAATGGAAACCGCCGTTGGCGCGGAAGTTTCCTTGACCGGATTGTTACGCGGCAGTATCCCACAGGACCCCACAGTTCACCTCATCGGTGCGTTTATCGGTGTCTTTGCATGTTTATTGCGCACAGGAAGATGTATTTTCTTTAAAACAGGTCGACGCTCCGATATAATTTAAGGTTGCTAGAAGTTTCGTTCAGATTTCGCATTTTGACTGATTGGGGTTGGTATGAGTAACGATAAACAGGTCGATTCCGGTCGACGTGTCCTGCTTGCTGCCACATGTGCGGCTGGCGGAGTTGCAGGGCTGGCTACGGCAGGGGCCTTTGTGTCCACCTTCCAGCCGTCAGAGCGCGCGAAGGCAGCCGGCGCGCCGGTTGAAGTCGATATCGCCGGCATGGCGCCGGGCGAGCTCAAGACCGTCGAATGGCGCGGCAAGCCGGTATGGATATTGAAGCGCTCGCCGGAAATGGTGTCGGCGCTGCCCAAGCTGGACGATCAGCTGGCCGATCCCAAATCGCAGCGCAATCCGGACGAACTTACGCCTGAATATGCGCGTAACGAATATCGTTCCATCAAGCCCGACATTCTGGTCGCGGTCGGCATCTGCACCCATCTGGGCTGCTCCCCGACCACCAAGCTCCAGCCGGGACCGCAGCCTTCGCTGCCCGACGACTGGCAGGGCGGTTTCCTGTGCCCCTGCCACGGCTCGACCTTCGATATGGCCGGCCGCGTCTACAAGAACAAGCCGGCGCCTGACAATCTTCAGGTGCCACGTCACATGTATGCCGGCGACACCAAGCTTGTCATCGGCAAGGACGAGAAAGGTGAGGCATAAATCATGGGATTCGTGGAGAAGAAGTTGCCGCCCGACGCGCCAGTCAGCGCCAAGGCACTGAACTGGGTCGATTCCAGGTTTCCGCTGAGCAAGCTGTGGAATGACCAGTGGGGCCAGTACTATGCGCCCAAGAATTTCAACTGGTGGTACATCTTCGGTTCGCTGGCCATGCTGGTGCTGGTCATCCAGATCGTCACCGGCATTTTCCTGGTGATGCATTACAAGCCCGATGCCAACCTGGCCTTCGCGTCCGTTGAGTACATCATGCGCGACGTGCCGTGGGGCTGGCTGGTGCGCTACATGCACTCCACCGGCGCTTCCGCCTTCTTCATCGTGGTTTACCTGCACATGACCCGCGCCCTGCTGTACGGCTCCTACCGCAAGCCGCGCGAGCTGATCTGGCTGTTCGGCGTCGGCATCTTCCTGGCGTTGATGGGCGAGGCCTTCTTCGGCTACCTGCTGCCATGGGGCCAGATGTCCTACTGGGGCGCGCAGGTGATCGTGAACCTGTTCTCGGCGATTCCCTTCATCGGTCCTGACCTGTCGCTGTGGATCCGTGGAGACTACGTGGTGTCCGATGCCACCCTGAACCGCTTCTTCGCCTTCCACGTGATTGCGATTCCGCTGGTGCTGCTGGGCCTCGTTGCCGCCCACCTGATCGCGCTGCATGAAGTGGGCTCGAACAATCCCGACGGCATCGAAGTCAAGGACAACCTCGGTCCGGACGGCCATCCGGTCGACGCGATTCCCTCGCATCCCTACTACACCGTGCATGATGCATTCGGCGTGACCATCTTCCTGACGATATTCAGCGCAGTGATCTTCTTTGCGCCGGAAATGGGCGGTTACTTCCTGGAGTACAACAACTTCCTGCCGGCCGACTCGCTGAAGACGCCGCCGCATATTGCCCCGGTCTGGTACTTCACGCCTTACTACTCGGTGCTGCGTGCCACCACCTCGCAATTCATGTATGCGCTGATGGCCGGCGTGGCTGCCTATGTCGCGCTGCTGATCCTGAAATCCCGCCTGTCCGGCCTGATGAAGATGGTGGCGGCGGTGATTGGCCTGGCCGTGATCGTCGGCATGCTGGTGTTCGACGCCAAGTTCTGGGGCGTGGTGCTGATGGGCGCGTCGGTCGTGATCCTGGCCGGCATGCCCTGGCTGGATCATTCCCCGGTGCGTTCCATCCGTTATCGCCCCACCTGGCACAAATATGTGCTGATCCTGTTCGGCATCACCTTCGTCGTGCTGGGCTATCTGGGCGTGCAGGCGCCGACCGCCGGCCGCACCCTGCTGTCGCAGGTATGCACCTTCATCTACTTCGGCTTTTTCCTGCTGATGCCATGGTGGAGCCGCGCCGGCCAGTTCAAGCCGGTCCCGAGCCGCGTCACGTTCCATCCGCACTAAGCCGCAAAGGATCACAAGAATGAAATTTTTCAACAAACTGATTGCGGCATTGGTCCTGCTGCCAGCGTTCGCGCTGGCAAGCGAAGGCGGTTTTCCGCTGGACCGCGCACCTGAACGCACCGACCTGGCATCCCTGCAGAACGGCGCGAAACTGTTCGTCAACTACTGCCTGAACTGTCACTCGGCGTCGGCCATGCGTTATAACCGCCTGCGCGACATCGGCCTGTCGGAAGACCAGATCAAGGCCAACCTGCTGTTTACGACGGACAAGGTGGGCGACCTGATGAAGTCGGCAATGACGCCGGTCGACGGCAAGGCCTGGTTTGGCGCCGCGCCGCCGGATCTGTCGGTGATCTCGCGCGCCAAGTCGTCCGAAGCCGGCAGTGGCCCCGACTACATCTATACCTATCTGCGTACCTACTACGCCGACAACACTCGCCCTACCGGCTGGAACAACCTGGTCTATCCCAATGTCGCCATGCCGCATGTGCTGTGGCAGCTGCAGGGCATCCGCAATGCCAAGTTTGTCGAAGAGAAGGATGAGCACACTGGCGAGGTCGTGCACAAGTTCGCCGGTTTTGAGCAGGTCAAGCCGGGCACCATGTCCGCGCTCGACTACGATACCGCGGTCGCAGATCTGGTGTCGTACATGAGCTGGATGGCCGAGCCGGCCCAGAACAAGCGTCGCCAGCTGGGCGTCTGGGTGCTGCTGTTCATGGGTGTTCTGCTGGTGCTGGTATGGCGTTTGAGCGCAACCTACTGGAAGAGCGTCAAATAAAGAGTCTGGCCTGTTACCTGCCTTTCTCTGCAGGCGACAGGTGATCCAGGGGTGAGGCGTTCCGGCCTCACCCTATTTGTTTTTAAGGAACTGCAAAAATGATGGTTCTCTACTCGGGCACAACCTGCCCATTTTCCCAACGTTGCCGCCTGGTCCTGTTTGAAAAAGGCATGGACTTCGAAGTGCGCGATGTCGACCTCTTCAACAAGCCGGAAGATATCTCCACGATGAATCCATACGGCCAGGTGCCGATTCTGGTCGAGCGCGAACTCGTGCTCTACGAGTCCAACATCATCAATGAGTACATCGACGAGCGTTTCCCGCATCCGCAACTGATGCCGGCCGACCCGCTGATGCGGGCGCGCGCGCGCCTGATGCTGTTCAACTTTGAAAAAGAGTTGTTCGTCCACGTGCACACGCTGGAAAACGAAAAGACCAAGGCGGGCGACAAGAGCCTGGACAAGGCGCGCAATGAAATTCGCGATCGCCTGACGCAGCTTGCGCCATTGTTCCTGAAGAACAAGTACATGCTGGGTGACGAGTTCTCCATGCTGGACGTGGCAGTAGCGCCCTTGCTCTGGCGTCTCGACCATTACGGCATCGAGCTCTCCAAAACGGCTGCGCCACTGATGAAATATGCTGAACGCATCTTCTCGCGTCCAGCGTATATCGAAGCGCTGACGCCGTCCGAGAAAGTCATGCGCCGGTAATTGCGCTGTTGCCCTCGCACTGTTCCTGTCCTATGGTGCATGTGGCGCCTGCGTAAGCTGCGCCATGTGCCCACAGACGCCTCTTGTCGTGTCAGCCGGTAAACCGTGAACTATGTCAGAAACCTCAACCAAGCCCTATCTGTTACGCGCTATCTACGAATGGTGTACCGATAACGGTTACACGCCTTACCTGGCAGCGATGGTGGATAGCCAGACCCAGGTGCCGATGGAATTCGTCAAGAATGGCGAAATCGTACTCAACATCAGCTTCAGCGCGACCAGTGGTTTGAAGATGGACAATGACTTCATTCACTTTCACGCGCGTTTCGCCGGCGTGTCGCGGGAAATCTTTGTGCCCGTCGATAACGTCGTAGCGATCTACGCACGCGAAAACGGGCAAGGCATGGCATTCGAAGTCACCCGCAAACCGGAATCCGCCGACCAGCCCGTGGCACCACAAGCCGAACCGCCCACGCTCACTGCGGTGCCATCATCCCAGTCGGAAAGTGCCGAGACGGAAACCGACCCGGCGCCAGACGACACGCCGGAGCCGCCGAAAAAGGGTGGCCGCCCGACCCTGACACGTATCAAATAACGTATAATTTCGCTCTTTGCCGGCTTAGCTCATCAGGTAGAGCACATGATTTGTAATCATGGGGTGGCGGGTTCGAGTCCTGCAGCCGGCACCATAAATTAAATCGAAGCCCAGCTTAATCCGCTGGGCTTTTTGTTTTCTGGCGCAACGCCTGGGCATTCATCGTCCTCGGCAACCATTGCCACCTTTAATTTCGAAGCCTGTCATTTTCCCCTCGGCTTGGGAAGTTCATGGATTACGCGTTAAAGTTTCATATTAGAAACAAAGCCGCGTCTGTGCCAACCTTGATTTACGCCTTTCGCCTGGCCAATAAGCGTTGACAAATGATAACAATTGATTTATTCCTAATAATGTTGTCATTCGATAAATATGCCGGTGGAGCGTAGTCGTTCTCGGCGTTTCAGCTTGAAGCCAGCAGCTGCTTCGCCACATCGAGGAATGCGATGTTCGTGTTCTCTTGCCACGCTTTATTCTGAAAATTTGAGGAAGCTCCTAAAGCAGCCGGCCACTCGTCCAAATGTCAGCATCAAGCAATCAAGGCTCAAAACTATTCATCTCAGGAGACAGGTATGCCAAGAAGAAAAGTACTGTTGACCCAGCTTTTTGCCGTTTCATTAGTCAGCGCTTCGCTGTTTGGATGCGGCAGCAGCGGCAGTGACAGCAGCACCGCACAAGGCGTGACAATGAAGGGTGTCGCAGCGGAGGGGGCTGCGATTGCGAATGCTGCGATTGCGATCCGCGACGTTGATGGCAACAGCCGCACCGCTACCACGGACGACAACGGCAATTTCAGCTTTTCCACCAGCGGCCTGCGTTTTCCCCTGATGCTGAAGGTCGCCGGCAGCAGCGGCACCTATTACACGCTGCTGACCGCCGATGATGTCGACAAGCGCGTCAATCTGACCAATTTCACCCGCTCCATCGTGCAATTGGCGTTAAATGCCGCCGACGATGCCGCGTTGGAAGCCAGCTTCAACAGCGGTGAATTTCGTGGCGTCTCCGCCGGCAAGGTGGCGGAAGCCGAAGATGCATTCAAGAAGCTGATGAAGCAGGAGCTGGGAATGATTGCCGGTGTGACCGATGCCAGCCCGCGCACGATCACCTTTGTGCCGGCCAGCAAGAGCCAGGATGGCGATGAGGTTGATCGCATGCTGACCCTGTTCAAACCCCAGCGAGGCAGCAGCAACAGCCTGCTGTCGCTGAACGGCAAGCCGGAATTCATACGGGATGTCAGCGTTACCAGCTACGACGGAACGACCGACGACCTGCTGACGGGCGGCCTGGGCAAGACTGGCCTGCTGTCAACTACCGCACCCGGCTACGTCGACAAGGCCAATCCCACCGCGTCCGAGCTGCGCAAGAACGCGATCTATAACAACTACCGTGCAGTGATCGACTCTTCCGCCGCAAGCGGCTTCGGTACCATGTACGGGCCGAATGTTGACAAGGCCGGCGTGGCAGGCAGCGGCGAAGGCAAGATCGCCGGCAAGGAATACATCACCTACGTTGGCGATAGCAGCGGCCGCCGCAACGTGACCCTGATGGTGCAAATCCCGTCCACGTTCGACAAGGCCAAGCCCTGTATCGTTACGGGCGCCTCATCCGGTTCGCGTGGGGTGTATGGCGCCATCGGTACGGCCGGCGAATGGGGTTTGAAGAACGGCTGCGCCGTTGCCTATACCGACAAGGGCACCGGCACAGGCCTGCATACCCTGGATGACGATACCGTCAATCTGCGCAACGGCCTGCGCGCCACCGCCACCGCAGCCGGCAAGGATTCGCTGTTCACCGCGGCGCTGCCAGGCACGACGGCCGCTGCGCTGAATGCATTGCTGCCCAACCGGATCGCCTTCAAGCATGCCTATTCCCAGCAGAACCCGGAAAAGGACTGGGGCAAGAACACCCTGGACGCGGTCGCCTTCGCTTTCTACGCGCTCAATGAGGAATACGGAAGCGGCGCAGCCGGGCAGAAAGCCCGCGTGATCACGCCGGCAAATACCACCGTGATCGCTTCCTCGATTTCCAATGGCGGCGGCGCCGCGCTGCTGGCCGCGGAGCAGGACAGGCTGGGCCTGATCGATGGCGTGGCCGCCAATGAGCCGCAGATCCAGCCGCGCAAGGCGGATGGCTACACCATCCAGCAGGCTGGCGTGGCGGTGGCCGCACAGGGCAAGCCCTTGTACGACTATTCCAGCTTCGCCGCCATCTACCAGCCTTGCATCGCGGGCAACGCCGGGCGCTGCACCAGCCTGGTCGAGAAAGGCTTGCTCACTGGCAGCGGCCTCGCCAGCCAGCAGGCCGATGCCCGCAAGCGGCTGCGTGACTACGGCTGGACTGCCGACAGCGATGCTTTCCAGGAGGCACTGGCACCGGTGTTAAACAGATTTTTCGCCGGCTTCAATGCCAACACCAATTTCCTGGTGACGGCCACCTATGCCAATGCCTACGGCAGATTCACGCCAGCCGACAAGGTATGCGGCTTCACCTTCGCCAAGACCGACGCTGCTGGTTTGCCGGTAGCCTTGACAGTCGAGGAACGGGCCCAGAGCTTTGCTTCCCAGAATGGCATCATCGGCAACCCGGTCTATGAAGACTCGGTGGGCGGCGCCAAGGGTTACACCGCGGGCATATCGCCTTCCACCGGTCGCGCCGACCAGTCGCTTGACGGCGTGCTGTGCCTGCGTTCCCTGATGACGGGCCGCGATCCGGTTAACAACAGCGCGCTGACAGGAACCCTCGCCGAGCGGAGCAATCGGGTGCGCGCTGGCATCGCCGAGGTGCTGGCAAACGGCAATCTGCGTGGCAAGCCGGCAGTCATCGTTGCCGGACGCAGCGACCACCTGGTGCCGGTCAATCATGCTTCCCGCGCTTACCTGGGGCTCAACAGCACGGTGGAAGGGGCTGCCAGCAAGCTGCGCTACGTGGAAGTGACCAATGCCAACCACTTCGATCTGTTCAGCACCTATGTGCCGGCGACCATCGTACCCATGCACGTCTACCTGTTCCGGGCGCTCGATGCGGTATATGCCAACCTGAATGGCTCGGCTGCGCTGCCTGCCAGCCAAGTGGTCAGGACGGTGCCGCGCACTGATGCGTCGACGCCGGTTACCAGCCTGAACCTGCCCCCGATTGCCCTTAGCCCAGCTGCCGGGGATCGTATTGCGATCAATGGCACGACGGTGAACGTTCCAGAGTAAGGGAAGGGCTTGCGGTCCAGCGTTTGAGCGCCGGCAAGGAGTGAGTGGCCGGCATGGTCGATCAGGAAGGAAGCGGTGGCGCAATCCACCGCTTCCTTTATTTTTGCGCAAAATAATTTCTATGTTGAAACGAGTAATGGCGCACAGTACCGATTCGCGCACGATGCGCATCTGGCCGGAGTGATAACGTTTTATACCGTACCGGTGCAGTGGAGAGTGTTTGCATGAAAAATGTTGTACCGCGCCAGCCTCGGTTGCTCGAAGGCGTTCAGTACCTGCGTGGCATTGCGGCCATGATGGTGGTGTTTCATCACGCGCGTCATGAATTCGGCGGCGCGATGTCGGTGACCTTCGGCGGTCGTGGTGTGGAAATCTTTTTTGTCATCAGCGGCCTGGTAATGATGTACTCGACTCAAGGCGGGCAGCTCGCTGCCGGACGTTCATTTACCGAGAAGATGGCGGAAGCAATGCTGTTCTGGAAACGCCGCATTGCGCGCGTGGTTCCTTTGTACTGGATTGCGCTGTTCCTGTCGGCTACGCTGGCTTACCGTACCGCATTGACCGATCCGGTCCTGCTACAGGATGCGCTTTTCATGCCGCACTGGAACCGGGTTCATCCCGACCAGATATGGCCTACGCTGGTGCCGGGATGGTCGCTGAACTATGAGATGTTCTTCTATTTCCTGTTCGGCCTTTCGCTGCTGCTTGGGCGGTTCAGCATTGCTTTCATGTCGGCAGCCCTGCTTGGCCTGTGCCTGCTGAATGTCGTGGCAGAAGGGCAGTCGGCGGCCTTTCAGTTCTACACCGCGCCGGTGATGCTGCATTTCCTGGCAGGCGTCATGCTTTATTACCTGGTGGAATACCTGAGGCAAAAGGCTGCGTGGCAGCCGTCACGCTGGTCGATGCTGCTGTTGCTGCTAATGGGATTCGCCGCGCTGGCCTTGTTGCCCCAGCACATGGGCGATGCCGCACTCTTGCTATCGTCGTCAGTCATCGTGTTTTCCGCCGTCTTCCTGTTCGACGGCATCAGACTGCCGCTTCTGAGGCTATTGGGCGATGCTTCCTATGCGATCTATCTGTTCCATGTGTTGGCCTTGCTGATGGTCACGGAAGTGCTCGCATCCGCAGGTCTGGCTGCGGTGACGCCGTGGCAGGTGCTGGCTCACTTTGCGGTCTACCTCACGGTGTCGGGCGTCATCGGTGTGCTGGTGCATCTTGCGGTGGAGAAGCCGATGACGGCACATGCACTGTCTTTCATCCGGCGTGCGCAACCCATGGTGTCGGCAGCACGGCGCTAGGAGCAAGAAAAAGGACATCCTGTTTGGCAATGGCGTCGAAGGAAGCGCCGCCGAAAAGACGGCATTTTTACATGCAGGTACGCCTCAGGCTTTTTTCTGCACGCGATGACCAAAAACCAGAAGCCCGGCAAACCGGGACGAGCAGGGTGGCGGTTGCCGGCTCGGGGGGAATGTGTCAGTCCCACCTTTGCTCCCCGATAAAACGTCCCGGCACATTATTTTCAGGAAAATGAATAGAAATAAACAAAATCATCCGCGGCAGAGAGCTATTTGCTGCCCGTTCCGCTCGCCGCCAGCGCCTGCAGTGCGCCCGGCACAGTCGCTTTCATGTCCAGCATCCGCCACTTCGCCGGATGCACATATTCCCCGTTCGGCACCAGGCTGATGCCATTCACCTCCTCGGGCAACACGAACTTGCCATCGAGTCCGGACTTGGGCAGCAGGCGGTAGTCATAACGCACCGGCAATGCAAAGGCGCTCCAGTCGACATTGAAGTTGTTGATGAAACGGCCTTCGATGCCGGTTTTCGTCCACAGCAACTTGCTGTCCTGGTAGTAGGCTGCCTTGGCGATATCGCGCAGGCGGTCGCGCCAGCCCTTGACCTGCCCGCCGTCGAGCTTGCCCTGGCCAACCAGAAGGTTGTTCACCGCGTAGACCTGCCGCTCGCCGTCAGCTACCCGCAGCATGATGCCGCCCTGTGGACGGTCGTCGACGATGGTGTTGCTGGCCAGGTAGATGGCGTTGAGTGGCGAGCGATAGCCTTCGGCGCCGAAGGAAATGATGGTGGAATTGTCGGTCGTGGCGGACTGCTCGATGATATTGCCGACCACGTAGGCCATGCCGCCGTTCGGGAATTCAAGCTCGTAACTGGCCTGGCCGCCCACCTCGTCGGTCAGGCGGTTGTGGAAGATCCGGTTTTCCCTGGCCCGGCTCTTCAGCAGATGGCCCTGGCGCGCATGGTGGAAATAGCTTCCGGTGACCTTCAGCATGCCGATGTCGCCCACGTACAGATTGTGGGTGCTGCCGCTGCCATCGCCATTGTTGCCAAACTCGCTGTTCTCGATTTCCAGGGTAGCGCCCGGATCGCCGGCGGTCAGGATGCCGTTTTCACTGTCCTTGAACGAGCAGCGCTTGACCACCAGGTGCCCTTTTTCAAAGCGGATGCCGGCGCCGTTACGGTCGGGCACCCGCGCGCCTACGAAATCGATGTCCTCCACCGTGACACGTCCGCCGCCAATAACCCAGATGCCCTTGCCGCCGGCATGCGAGCCGGCGGCGATCAGCTTGACCCTGCCGCCGGCGCCGGCGCGGATGGTCAGCCGGTCCTGGCGCCAGGTGGCGACGTCGCCAAAGTATTCGCCGGGGGCGATGACGACCGTGTCGCCGTCCTGCGCCATCGCTGCAGCCTCGGCAATAGTGCGGATCTGGCTGTTGCCGCCGACCTGGATGATTCTGCCTTGCGGTGTAGATGTTGTAGATGTTGCAGGTGTTGTCGGCGTCAAGGCCGGCGCGGCTTTGAGAGCCGGTGCAGCCTTCGCAGCCTGCGCCAGGCAAGGCAAGGCGAGCAGTGCAGGAACGACAAGCGCGCTGCCAAGCAGCCGAATGCCAGCCGTGGAAAATTGCTTGTGGAAAGGCGGGTTCATGGTCGTCCTTGCGCTGCGGATCATTTCCGGGGAGGAATGATTGTACGGTAATCGGATAGGCAGAGACAGCCGTTACCTGATTGCATTGCATGAAGGGGAGCAGGAGGCGCGGGAAATGCGTTGGCGCGCGGAAAAGAAACTGGCGGCTGACCGGACAGGCCGGTCGGCCGCCATGGGGCAAAAAAGAAAATCAGCCCTTGATCAGGCTCTGCAGTTCGCCCGACTCATACATCTCGGTCATGATGTCCGAGCCGCCGACGAATTCGCCTTTCACATACAGCTGCGGCACGGTCGGCCAGTTGGAATAGTCCTTGATGCCCTGGCGCACTTCCGGGTCTTCCAGCACATTGACGGTGACGATGTTCTCGGCGCCGCTGGCCTTGAGCAGCTGGATCGCCTTGCCCGAAAAACCGCATTGCGGGAACTGCGCCGTGCCTTTCATGAACAATACGACCGGATTGCCGGTCACCGTTTCTTTAATCCAGTTTTGTACATCGCTCATTGCTGCCTCGCTTTTTAAGAGATTGCTCATTATAGGAAAAACCGCCTGCGTGCGCTGACCGACCTATCAGTCCAACTTTTAAGTCCGACCTTTAGCTGGACCTCCGGGGCGTCAGCGCGCTATCCCTTCAGTTTGGCAAATGCCGCCGCCATCGCGCCGGCGGGCGCCGCCTTTTCCTGGCGCTGATGCTGCGCCAGGCGCTTGCCATCGGTGCGGTCGCCACGCTGCTCGGGCTTGCTGCCGGCTGTCGGCGCGCTGTCGGACAGGCGCATGGTCAGCGCAATGCGCTTGCGCCTGGCATCGACTTCCAGCACCTTCACCTTCACCACCTGGCCGGCCTTGACCACCGTGTGCGGATCCTTCACGAAGCTGTTGGACAGCGCCGAGATATGAACCAGCCCGTCCTGATGCACGCCAATGTCGACAAAGGCGCCGAATGCCGCCACATTCGTCACAACGCCTTCCAGCACCATGTCCGGCCGCAGGTCGCTGATTTCCTCGACGCCTTCCTTGAAGGTGGCGGTGGTGAATTCCGGACGCGGGTCGCGGCCGGGCTTGTCCAGTTCCTTCAGGATGTCGGTGACGGTCGGCACGCCGAACCGCTCATCCGAATATCTTGCCGGATTCAGCGATTTCAACAGGCCGCTGTCGCCAATCACCGATTTCACATCCTTTTTCAGGTCCGCGAGGATCTTTTCGACCAGCGGATACGATTCCGGATGCACCGCGGACGCATCCAGCGGATTGTCGCCATTCATCACCCGCAGGAAGCCGGCCGCCTGCTCGAAGGTCTTGTCGCCCAGGCGCGGCACCGACTTCAGCGCCGCGCGCGAGGTGAACATGCCCTTCATGTCGCGGTAGCTGACGATGCCCTGGGCCACGCTGGCATTCAGGCCAGACACCCGGGCCAGCAGCGGCGCCGAGGCGGTGTTGACATCCACGCCGACCGCATTAACGCAATCCTCGACCACCGCGTCCAGCGTGCGCGCCAGTTGCGACTGGCCGACGTCATGCTGGTACTGGCCGACGCCGATCGACTTCGGATCGATCTTCACCAGTTCGGCCAGCGGGTCCTGCAGCCGGCGCGCGATCGACACCGCGCCCCGCAGCGACACATCCAGGTCCGGCAACTCGCGCGAAGCGAATTCGGACGCCGAATAGACCGAGGCGCCGGCTTCGGACACGACGATCTTGGTCAGCTTCATTTCCGGATGGCGCTTGATCAGGTCCTGGGCCAGGCGGTCGGTTTCCCGCGAGGCGGTGCCGTTGCCGATGGAGACCAGCGAGACCTGATGCCTTGCGGCCAGCTGGGCCAGCGTATGCAGCGCGCCGTCCCAGTCGTTGCGCGGCTGGTGCGGATAGATGGTGGCGGTGTCGACCACCTTGCCGGTGGCGTCGACCACCGCCACCTTCACGCCGGTGCGCAGGCCCGGGTCCAGGCCCATGGTGGCGCGCGGGCCGGCGGGCGCGGCCAGCAGCAGGGATTTCAGGTTGAGCGCAAAGACGTTGATCGCCTCCAGTTCCGCCTTCTCGCGCAGTGCGCCCATCAGCTCGGTTTCCAGGTGCATCATGAGCTTGACCCGCCAGGCCCAGCGCACCGTGTCGGCCAGCCATTTATCGGCCGGCCGGCCCTTGTTGCTGATGCCGAAGCGGCTGGCGATGCGGCCTTCGCAGGGGTTGTGCGGCGCATCCCATTTCGGCTTTTCCTCTTCGCTGTCCAGGCGCATCGTCACCGTCAGCATTTCCTCGCGGCGGCCGCGGAACAGCGCCAGCGCGCGGTGCGACGGGATGGTGGCGATGGACTCGGCATAGTCGAAATAGTCGGCGAACTTTTCGCCGGCATCCTGCTTGCCTTCCACCACCTTGGATTCGACCACCGCATGTTCCTGCAGGTAGGCGCGCAGCGAACTGAGCAGGGTGGCGTCCTCGGCGAAGCGCTCCATCAGGATCTGGCGGGCGCCGTCCAGCGCGGCCTTCACGTCGGGCACGCCGGGGTTGTCGGCGCCGTCGGTCTTGAAGGCCGGCTTCAGGTATTTTTCGGCTTCCTGTTCCGGCGACAGCGCCGGGTCGGCCAGCAAGGCGTCGGCCAGCGGCGTCAGGCCGGCTTCGGCGGCGATCTGGGCCTTGGTGCGGCGCTTCTGGCGGTAGGGCAGGTACAGGTCTTCCAGCCGGGTCTTGTCCTCGGCCAGGCTGATCGCCTGCAGCAGCGCCGGCGTCATCTTGCCCTGTTCCTGGATCGAGGCGATCACCGCGGCGCGCCGGTCTTCCAGTTCGCGCAGGTAGCGCAGTCTTTCTTCCAGCAGGCGCAGCTGGATGTCGTCCAGGCCGCCGGTGGCTTCCTTGCGGTAGCGGGCGATGAAGGGCACGGTGGCGCCCTCGTCGAGCAGGGCGATGGCGGCGGCAACCTGCGCCGGGCGGGCGGCCAGTTCGTTGGCCAGGCGTTGTTCAATGGAAGGCAGCATTGTGTCGGAGAGGGAAAATCAAGCGTTGGATGATACGCAAAGTACGGCTGTTAGCGAACCATGTGAGTGAATGCTGTCAGCGATCCGGGAGAACGCCGCCGCTGGCGCGCTCGATGCCGGCCAGGTCGCGCCAGCTCTGCACCTGGTCCCAGCCATGCAGCAGCGCGCGCACCGATTGCGCCTGGTCGTAGCCGTGCTCCATCAGCAGCCAGCCGCCCGGCCCCAGAAAGGCCGGCGCGCCGGCTACGATGGCGCGCAGGGCCGACAGGCCATCGGCATGGTCGGTCAATGCGTCCACCGGCTCGAAGCGCAGGTCGCCCTGGGACAGGTGGCGGTCGCCGGCGACGATATAGGGCGGGTTGGAGACGATCATGTCGAAGCGCCGTGGCGAGCGTGACAGTGCCGCGTACCAGTCGCTTTGCAGGAAATCAACGTGGACGCCATTGCGGGCGGCATTGCCGCGGGCCACCTCCAGCGCGGCGGCGCTGGCGTCGAGCGCGCTGACCTGCGCGTCCGGCCTGGCATGGGCAATCGCCACGGCGATGGCGCCGGAGCCGGTGCCCATGTCGAGCACGCTGCCGCCACGGGGCAGGCGCTCGCAGGCCAGTTCCACCAGCAGTTCGGTATCGGGACGCGGAATCAGCACTGCCGGCGTAACGTGGAACGGCAGACCGTAGAACTCGCGCTCGCCGGTCAGGTAGGCCACCGGCTCGCCGGCCGCGCGGCGCGCCAGCAGGGCTTCCAGGCGCGCCGCTTCGGTGTCGGTCAGCAGATGGTCGGCGCGGGTGATCAGCTGCACCCGGGTCAGGCCGAGCGCATGGCACAGCAGCACCCGGGTATCGAGTGCGTCGAGCGGCGATTGCGCCAGCACCTGGGCAATCGGGCGTCCGGCCAGGGGACTATTCATCCGCGTGCGACGCGTCGCCAGGCAGTCCAGCCCAGCGCGATGGCGAAGATTGCGAACCAGATGAAGGACCACTGCGGTATCGACAGGCCCAGGATGGGCTCGTACTCGGTGGTGCACAAACCGTCGGCCTGGAACAGGAAGGGCAGCAGTCGCGCGGTGGGAATCGTGTTGAGCGAGGTTTCCAGCGGGTCGATGCCGCAGGAAATCGTGGGATTGGCCTTGATGTACAGGTGATAGCCGGCTACGCCCAGGCCGGCCAGCGCGGCGAAGGCGGCCAGGCCGGTGCCGGTGCGCTGGGCGCCGGCGCTGCGGCGGCCGGCGGCAATCAGGCAGATGATGGCCACGGCGGCGAAGGCATAGCGCTGCAGCACGCACAGCGGGCAGGGCAGCATGTTCATCACATGCTGCAGGTACAGCGCCACGGCCAGCAGGATCATCGAGACCAGGGCAACGGCGAGCAATACGGGACGGTAAGGATTCATTGCTTGTTCCATGAAAGGGGAATTATTCGTCGTCACCCAACGCGGCCAGAAGTTCGGCCTGGTGCTCGGCGACCAGCGCACCGGTCAGTTCGTCGAGGTCGCCGTCCATGATGAAATCGAGCTTGTAGAGCGTCAGGTTGATGCGATGGTCGGTCATCCGGCCTTGCGGGAAATTATAGGTGCGGATGCGCTCGCTGCGGTCGCCGGAGCCGATCAGCGACTTGCGGGTTGCGGCCTCCCTGGACTGCTGCTCGCGCAACTGGGCATCCTTCAGGCGCGCCGCCAGCACTTTCAGCGCCGAGGCCTTGTTCTTGTGCTGGCTGCGGTCATCCTGGCATTCCACCACCAGGCCGGTCGGCAGGTGGGTGATGCGCACCGCCGAGTCGGTCTTGTTGATGTGCTGGCCGCCGGCGCCGGAGGCGCGATAGGTATCGATGCGCAGGTCGGCCGGATTGATGTACACATCCTCGATCTCGTCGGCTTCGGGCATCACCGCCACGGTGCAGGCCGAGGTGTGGATGCGGCCCTGGGTCTCGGTGGCCGGCACCCGCTGCACCCGGTGGCCGCCGGATTCGAACTTCAGCTTCGAATAGGCGCCCAGGCCGACGATGCGCACGATCACTTCCTTGTAGCCGCCCAGCTCGGACGGCGATTCCGACACCATTTCCACCTGCCAGCGCTGGCGTTCGGCGTAGCGGGTGTACATCCGCAGCAGGTCGCCGGCGAACAATGCCGACTCGTCGCCGCCGGTGCCGGCGCGGATCTCGAGGAAGATGTTGCGTTCGTCGTTCGGGTCCTTGGGCAGCAGCAGCTTCTGCAGGTCCAGTTCCAGCTGCTCCATGCGCGCCTTGCTGCCGGCGATTTCCTCCTGCGCGAATTCCTTCATCTCGGGGTCGGCCAGCATGTCCTGCGCGGCGACGACGTCGCGGTCGGCCTGGGTGTACTGCTGGTACAGCTCGACCAGCGGACCGAGTTCGGCATGCTCGCGGTTGAGCTTGCGGTACTGGTCCATGTTGTCGGTGACGCCTTCCTGCATCAGGAGCGAACTGACTTCTTCCAGCCGGTTGGCGAGCTGGTCGAGTTTGGCGAGCATGGATGGCTTCATGGGACTTTCCGGCTAGGGCAATACAGGGAAGCGGCGGGGCCGCGGACAATCGGGAATGGCGGCAGGACCGCGTCGCTAGCGACGGGTACGGAACAGTTGCGGCAGCAGGGTTGCCAGGCGGGCGCGCTCGTCGCCCTGGGCATGGTGCAGCGCCTGCTGCGAGCCATGCAGGAACTTGGCGGTCAGGCCCCTGGACAGCGCGTCCAGCACCGCCTCGGCGCTGTCGCCGCGGGCCAGCATGCGGCGCGCCCGTTCCAGTTCGGCCAGGCGGATCTGCTCGCTGTTCTCATGCAGCTCCTGGATCACCGGCACCACGGCGCGGCTGTCCATCCAGTGCATGAAGGCCTGGACCCGGGTCTCGATGATGGCTTCGGCCTGGCTGACAGCGGCCTGGCGGTTTTCCATGCCGGTCTGCACCGCCGCGCCGAGATCGTCCACGGTGTAGAGAAACACGTCGTCCAGGCGGCCGACTTCGGCCTCGATGTCGCGCGGCACCGCCAGGTCGACCATGAAGATGGGCTTGCGGCGTCGCGCCTTGACCGCCCGCTCGACCAGGCCGAGCCCGATGATGGGCAGCGAGGACGCGGTGCAGGACACCACGATATCGAAATTGGCCAGCTGCTCGGGCAGGTCGGCCAGCATGATGGCCTGGCCGTTGAAGCGGTGCGCCAGCAGTTCGCCGCGCTCCAGCGTGCGGTTGGCAATCGTCAGGGTTTTCGGATTCTGCGCGCTGAAATGGGTGGCGCACAGTTCGATCATTTCGCCGGCGCCGATGAACAGCACATTCTGGTCGGCTATGCGGTCGAAGATTCGCTGCGACAGCCTGACCGCCGCCGCCGCCATCGAGACGCTGTGGGCGCCGATCTCGGTGGTGCTGCGCACTTCCTTGGCCACCGCGAAGGTGCGCTGGAACATCTGGTGCAGATAGGTGCCGAGGCCGCCGGCCGCTTCGGCCTGGCGCACCGCATCCTTCATCTGGCCCAGGATCTGCGGCTCGCCCAGGACCATGGAATCCAGCCCTGATGCGACGCGGAAGGCGTGGCGCACCGCATTATCCTGCGGCAATGTGTATAGATAGGGACGCAGTTCGGCGTAGGGCAACTGGTGATAATCGGCCAGGAAGCGGGCGGTGCTGTCGATCGAGTGATCGACGCCGGCATTGAGCCGGTTGGCCGAATACAGTTCAGTGCGGTTGCAGGTGGAAAGTATCGCCGCTTCGCCGCCGCCGGGCACGCTGCCGCCGAACCAGTTGCGCGCAGCGGCAACCGCGTGACCTATCCGGTCAGCGGGGAAAGCCACCTTCTCGCGCAGCGCGAGCGGCGCAGTGTGATGATTAAGCCCGACGGCAAGGAGTTGCATTGAAAAATGGCGGAAAATTGAGCCGTTATTATACCGTGTCGCTCTTCATCCATCTTTCCGTGGTTCGATTAACGGACTTATCAACTAGTTCAGCGTACTTCAGGCAGTATTTCAATCGCCGTTGTCGCCGCCATTTCCATTGTTTTGCGACATTTGTTCCAGCCGGTAGCCATAGCTGTAGACGGGCGCGAGGCGGAAGCCGTGTTCCGGGCGCAATTGCAGCTTGCTGCGCACCCGCGATACATGGGTATCCATGGTGCGCGATGGAATCTGCACATCGCGCGCCCATACCGCTTCGAGGATGAAGGCACGCGACAGCGGCCGGCCGAGATTGCGGAAGAACAGCAGGGCCAGGTCGAATTCCTTCTGCGTCACGTCGATCGGCTTGCCCTTCATCGTCACCCGGCCGGTGCGGGCCTGGAACACGTAGGAGCCGAACTGGATCTGCTCCACCGCATTCTGGGTGGGATATGCCCGTCGCAGCAGGGCCTGCACCCGCGCCACCAGTTCGCCGCGCCGGATCGGCTTGATCATGTAGTCGTCGCCGCCCGCAGCCAGGCCAGCCACGATGTCATCCTCGTTCGAGCGCCCGGTGATGAACAGCACCGGCAGGGTGGGCGACATCTTTTCCCTGACCCATTTGATGACCTCGGCGGCGTTGCTGTCGGCTAGTTGCCAGTGCAGCACCAGCAAGTCAAAGCTGTCGCGCTTGGCTTGCGCCATCAGCTCCTTGCCTGACGCGTAAGTATGGCAGGCATGTCCCGCTGCGGAGAGAACCTGACATACCAGTTCGCTCTGGCTGCGATCGTTATCAAGTACGGCAATTCTCATGGCATTGGAAGTGTTAATAAGTTTGGCAAATGTTAATTACATATACCAAGTATCAACTTTCCTTACTCCAAAGTAAATTTCTACCTATCAATCTTTCACAGATTCAACATATTTACAACACTTGTCATTGTAGTATCGGTAGGAAAAGTTCTGTTACGAATGTTCGCTCATAGAACATTGACCAGATCAACGGTCGTGCGTTTCACAGGAAAATCCTTGTGGTTGACAAGGGGAGCAGAAAGTAAAGATCAAATTAATCGCAAAAGGTTTGCGCAAATCGAACATGAATACCGACATCGGTGCCGAAGTAGACGCAGCGCAAATACAAATATTACTTATAGTAAATTTTCTTCTGCAATCTATAGTTATGTTTTTTTTAACAATATAGTTATGCTATATTGTTTCAAAATGTAAATGTTTCCTCAGGCAGGTTGCGAGGGAAACTGGTGTGAAATTTCAGGTTTTTTCGATTCAAGCCCAGCCACTCAAATTAACAAATCGAAGTGCTGCGTGTAACTGGTAGTTAATGGAGTTGCTTAATGGTCAAGATTTCTAGCGAGCGGGAGCAATTCAGTCTGCGGCTTCAGCAACTCCTGCGGGAGGCGCATCATTCCCCGGACAGTCCTACCGAGCTTGCCAGGGAATTCAACATCCGCTATCCCGGCACGCCCATCACTGTCCACGCGGCCCGCAAATGGCTGATCGGCGAGGCCATACCCACGCAAGACAAGATGCGCACGCTGGCCGACTGGCTGATGGTGCCCATCGACTGGCTGCGCTTCGGCGCCGACGCCAGCCGCAAGGAGGTGCCCAATCCGGCGGCGCATGCCAGTTCGATCGACCTCAAGCTGATTGCAGACATGCAGCTGCTCGACGAGCCGCACCGGCAGATCGTGCGTGAAGTAGTGCGCATCCTGATCCGCATGACACGCGGCAAGCCCAGCGCCTGAATGCGGGCCGTCCTGCGGCCGGCCCCGGCGCTTATGCAGTGGATCGCCATCCACGCCGGGATGCAATAATTCCTGATCTGACGCGCAGACCAGCCCGTCGCTTTACCGATCAGATCAGGATGCAACAACGTGCCCCATAACGACCCATTGCCCTTCCTGCGCGAAGCGCTGCTGTTTCTCGCGCTGGCAGGCATATTGATGCCGCTGCTGCAGCGTCTGAAAATCAACCAGGTGCTTGGATTTCTTGCCGTAGGCGCGCTGGTCGGCCCCTATGGCCTGGGACTGTGGGCGCAGCAGCATGCCTGGCTGTCCTATTTCGTGTTCCAGCGTCCGGAAGGCATTGCGCCGCTGGCCGAACTCGGTGTGCTGTTCCTGATGTTCATGATCGGACTGGAACTGTCGGCCTCGCGCCTGTGGGCCATGCGGCGCTGGGTGTTCGGCGCCGGCGGCGCCCAGGTGCTGCTGTCGGCGCTGGTGATCGGCCTTCTGGCCTGGCTCTTTGGTAACCGGATGGAAGCGGCGCTGGTGCTGGGACTGGTGCTGTCGCTGTCGTCCACCGCAGTGGTAATGCAGCTGCTCACCGAACGCCAGGCGCTGGGCTATCCGCTGGGCCAGGCCGCATTTGCGATCCTGATGCTGCAGGATCTGGCGGTCGTGCCCATCTTCATCCTGCTGGGCGTGCTGACCACGGGCGGCGACGCTGCCGGCTGGCTGCCCATGGTGCTGCTGGCGGTGGCCAAGTCGCTCGGCGCCGTGGTGCTGATTTACCTGCTAGGCCGGCGCGCGATCGGGCCTCTGCTGCACATGTTCCTGCGCCAGCGCCAGCCGGAAATCTTCATGGCGCTGACGCTGCTGATCACCCTTGGCATTGCCGCGCTGACCGCCGCCGCCGGGCTGTCGCTTGCGCTGGGCGCATTCCTGGCCGGCCTGCTGCTGGCGGAAACCGAATTCCGGCATGAGGTAGAGGTGGTGATCGCGCCCTTTCGCAGCCTGCTGATGGGGCTGTTCTTCATGTCGGTCGGCATGCAGGTCGATATGCGGGAAGCGGCCAGCACGCCGCTCTGGCTGGCGCTATCGGTGCCGGGCCTGTTCGCCATCAAGGCGCTGGTGACGGGCGCGGTGCTGCGCCTGGGCGGCTTTTCCACCGGACGGGCGGTCGAAGGCGGCTTGCTGCTGGGGCAGGGCGGCGAATTCGCCTTCATCGTGGTGGGCCAGGCGGTTGCCAGCCGGCTGCTGGCGCCGGACGTGGGGCAGTTCATGACGCTGGTGGTGGCCTGCAGCATGTTCGCCACGCCGGCCATGGCGCGCCTGGGCCGCGCCTTCGGCGACTGGTGGCAGGAGCAGCATCCGCTGCCTGCCGCCGCAGGCCATGCCGCCGCGCCGCAGAAGGGGCATGTGGTGATCGTCGGCTTCGGCCGCATCGGCCGCATGCTGGCCCAGATCCTTGACAGGCAGGGCATCGCCTATGCCGCCATCGACAACAATCCGCAACTAGTGGCGCAACTGCAGGAGCATGCGGGCCGCCTGCACTATGGCGACGCCGCGCGCGGCGAGCTGCTGCGCCGCGTTCATGCCCAGCATGCGGCGGCCATCGTGCTGACCATGGACCATCCGGCATCGGTGCTGCATGCGGCGCGGGCGATCCGGCGCGATTATCCGCAGGTACGGCTGTTTGCCCGGGCTCGCGACGAGCAGCATGCGCAGGCCCTGCTGCGCGCCGGCGCAACGCTGGTAGTGCCTGAAACCCTGGAGTCAGGCCTGCAGCTGTCGGAGTTCGTGCTGCACAGCCTGGGATTTCCGGCTTCCGCCGCGGCCCAGGTGATTCAGCTGGAAAGGGAAAATCGCATCGGCGCCACGCGCAGCGAGATCGACTGAGCTGCGGCGCGCTTGCCAGCCGTGTTACCAGTCATTACTGGCGGCAATGGTCGTAGACCTTGGCATAGGCTTGCTGGGAAGACCTGAGGGAACGGTCGTCATAGATCGACACGATGGCTTCCTGCGCGTCTTCCAGCGTTTCTGGTTTGCTTCGAAGAATGGTCTTGACCTCGTTCAACACCCTGTCCATCGGATAACCGTCGGCACGCGTACGGTATGCGCTTGCGCCAATCTGCGCCAGCTTTCCGCAATACTGCTGGTCAGCCTGGCCCTGCGCACGGGCTTCTCCCGAGAAAGCCGTTGCCGAGACGGATAGCGCGCACAGGACAGAGAGAAGGAGTTTTCTGATCATCTGCAATGCCTCTTGAAAGAACATGGTTCTCAGGACATCGATTTCGTCAAAAGATTCCTTGTTAAATGCAATCAAACCAAGAGTTGCATTGACGTTCACGTTATGCAGATATGACCATATCCGGCTGGGGAAAGTGCAATAAAGAGGCAATGCGATGAAAAGGGCTGCCCATGACCGGGGTCGTAAGGAAATGATGTCAATTCGCTCAGCCGCTCATGGCTGACTTCATGGCTGCATCACAGCGCCAGTTGCGCGTGCTGGTCATTGACGACCAGGAACTTGCCGCCAGCCTGGCATGCGAGATGCTGAGCGCCGAGCCGGATATCGAGGTGGATTGCCTGTACGACGCACGGGAGGCACTGGCACGCGCCACCCGGTTCCAGCCCGGCGTGATCCTGGTCGACCTGTGCATGCCGACCATGGACGGCTTCTCGGTCATCACCCAGCTGCGCGCCGAACCGCTGACGGCGAAGATCCCCATCATTCTGGTGTCGTCCGAGGACGCGCCGCAGCAGAAGGTGCGCGGCTTTGCCGCCGGCGCCAATGATTATCTGGTCAAGTGGCCGGCACGGGCCGAACTGGTGGCCCGGGTGCGTTATCACGCCGAGGCGCACCGCGCCCGCACCGAACGCGACGAAGCCTATGCCTCGCTGCAGACCAGCCAGGAACAGTTGCTGCAGCGTACCCGCGAACTCGAACTGAGCCAGGCTGCGCTGCACCAGGCCCAGAAGCTGGAAGCCATCGGCCAGCTCACCGGCGGCGTGGCGCACGACTTCAACAATGTGCTGCAGATCATCGGCGGCAACCTGCAGCTGCTCAGCCAGTCATGCCAGTCGCATGAAGCCGACAGCAAGCGCATCAGGGTGGCGATGGCCGCGGTGGAACGGGGCGCCAACCTGGCTTCCCAGCTGCTGGCATTTGCCCGTCAGCAGCCCCTGCAGCCGGTGGTGGTGCGCCTGGATGGCATCCTGCGCAACATGCACCAGATGGTGCACCACACGCTGGGCGACGATATCGAGGTGCGCACCGAGATCGCCGATGGCCTGTGGAACAGCCTGGTCGATACCAGCCAGCTCGAAAACGTGGTGCTGAACCTGGTGCTCAATGCCCGTGACGCCATGCGAGGCCGCGGCCGCCTGACGCTGTCGGCGGCCAATGTCGAGCTCGACGATCGCTATACGGCAGCGCATCCCGAAGCGCGGCCCGGACAATACATCCGGATCACCGTCTCCGACACCGGCTGCGGCATGTCGCCGGAACTCATCAGCCGGGTCTTCGAACCGTTCTTCACCACCAAGCTGCCAGGCGAGGGCACCGGCCTGGGCCTGTCCATGGCCTATGGCTTCGTGCAGCAGAGCGGCGGCCATATCGTGCTCGACAGCGTGCCGGGCGAAGGCACCACCGTCAGCGTCTACCTGCCGCGCAGCATGGCCGATGCCGAGCAGGCTCCGGCTGCCGCGCCGGTGAATGCGGCCGGCGGCAGCGAACGCATTCTTGCCGTGGAAGACGATCCGGCGCTGCGCGCGACCGTGGTCGAAATGCTGGAAGGACTGGGCTACCAGGTGGTGCAGGCGCAGGATGCCGCTTCCGCACTGGCCATTCTCGAATCCGGGAAGCGCTTTGACCTGCTGTTCTCGGATGTGATGATGCCCGGCCCGCTGCGCAGCACCGAACTGGCCAGCCGCGCGCGCGCCCTGTCGCCAGGCATCGAGGTGCTGTACACCTCGGGCTATGCGGAAAATGCGATCGTGCATGGCGGCCGCCTCGACCCTGGCGTGAACCTGCTGTCCAAGCCCTATCGCCGCGAACAGCTTGCCGCCAAGGTCAGGCAGATACTGGACCGGCGCGCGGTATCGCCATCAGACGCAGCCGCTGACACATTCGCTCACGCCGATATGGAAGAAGCGCAGCCCGCCGGCAGCGCGCCGCGGGTATTGCTGGTGGAAGACAACGCCGACCTGCTCGATCTCACGCTGATGATGCTGGAAGAGCTGGGCCATGAAGCCACTGGCGTGCCGACCGCGGAGGAAGCGCTGGCCCTGCTGGAAGCCGGGCCGTATGCGATGCTGGTGACCGACGTCACGCTGCCAAAGATGTCCGGCATCGAGCTCGTTCACCGGGTGCGCCAGCGCTATCCGCAAATGCCGGTAGCGGTGGCGTCCGGCTATGGCCGCTCGTCAGAGCTCGATGGCATCGACGTGCATTACCTGAAAAAACCGTATCAGCTGATGGACCTGAAGGCCGTTGTCGAGGAAGGCCTGTCGCAAAGGATGGCGGCCGGCGCCGCCGCCTGAACGGAATTCAGACCCGGCGCAGCACCTTGGTATGCCCCGGCGGCGGCTCATTGAGCACCGCCCAGAAAATGCCGAGGTCGGCGATGGCCTTGACGAATTCGCGGAATTCCACTGGCTTGACGACATAGGCATTGACGCCCAGCTCGTAGCTGCGCACCAGGTCCTGCTCTTCCTTGGAAGAGGTCAGCATCACCACCGGCAGGCTGCGCAACTCGGCCGAGTCGCGGATTTCCTTCAACACTTCCAGCCCGTCCACCTTCGGCAGTTTCAGGTCCAGCAGCACCACCGCCGGCTTGCCCGGCGGCAGGTCGGCATACTTGCCGCGCCGGTGCAGGTAATCCAGTGCCTCGGCGCCGTCTTCGACGACGATGACGTCATTGGCAAGCTGGCTGCGTTCCAGCGCAATCAACGTCAGTTCAAGGTCCTTGGGATTGTCTTCAACCAGCAGGATGGGTTTGAGCATGGCGGTCATTCTTAAACAGGTAATCGCTTCGGTATTGAAAATGAAAATACGGCGCCTTCATTGGGTACGCCTTGTGCCCAGGCCCGCCCGCCATGGCGCTCGACGATGCGGCGCACATTGGCCAGGCCGATGCCGGTGCCTTCGAATTCCTCCATCCGGTGCAGCCGCTGGAACACCGCGAACAGCTTGTGGGCATAGTCCATGCTGAAACCGACCCCATTATCGGCGACATGGAAGATGAACTCGTCCGGGGTTTGCTCTGCCTGGATGGAAATGACGGCGACGGGCCGGTTGCGGCTGTATTTTACGGCATTGGCCACCAGGTTATAGACAGCCAGCTCGATGAAGGTGGCATCGCACCGGATCACCGGCAGCGTGCCGACATTCCATTCGATGCTGCGGCCCTGCGTATCCTGCTGCACCCGCCTGATGGCCGCCTGCACGACCTGGTTCATGTCGGTGGCGGCCGCATGCAGCGCCGAGCGGCCCATCTGCGAGAAGCTCAGCAGATCGTCGACCAGCTTGCCGGCGAAGCGGGCCGAATCGGCGATATTCCTCAGGTAACGGTTGGCGCGCTCGTTGAGGTTGGCGCCTTCGAATTCGATCAGCAGGTCGGTGAAGCCCACGATGTGGCGCAGCGGCGCCCGCAGGTCATGCGACACCGAATAGGAGAACGATTCCAGCTCCTTGTTGGCGCGGCCCAGTTCGTCGGCCAGTCCCGCCATCTCCTCGGCCCGGGCCAGCACGATGCCCAGGATGGCGCTGCGAAATTCCAGCGCCACCTCAAGCTCGTTCTTGTGCCACGGCTCGGAAGTGCAGCGCACCGTCTCGCGCCAGGTGTCGAAGCTCTTGCGAGGCGTCAGCGGACGCGCCTCTTCCGGCTGTGCTTCCTTGTGCGCCGGATTGCCCGCCCATTCCACGGTCTGCACCACCTCGGGCCGGAACCAGATCACGTAGTGGCGGTAGTTGCGCGAGATCGACATCGCCAGGATGCCGCTGGCGCGGGGGGAGTAGCTGGCAGCCGGCGGGAATTCCTTCGGCAGCGTGCTGCTGTGGTAGAGCTCGCCGCCGCCGCTGGCGGCCAGCCATTCCACCAGCTGGCCAACCTGGTCAAGGCTGGGCGTATCGCCGAACAGAATGGTTTTGCCTTCGAATACCAGCGCCGCGCCGGAAGCGCGCATCAGCATCAGCAGGTCATGCGAGACCGTGCTCATGTTGTGCACGAATTCCTCGCCCTGGCTCAGGGCGGCAAGAATGGAGACCAGCTTGCTGCGCAACTGCAGCCGGTAAGCGTATTCATTGCCTTCGATGATGGACTCGATGCGCAGCGCCAGGATCTGCCCAAGCTGCTCGCAGGCGGTGCGCACTTCAAACGGCACGAACTGCGGCGCCTTGTCGTGGCAGGAGATCATGCCCCACAGCCTGCCCTTGATCACCAGCGAAACCGACATCGAGGCGATCGTCCCCATGTTCTTCATGTACTGGATATGCACCGGCGACACTGCGCGCAGGCCGGAAAAGCTGAGGTCGGTTGGCTGGCCGGTGCCGGGGTCCGTTTCCGGCAGCAGCCGTGCCGGCTCGTAGTTGGCATCGGCGATCAGCCGGACATGATTGGCCAGGTAAAGGCGGCGCGCCTGCTGCGGAATGTCCGAAGCCGGAAAGCGCTGGCCGCTGTAGGACGGATAGCCTTCATCCAGGGTTTCGGCCAGCACGCGGGCATCGTCGTTCTGGTCGAAGTTGTACAGGAACACCCGGCCCATGCCAGTAATTTCCTTGATGGTGCGCACTGCATATTCGCAGATCGCATCGACCGAATCGACATGCGACAGCGTTTTCAGGAAACGGCCCATCAGGGTATAGAGCAGGCGGAAATCGGCGGCGCCGCTGCGCTTCACCGGCTCGAACTCGATCAGGGTGGCATGGTTGCAGCGATGGGCGATCACGTCGAAGTAGCCGACCCTGCCTACTTCGATCGCGCCGACGTAGATCGGCTGCGCCAGCGCGCTGGCATTGAGCAGGGCGCGCGCCACGAGGTCGGCATGCTCGGTGCCGATCAGGTCGTCGAGGCGGCGACCGAGAATGGCGGAAATGTCGCGTCCGAACAGCGCGGTCGCATTCTCGCTGACCTGGCGCACGCTGAAGTCTTCCGGATTGACATTGATCAGGAAGCCGTGCGGCTGTATGCCGCCCGGAATATGGATCGGTTCGCGGTCGCAGGAAGTAACGTCAATGCCGTTTGATGAGGATGGGGAAGTCATAAGGAAAACGCATCTGCATCAAGGAAAGCGGCGTGCGGGCCGGCTGAGGTGAATAAAGGCAATCTTGCAATCGCCGCCATTCTCGCAAATTTCGGCGGTTCCTGCCGCCGGGGTAAGTGCCTGGTTTGTTGCAATCGGGTTGAAGAAAGGAATTGACTTGGTCGAGTGGCTTCAGGTGCCGTTGCGAGGTCGGCGATCACGCATGGTGCAAAGCATGCGTCTTGGTAGATGGCGCCTGCCAACGAATCGATTTACCGGATGGAGACCATAGCCGCCTTCATGCGACGAGCAACGCGACCGCCATGGGAAAGCCGTTCCGTGGAATGCCCCTTCGGGGTATGCCACCCTGCCAAAGCAGGCCTAGCGGTAGTTTGTTGAAAGGAGTGGACTGATGGTCTAGGCTAGTGGCAGGAGGTATGCTGCCATGACTGCCCGCCGTCCTTGCCCGCCAGCACCCGGTCCACTCGAAGATTACGCAACGCACTTCGATCCCTTGTTTCATTCGCTGGCGCAACGTCATCACTTTCGCACTTATCTTGCTGGTCTGCTGGCACCGCGCGACCGGCCCAAGACGCTCACGGCATTAGCCGGTGCCGAGCCGCTCGTCGAGGCGCAGACAGCGCCCGTACAGCAACTGCAGTTCTTCCTCTCCGAGTCCTGTTGGGATGCCGACCTCATCACGATGCGGACATTGCAGTTGCTGGGGGACGATCCGCTTACAGCAAGTGATGCTGATGGGGTTCTTGTCATTGATGACACTGGCGACCGTAAGGATGGCTATGCCACCGACCATGTAGCACGTCAGTACCTGGGTTCGGTTGGCAAGGTCGATAACGGCATCGTCGCGGTCACGACCTTATGGGCCAATGAGCAGCGGTATTATCCTCTGCATGTCGCCCCGTACACCCCGGAAAGCCGACTGGAAGACGGCAAGAAAGATCCTGCCTTCCGTAGCAAGCCACAAATTGCCCTGGCTTTGGTGGAGCGGGCATTGGCTGCTGGCATTGCCTTCAAGGCCATTGTGGCCGACTGCTTTTACGGCGACCATCGCGAACTCGTGGCAACGTTGCGGCAACGCCGCCTGCCCTTTGTGCTGTCACACCGCGGCACAGTAGGACGTGGTTGGGCACCTGCCGATGTTGCCCACTCCTTCGACGAAGCGATCGAGGAACTGCATTCACGCGACTGGCACAAGGTGACGCGCCACTTCCGGGACGGCCATGTCGAACAATGGTGGGCTGCGGAACTGACCTTCCTGGGGTATGGCCCTGGCAAGCCGGTGCGCGCCATTTGCGCCACTACCGACCGCAGCACGTTACCGGAGCCGTCGACCTGGTACCTGACGACCAACCTGCCGCTCAAGGCGGCTCCTTTGGCAGAAGTGGTGCGGTTGTACGGCCTGCGGCACTGGGTTGAGCAAGGCTACAAGCAAATGAAGGATCAGCTTGGCTGGGCAGACTTCATGGTGCGCAGTGACCGGGCGATTCGCCGCCACTGGGTGCTAGTGTGCTGTGCCTTTGCTTTTTGCTGGTGGCAGGAAGCGCAGCAAGCGCGACTGCACAATCCGGACACTTCCCCGGTGCGGAAAAAAAAGCCAAGCCGTCCGTCTGCCAATGCGATGTCGCTGGCCCCGCCTGCTGCGTTCGGTACGGGCATGGTTGACACCGCTGCACTGGCTCACGCGCTGCTGGCATGCCTGCTTCGCCAAGCCCCCGCCTGCCGAACTGGCTGCTTTGGTGAAATTCCTTATTGGGAACGACGGAATCAACCTTCATCTCCGTCTTTAACAAACTACCGCTAGAGCGTTTTCATTCTGACTGTCCATAACCCGCATGGCGGATATAGCGCTCGCATTCGTCGCGAGGGAATCGATCAAGCAGGTCGCCGATCGTGGTCCACAGTGTGTCGACAGTGCGCCTGGCTGCTTTCCTGAGCAGTGTTTTAAGCTTGGCAAAGACCTGTTCGATTGGATTGTAATCAGGGCTGTAAGGCGGCAGGTAACGCAACTGGGCGCCGGTGGCCTGAATTGCTTCGGCGATACCCGTGACCTTGTGCGAGCCAAGATTGTCCATCACCACAATATCGCCGGGACGCAGTTCGGGAGCCAGCATCTGTTCTACCCATGCCCGGAAAGCCAGGCCATTGATCGGGCCATCCAGTACCAGCGGAGCGACCAATCCTGTGGTGCGCAAGGCGCACACAAACGTCGTGGTTTTCCAGTGCCCGTACGGTGCCCGTCCCAAACAGCGCTTGCCAATCGGCGCACGACCACGGGTCGGCGTCATAGTCGTGCTGGCCCAGGTTTCGTCAAGAAAGACCAGGCGGCTCGCCGGCGTGTCAGGCTGGCTGGCCTGCCATGCCGCTCTTGCCTGCGCTACGTCCGGGCGCGTCTGTTCGCTGGCATGGAGTGACTTTTTTTCAGGCTTAGGCCCAGCCGCGCCAAGCTCTTCCACATGGTGCTCACTCCGACCCGGATACCATGCTCAGTCCGCATCCAATCGCATAACTGCTGCAGAGTCCAGTCGTTCACGGCGGCCACCTGATTGGCCAAGGCTTGTTCCAGGCCGCTGAGTTTGAGCGGCACATGATTGCATTGCATCCCGGGCGCATCCTCGCCATGGCGGCGTCGCCGCGAACGGGCCCTGGCGACATACGACTTACTCACGCCAAAGCGCGCTGCCACTTCCCGAATGCTGCCTTTGGCATTCAGTACCCGGTCGCGCAAATCTTGCCCGTAGGCTTGTCCTATATGCCAAACCATCGCCGTACTCCTGTCGCTGAATACGGCTTTGATCGTTCGCCAAACTCCAGAGTTTTAATTCTTTAATGACGCAAGTCAGAACAAATGCGCTCTAGCGGTAGTTTGTTAAAGACGGAGATGAAGGTTGATTCCGTCGTTCCCAATAAGGAATTTCACCAAAGCAGCCAGTTCGGCAGGCGGGGGCTTGGCGAAGCAGGCATGCCAGCAGCGCGTGAGCCAGTGCAGCGGTGTCAACCATGCCCGTACCGAACGCAGCAGGCGCGGCCAGCGACATCGCATTGGCAGACGAACGGCTTGGCTTTTTTTTTCGCACCGGGGAAGTGTCCGGATTATGCAGGCGCGCTTGCTGTGCTTCCTGCCACCAGCAGAAGGCAAGGGCACAGCACACCAGCACCCAATGGCGGCGAATCGCCCGGTCATTGCGCACCATGAAGTCGGCCCAGCCAAGCTGATCCTTCATTTGCTTGTAGCCTTGCTCAACCCAATGCCGCAAGCCGTACAACGGCACCACTTTTGCCAAAGGAGCCGCCTCGAGCGGCAGGTTCGTCGTCAGGTACCAGGTCGACGGCTCCGGTAACGTGCTGCGGTCGGTGGTGGCGCAAATGGCGCGCACCGGCTTGCCAGGGCCATACCTCAGGAAGGTCAGTTCCGCAGCCCACCATTGTTCGACATAGCCGTCCCGGAAGTGGCGCGTCACCTTGTGCCAGTCGCGTGAATGCAGTTCCTCAATCGCTTCGTTGAAGGAGTAGGCAACATCGGCAGGGGCCCAACCACGTCCTACTGTGCCGCGGTGAGACAGCACAAAGGGCAGCCGGCGTTGCCGCAGTGCCGCCACGAGTTCGCGATGGTCGCCGTAAAAGCAGTCGGCCACAATGGCCTTGAAAGCAATGCCAGCAGCCAATGCCCGTTCCACCAGAGCCAGGGCAATTTATGGCTTGCTACGGAAGGCAGGATCTTTCTTGCCGTCTGCCAGTCGGCTTTCCGGGGTGTACGGGGCGACATGCAAGGGATAATACCGCTGCTCATTGGCCCATAAGGTCGTGACCGCGACGATGCCGTTATCGACCTTGCCGACTGACCCCAGGTACTGACGTGCTTCATGGTCGGTGGCATAGCCATCCTTACGGTCGCCAGTGTGATCAATGACAAGAACCCCATCAGCATCACTTGCTGTGAGCGAATCGTCTCCCCGCAACTGTAATGTCCGCATCGTGATGAGGTCGGCATCCCAACAGGACTCGGAGAGGAAGAACTGCAGTTGCTGTACGGGCGCTGTCTGCGCCTCGACGAGCGGCTCGGCACCGGCTAATGCCGTGAGCGTCTTGGGCCGGTCGCGCGGTGCCAGCAGACCAGCAAGATAAGTGCGAAAGTGATGACGTTGCGCCAGCGAATGAAACAAGGGATCGAAGTGCGTTGCGTAATCTTCGAGTGGACCGGGTGCTGGCGGGCAAGGACGGCGGGCAGTCATGGCAGCATACCTCCTGCCACCAGCCTAGACCATCAGTCCACTCCTTTCAACAAACTACCGCTAGCAGGTGTAGCAGGCGTAGCCTGGGTTGAGCGCAAGCGAAACCCGGGGCGCACCTTGCAAGCCTTTTCAATCTGCGTTGTCACAGGATCGAGCGGGCGATGATGTTGCCGTTACGGTAGGTCCTCAGGGCGACAGTCATTGAACGTGACCCGGATTTCGCTTCCCTCATCCAGGCTACGCTTGCTGCCTGAAGTCGATATTTCACCGGGCGCAGGTGGCTGCGCCGTGGCCGGTGGGTCGGGCGACATACACCGGTGCCGGCTGGTCGGCGGTTCCGCGGAATGCTTCTTCGGGGTATTCCGCCCTACGCATGCTGACGGGTATTACAGTGGATGGCTCTTATTGGCTTATCAGCACCGCAACCGGCCTTTCGCCCAGCAGCGCGTCCAGCGGCAGGGCCCGCCCGCCATCTGGCACCGCGCCATCCGACAGGGCATCGGCCCACTGCGCCACGGCTTCAGGCAGCATCAGACACGTATCGCCCCACTCGCCTGAGCCGGGTTGCGGTCCCTGCGCCGGCAGCCGCAGGGCGGCAACCAGCAGCGTGCGGCCGCCATGGCGGCGCAGGAAGGCCACCACATGTTCGGCCTTGGCGCCGCGCGCCTGCAGCGGCAGGTAGTCGCCTTCATCGAACAACGCGGGTTCCGTGGCCCGCAGCTGCAGCACCCGCTGTATCAGCGGCTGCTTGATCTGGGCCTTCTGCCACAGCATGCGGTCGAAGTCCTGCTGCGTGTCGGCCGCGGCCAGGGCGCTGCGGCGGGCGTCGTAGTCGACCAGCCGGCGGTTGTCGGGGTCGACCAGGCTCAGGTCCCAGAACTCGGCGCCCTGGTACAGGTCGGGCACGCCGGGCGAGGCCAGGCGCAGCACGGCCTGTGTCAGGCTGTTGCACACGCCCGGCAGGGCCAGGCGGTCGACCCAGGTGCGCAAATCGCGTATGAAGGGGGCGCAGCTGCCGGCATCCATCAGGCGCATCAGGAAGTCGCGGCAGCCCTGCTCGTAGGCGGCATTGGGCATGACCCAGCTGGTCTGGCGCTTGGCTTCGCGCCAGGCCTTTTCCTGCCAGTCGGCGACCCGCCCGGCATAGGCTTTCAGGCCCTCATGGTCTTCCGGCGCCAGCTGCAGCGGCCAGGCGCCGACGATCATCTGGTACAGCATGGCCTGGTCGGGCGCGGACGGGGCGAACTGGCCGGCGCCGAGGTCGACCCGCAGCGGCTGGTGCTGCGTCATCCACTTGCGCACCGATTCGCTCCATGCCTGCGGCAGCTCCGACAGCACGGCCAGCCGGGCGCGCACATCCTCGCCGCGCTTGTGGTCATGGGTGGCGGTGGCGAGCAGGGTATGCGGGAAGTCGCGCAGGCGCTGCAGGTTGGCATTGTGGAAGGCCTCCACGCTGAATGCGAAGCGGCCAGGGTCGCCGCCGACCTCGTTGCGCGACAGGAGGCGGCCATAACGGTAGAAGGCGGTGTCCTCCACCGACTTCGCGGCCAGGGGCGGCGTCAGCTGCTGGAAGCGGGTGATGGCGCGCAGGCGCAGGGCCCTGGCCTCGGTATCGGCGATCGAGGATGGCGTCTCGCCGCCCAGCCAGCGCGCCAGCAGGTCCAAGAGCGGCTGGTCGGCCGCGCGCACCCGGGGCCGGGCCTCGTCCAGCGCGGTCTGCAGCAGCGCATGGTCTTCCTGGTCGCGGCCGTCGTCATGCACATAGGTGCGGTAGGCCGGGAAGGTCACCAGCAGCTCGGTCAGCACCCGCCGTATCGACGAGGCCGACACGTCGCGGGTGGCAAGGTCGCTGCGCGCGACCGCATGCAGCGCGCGCACCAGCGCGTCGGTCTCGCCGACGAAGTTCTCGGCAAGCAGCTGGCGGCGCGCGGCCTGCACATGGGCGTCGAAGTCGCGCGCATCGCCGCTGACTTCCACCCACAGGTGCTGCAGCGCATCGGCGCCGCGCGGGTCGTGCAGCACGCCGCTGACCTGGTCCATGAATTCATAGCCGGTGGTGCCATGCACCTTCCAGCCGGTGCGCACCGTCTCGTCGCCGGTCAGGATCTTCTCGATCACGATGTAGGGCGCCCCGCCCGGCGCATCCGGCGGACGCTGGCTGGTCAGGGCTTCGAGCTTCTCGCGCAGCCGGCGGCAGTAATGCGCGGGGCGCGCCATGCCGTCCACATGGTCGACCCGCACGCCGTCGATCACGCCTTCGGCATAGAGCCGCAGGATGCAGGCATGGGTGGCGTCGAACACGTCGTCGTCCTCGACCCGCACGCCGGCCAGGTCGCTGACCTCGAAGAAGCGCCGCCAGTTGATTTCCTCGGCCGCGTTGCGCCACCAGGTCAGGCGGTAATGCTGCCGTTCCAGCAATTCATGCAGCCGCTGCAGGCCGTCCGGCGTATCGGCCGAATAGTGGGCCAGCACCCGCTCCAGCGCGGCGCGGCCGTCGGGCCTGGCCCACAGGTTGCGCAGCAGGGCGCGGTTGGCCTCATGCTGGCGCAGTGCAGCGTCGGCGCCGGCCTGGTCGCCCTGGTTGTCCTGCGCCTCGCGCATCGACGCGGCGGTTTCAAGCAGCGCCGGGTCCGATGCCAGCACCTCGGCATAGGTCGATGGCGCCATCGGGAAGCGGTGGTCGTAATGGGCGAACCAGAAGCCGCCGGTGGCGTCGTCGAAGCGCAGCGCGATCTGGCCGTCCTTCAGCGCATCGCCATACTGCGCGCCGAGGAAGGGCAGCAGGATCTTGCCCTTCAGCGCCGGGTCGGGCGAGTTCCAGTCGATGTCGAACCAGTGGGCATAGCGGCTGCCGGCGCCCCATTCGAGCACGTCCAGCCACCACGGGTTTTCCGGGCCGCCCACGCCCATGTGGTTGGGCACGATGTCCAGCAGCAGGCCCATGCCGCGCTGGCGCAGTTTGGCCACCAGCTTCTTCAGCGCTTCCTCGCCGCCCAGCGCGGGGCTGATGCGGGTCGGGTCGACGATGTCATAGCCATGAGTCGAGCCCTTGCGGGCCGACAGCAAGGGCGATGCGTACAGGTGGCTGATGCCGAGGTCGGCGTAGTAGTCGACCACGTCCAGTGC